>JBFHIJ010000010.1:0-106676 GCA_041596515.1 Chlorobiota bacterium
ATAAACACCAAATGTTTTTTAAAGTATTTTCAAGTAGAATTCGTATCTCTTTACTTGGCTCGATGCTGATAAGAACTTTTATCTTTCCCCCTTGTCGAAGGGGACACAAAATTAAACTTTTTACCGATAAACACCAAATGTTTTTTTCGCTTTTTCGCTTTTATTTTTAAGCTGATTGTAAGAACGTTATCGTTTCACCTCCATCATTGGAGGGACACAAATATATCTCTTTTCTATATTTTGTGCAACTATTTTTTTACTCATAATCGCCTTTTTTCAAGCACAAATATTTAACTTTTGCGTATATTATATATATGTTAGGTACAATTATCGTTTTCCTTATTTCAAACTAATTTGCCCAACTGACAAATTTGACTACTCATACTCAGAGGTTAAGATGATCAAAAGGATTTTAGTACCATTAGACGCATCGCTTTATTGCGAAAAGTCTATTGAACAAGCCACTTCGATTGCAAAAATTCACGATGCCGAACTTACCGGCTTAGTTATCTTAGATATTAAAGGTATAAACAGATCTGTAGGGCCTATTCCCGCAGGAGCTGCATATTATGCTAAAAAACTTGAGAAAAACAAGATAAAAGTAGCTGATAATCTAATTAAAAATCTACTTATTAAATTTGAAAATAAATGTAAAGAAGCTGGTGTTAGATACGATATACACGAACGCCAAGGTCTGCCTAGTAAAAAAATTCTTGAAGAATCTATGTTTTACGATTTGTTGGTAATTGGCAAAAAGACTTATTACGAATTTGATTCAGATAAAGAAAAAGGGGGTGCCTCTTTTGTTGATATATTAGATCATAGTATTACGCCTATACTAACTGTTCCGGCAAATTTCCACGCTCCACATTTAGATAAATCGAATGTAAAGGTTTTAGTATCCTATGATGGAAGTTTACCTTGTAGCAGAAGTCTCCAAAGATTTGCACAATTAGCAGGTGTGGTTGGCAAAAATATAGATATACATATAGTGATGTCTCACGATTACGAAAAACTTGCAGGTCACTATCTAATGGATATCAAGAAATATCTGAAAGCTCACAACTTTGCCAACATACACACAGTTTACACACCTGAGAATATCAAAAAGTATATCGGTAATAATTATTTAGATTGGGCTGACATGTATGTGCTCGGTGCACACTCTCAGAAGGGAATTTCAGAATACCTCACAGGTTCTTATACCAAATACTTGATAAACAACACTAATGCTCCGATATTTATCGGCCAATAAATATTCAAAGGGGCTTTAGAAGCCCCCTTTTATACTCTATTTTTCAACTAATATTTCCCACTCGGTCCTTCGACTAATTCTTTAGGGTCTATATCTTTATATAAGTGTTGGAAATAAATCTCTGTCCATCTATAATACTTATTTAATACAGATTCATAAAGCTTTAAATCATCAGCATCTCCCTTTGAGACTTTCGCCCTAACAATACCGGTACATATTTTGAACCCATTTTTATCAAAGAAGAACAAATCTTCGAACATACTTCTAGAACCTGATCCACCAAACATCCCAACGTGTGTTGTAGGTACTGAAACAGTTACTACTATAATACCATCAACTTCCAAAGCTGTGCAAAGATGCTTCAATTTCGCTTGAACACTATCTACCTTTCCTGAGTTAAAATAATCAGCAGACCTGGATTCATCTGAAAAATCAAATATATTAATTCCATCTTTTGATATAACTGCTTTTGGGAAGTCATCATCATCGAGTCTACAAGAAAGTGATTTTATATCCCACTTCTCAAGGTCTAGACTCTTCATTTTTGCTTTAAGTTCTTTTCCTGCTAAAACTTCTTTCCCGCTGTAATCTTTAAGCTTCCTTACCATATAGTCTTGTAGTTTGTCAATTTCCCTACTATGTAAAGCATTTACATCCCCATATATATCACTAAAAGATGAATTATAAACAGCAGCATCTAACAACGGAAGAAGTGGTCTATAAGGCGGATCAATATAAACATTAAGTAAAGCTATCTTTTCGAACTGCTTAACTTGTTCTGAATTACCCTCTGTCTTTACTATATAAGTATTACATGAGTACAAGCTAGTGCTAATTATTAGTAGAATAATAAAATGAAAAGGTTTCACGTATTTCCTCACATTAAATTTTTATTTGAATATTTAGTATAGGCATCACTTTACAAACATCTTTGTTGAAAGATTGCATAGGTGCAGTTGCCGTAAAAAAACTACCAGTATGAAAAATTGTCTTATAATCTGGACTAGCTAAACCTATAATCAACCCTAATCCAGCTCCGAGCAGTGTTGTAGTAATATACAATGATGAATTATTATCACTATTATCAATAGTTGCTGCCAAAGGAAGAACAAGTCCAGATAAACCGCCTAGAAAGAAGCCTTCCACTGCAAAATTCCCATGAGGAACTCTTATAACTTCTACTTCACTGATTGGAATATTTTGATCATGCGAGAATTGAGGTGCATCAAAACTAATATAGTCTTGATATACTTTCAAATTAGTAACTTCGAGTTTCTCTAAATCAGTGGTCCAAATTTGTGCATCATCATAGACCTGAGGAAAGGTTGGAAATGTATTGTCGTGAGCTAACAAAGGTAAAGTCAGCATAACAGTACATAAAAAGAAGACCATTAACTTCATAAATATAATTTATTTTTATTTAAACAATGATATAGAACACAATATTATACTTTTTGCTGACATTACAAAGTGATTATTTAGTTTTTGTGTTAATATTTTATTTATACCATATTTTCTAAAGCTTTGTTTACTACTTGAAATTCGAAATTATAACCACTATTCAAGAAGCTATTCGGAATCACATTCTGCCCTTCTAACACCATTGAAGACATTTCTCCCATCATTAATTTCAAAATGAAGGAAGGAACCGGAAATAAGTTTGGTCTACTCATGCTATTAGCTATTTCTTTAGAAAATTTTGACATTGTCACGGCTTCCGGTGCAACCATGTTAAAAACCTTTGCTTTTGGCTTGCTTTCTATTATGTAAATTATACCTTTTACAATATCTTCAATATGGATCCATGGTACATATTGATTACCTGATCCTATTGGACCTCCAAGGAAATACTTATATGGTAACTTTATTTTTTCTAGTGCACCACCACTTTGACTGAGCACAACTCCAATTCGTATGATTTTCGTCTCAACTTTAGAATGCAAAGAAGCTGCTTCCCATTTTTCACACACATTACTTAAGAAGCCTTCCCCTTTAGGTGAGTCTTCATTTACTTTTTCCTTAGTATCTCCATAATATCCAACTGCTGATGCTGATATAAATAGACTAACATTTGAATCCTCATCACACATCTCTTTGGCTAAGTATTCTGTGCCATTGACTCTGGAATTTATAATTTTTTTCTTCACATCTTCAGACCATCTTGACTGAGCAATTGGATATCCGGCCAAATTAATCAGAATATATTTTGTTTTATTTGTTATACTATCAAGTTCGTCTTTGATATCTCTAGGTTGTTCTGAATCCCATAAAATAGAGTGAACTTCAATATCATCTATTTTATCAATGACTCTTCTAGTTAGTAAAACAATTGAATATCCATTTTGATACAACTCTTTTACTAAAGCTCGGCCTATCAAACCTGTACCACCCGTAACTACAGCATATTTTTTCATTCTTATTCTGCTCATGTTCATATACATACATTATTATACCCGACGGAGAAACTTAGATAAAATTAGATACAAAAAAAAAGCGTAGCTGATTAAAACTACGCTTTTAAATTTTTGTTTTCCGTTTTTTTAGACTATTCGTCTTCGTTAATAACCCATACCTTAAGTGTAGCAACCACTTCAGGGTGAAGTTTAACTTTTACATCAAATACGCCTAAAGATTTGATAGCGTCTTCGATAACGATATGTCTTCTATCGATATCATGGCCTTTAAGAGCAAGCTCTTGGCCAATCATCTGCGGAGTAACAGAACCATACAGACGGCCTTCTTCACCGACTTTCATAGCGATACTGATTTGTACATCAACGATTTTTTCAGCCAATGCTTCAGCTTTACCTTTTTCCTCTTCCATGCGTTTGAGGTATTGTCTTTTCTCTGCTTCAAGGCGTTTCATAGCACCATCAGTCGCGAGATAAGCATAACCTCTTGGGATAAGGTAGTTTCTGGCATAACCGTCTTTTACGTTAACGATGTCACCCATAATACCGAGTTTATCAACATCTAGTCGCAAAATGACTCTCATTATTTCTATCCCTCAGTTAAATTTTTATCAAATAATACGTATGATGCACATGCTTACGCATCGTTTTCTTCAGCTTTCACAGCTGCTTTTTTTTCTTCAGCTTTTTTAGCGGCTTTTTCTTCTTCAGCTTTTTCTTCAGCAGCGGCTTCTCTACCTGCAGCAAGCTCTCTTTCTCTTCTGAATTCTTTTAGTTTATCAGGCAATACTAGAGTTAAGTGACGAAGAACTGTATCTTCAAGATCCATAAATCTTTCTAATACCGGTACAGAGCTTGGCATGGTTTCAAAAGATACATAAATATAATATCCATTGTACTTTTTATTGATTGGATAAGCCAGACGTCTGCGACCCCATTTGTTAACTTCCAATACTTCACCGCCATGATTTTCGATGTAGCCTTTAACTTTATTCAAGACTGCTTCGATATCCGCATCTTCGAGCGCAGCATTTACTATAAATGTCGTCTCATATACACGGCGTATGCTCATTATCTACTCCTAAAAATATTTAATTGATTTTCTCCCGCATAATTTCACGGGGGTTCAGACACAAAGCGACAAATATACCACATATTTGTCAAGTTTGCAACTCTTTTTGACAATGTGCAGATTATTTGGAGGAATATATACCGATAGCAATAACAAAAATAGAGAATTTTTTGCTATTTCCAAATTCTTTTTTACATTACATCGTAATCAATGACTCTATATAAGTAATATATACAGCAAATCAGATACAAAAGTCTATCTGAGATAGCTCCTCTTTCAATTTCTTATATAATATATACTTAGCTATAAACTCCTTTCTTATTAGCTAATTTATTTTGCATGAAATTATGTAGTATTCTCACTTTTTCGCATTCTTGTTTAGATTATTTAGCTATATTTGTTTTCTATATAAAATATAGCATATTCCTTTTTACTGTATTTACTTATGTAATTTGGAAGCTCGTAAAAACTCTATGATTATCAATTATCTCAGGTGCGTATTATGGTAGAAGGTACTGTAAACCCTAACGAAAATGTACAACAAAATGTTGACACCCAGGAAAATTTGAATGTTGAACCGAAAACTGAAGAAGTAAAGCAAGAAGCTGCTCAAGAAAATGCTGCTTCCACACCTGAGGTAAATGAAGAATCTCCGGCTGAAGCTAAACAAAAGCATTATGAAGAGCTTTTCGAACAGTTGAAACAATGCCACGTAAATGGGACATCTTTCGATGTTAAAGTTTCTGCTCGCATTCGTGGCGGTCTTCGCGTAATGTTTGAAGATATGCCTCTTTTCCTCCCTGCTTCTCATTTCTGCTTGAAAAAAAATCCTACTGAAGACGAACTTGCTGCTTTTATCGGCAAAGACGTTACTGTTATGATTCATGAACTTCAAGAAGAAGAAAACAGAAAAACTGTTATCGTAAGCAGAAAAACTATTTTAGAAGAAGATTTTTGGAATAACATAAATGTTGGCGATAAGGTAAAAGGTATCGTTTCTTCTATTGCTAAGTTTGGTGTGTTTATCGATCTCGGCGGTATCGAAGGTCTTATCCATATTTCCAGACTTTCTCAGGTACACATTGATGATCCGAAAGACGTAGCTAAAAAAGGCGAAGAAATGGAAGCTGTTGTTGTTGAAATCAACCGCGAAGCCAGTAGAATCGCCCTTAGCAGAAAAGAACTTGAACCTTCTCCTTGGGATGGTATCAATGAAAGATTTGCTATCGACTCTGTTCATAAAGGTATCGTTCGCAGGTTTACTGATTTTGGTGCTTATATCGAAATCGAAAAAGGTATTGACGGTCTTTTGAGAAATAATGAAATCTCTTGGACTAAAAGAATTCAAAAACCTAGCTCTGTTCTTGAAAAAAATCAAGAAGTAGAAGTTAAAGTTATCGCTATTTCAGAAGAAAAAAGAACTATGTCCCTTAGTTTGAAACAACTTACTGAAAACCCTTGGCCAGCTATGCAAGACAAATATCAAGTCGGTGCAGAACTGCAAGGTACTATCGCTCAAGTTGTTCAGCAAGGTATCGTTGTTACTGTAGAAGGTGACATCGATGGTTTCATGCCTCGTAGCAAAATGACTCACATCCCTCGTGGCAAACAACTTCCTTATAACGTTGGTGATGCTATTGAAGTATTAGTCGCTGATTTTGTTATCGAAGAAGAATCTCTTATCCTCCAGCCTAAACTTTCTGAAGAAGAAATTGCTGAAGCTAAAGAAGCGAACTTCCGCGATAGAAAACCTAGAGGACCTAAAAAATCAGTTACTCCTGAATCTGCAAAAGCAAAAGGTTCCGGTAGCTCTTTCTCCATTGGTGACTTGCTATCTGAAGCTGCTAAAACTGACCTAATGAAAAAAGTAAATAACTAAAATATATTTTACTCGTATTAAACCGATATGACCTTAGTCATATCGGTTTTTTTTATAGAGTAAAAGGAATAAACTCCCTTCTATCTTTATTTTCTTTCAAAAAATACGTATATTATTCTTTTGCCAACTAAACAGTTAATACCTTTTATGGGAAAACACTTAACTTATTTATTGATCTTCGGGGCTTCTTTTGCTCTTATTGCAGACTCGCTCTCTGCACAAGAGCAAGATTTAAGACCGATTAAACATGTTGTTGCTGACTCTTTGCAAAACAATAGTGACTCATCGGCTGTTACTTCGCCTAGCTCTTCGGAGTATGATTTCTCTGATAGGCAAGACAGTGCTTACTACACTGCTATGAACCTGCACATACCAACCGGTTCGCGCTTGCAATATGATCTTGCTCTTTCCGAATCAGTTTGGAGACTTCAAAAAGATTTAGAAAGTGGCTCGCCTTGGCAAGTGGCGATTAATAATATAAACTCCATACCACGTGAGTATTTTGCTCCAAACCCGGTTGATTCATATAACCATCAATATAACATTCAGCAAGCCCTAAGCGTACCTAATATGAACACTTATAGCCCTTATGGCTTGAAAATTCCTTTGTCTTCTATTGGTAAATTAATGGGATTAGTCCAAGATGTTTCTCCTAAAATGTCATTCGAGCTAGATTATAATACAGATGTTGAAATCGTTATTTATTCTGTGCAGGCTTCTGTAATAGCCACCATATTCAAAGGAGCTAAAACTCCGGGCTACCATACTTACACATGGAACGGCAGAAATGACCAAGGCAAAAAGATGCCTCCGGGCGACTATATTGGCGAGATTCGTATAGGAAAAAGAAAGTACATCAGAAAACGAATTGTTATCTATTAAAATTTGAAAAGAGACGCTCAAAAATAATTTGAATGTCTCTTTTATTTTATACTATACAAAATCTTTCTTACCTACTTATCACAAGCTGCCTAATCTTTATCTTATCCCTAAAAGAAAAGCGCAAGTAATAAGTTCCACTTTCCAGATATGAAACATCCTGCACTCTGCTACCATCGTCAAAGCTTCCGACTTCCTTGCCCTGCACATCAAATATTATAACATCTTCCAATCCTTCGTCTACATATGTTACTGTAATCAAATCCGAGCTAGGGTTCGGATAGATTGAGATTGAGTTATCTTCCCGTTGATCATCTTCTACTGAAGTTGGACCGGGGTTGTATAAGTAGACAGCAATCTGATCTTGGTACAAACCAAAACCGTTATCAAGTAAATCTACTCCATTGAGCCATCCTTTTCTTCTATAAACCTCATTATTCTCTGTAACATAGCTCCATGTCTCTCCCCTATTATCAGAAATCCATATTGTATCATTGCAGCTTAAAAGTAGTTTATCATCATAGGTAGCAACGCTTGGGGAGAAATAGTCCGACTCATGTACATTTCTTGAGAAGATATTTTCACTAAATTCAAAGTCAGAATCAAACAATCTGTATTTATAATTTATATATGTTTCGCCATCGCCTCCGGTAAACATCGAATCTATATGTCTATATATAATCAAATATTGATTATTTTGTATCGTATAAATTTGGAATATCAGGTCTTGTGTTATAGTATCAACACGAGTCCAACTCCCATCCTGATATCTACAAATCAGGCTACCAATCTTGTCTATACCGTTTGCAGATACTAAAAAGCTATTCTTTTTCTCAAAAACAACATTGACAGGGTTATGAGGGAAAGGCAACAATAATGTTTTTAATGTTTTCCAACTTAGACCGTAGTCCGAAGAATATAAGAACTCATTCAATCGATCTATAGCAATGACTACTTCATTTTCATGCCTATCGAAAGAGATAATTTTACGCCCAAATAGTTCTTCAACATAACTTGAATCCCAAGTTTTGCCACCGTCTAACGATTGAAAAAATATGCCATTATATCCACACATCACAATAGTATTACTGTTTTTAGCGACTATCCTTCTTGCATAATACGTTCTAACTGGTTGCATATCGGGATAACTTTGTCTACTCCATATTAACTCCCAATCTACACCTCTATTTGTTGACTTATAAACATTTGAGGCTTTCTCCCCATTTTTTAAATCTTCAATCTCATTAATAAAAAATGTGCTATCTTCGGCTACAGCAATATTTGATATAAAACAATCTTCACAACCTGAAAATATATATTCCAAAGATTGAGATTTTAGAGATAACGAAACAGCAAGAAATATACAAACCTGTACTACATATTTCATCTGTTGCCTCTTATGATTAATCTTGCTAAACCAATCATTTCACCATAACTGTTTGAAATAACAACAATTGCAAATCCGTTATATGTTAAATCTGATATATCTATTCCATTTGTTCCTACAAATAATTCTGAAGTAGCGTTATAAAGGCATTGACCTTGTAAGTTATATATCTTCATTTCTGTATTAGTATATGAATGGGCTGATTTGAAATATATTCTATCACCTGCTATATATATATTACCACTATATTTAGAGTTCTCATGAACAGATACCTCTGGTTCAGACTTGTATAGAGAAGAGCCATTCACATAATAGATACAGCCTCTGTTCACTATATAAGTCGGATATCTTTTCTTTTCCTGGAAATAATCACCTGTATATGCAGAAAATGTACCATCTATATTTTGATAGACTGTCATATAGTTATTGTAAAAAAAAGTGTTCCCTTGCATATCTTTTCGGAATCCATAATAAAAATCAGAATCTTCTAACTGTACAAAATTCTTAGCATTATCTTTAGAAATATAAACTCTATACTTTGAGTCAGTTTCAAGTTTTTCAAATACATAAACTTGATCCTCGAAAAGATAAGCATACACTTGCTCTGCTGTATGATCCTTCACTCCCGATAATTTTTTCCATTGAGTACCATCGAACTCTCTAAAGTAATATGCCTTATCATAACCTGACTCAGAGGCATAGAAAATCATTTTTCTTGTAACAAAATCAACACTACTGAGAGAAACTCTATACGGAGAATCTACTCCTAATTCTTGTTTAATGTTGATAGGTATTACTTCCTGCTTAGATATACCTTCGTAAAAATCGACCCCATAGACATAGAGAGAATCATTAAATTCATCATAATAATAATATGTTCCATTTTGCTCATTTATAAATTTAGGTATTGTTTTATCTTTTATTGCAAGTTCGTTCCAACTCGAGCCACTATTTGTGCTAATGTGCACAATAGAATCATTTTGTCTAATAACATAAGTTTGGGTATCAATCAATAGGAATTGATACCAATCATCATTGCTAATATCCTGTTTTTGAAAAACTTTCTCCCAATTTACTCCATCTTCAGACTGGAGCAATTCGTATACTATCTCATAATTATTATTAGCATCTATATGTCTTTGTGAGAGAATTAAAGAATTTGACTTTGATACATAGAAGCTTCGATTTTGATTTGCATCAGATTTGACTACTTCTCTAAAATTATATATAGTTGTATCTTTGATTTCTATTGCATTTGAAATATTGAAACTCATTATTAGCATCAATAACTGCAGTAAGCACAATCTCATTATCAATCTCTCATTATGATTTATACGTTAGTCTATACAACTAAAACACATTATATTGATAATAAGTTACTTTTTTTACAAATACTTCAAACTATTTTCTTTTCTGATCATTATTTGAACCTGGATTTGTCGTTAGATGTTACCAAAAGTACTATGAATGACTATAGAATCTTGGCACATATTCCCTGGTTCTTGTAAGAAAATATTACATTATCGCTTTTTGACCAAGGGGTTTCATCCCTTGCCATTCAACAACTTATAACCATTTTAATCCCACATTTGTCATTAGGCGACAGGCTATCCTCAAATCAGTGCAACTGCGCAAGGTCACTGAGCTTGCCGAAGTGTAGCCCGTCGCACAAAGTAAGATTTTCCTACCAAGCAAAAGAGCATTTAACTTGTACTTTAGTGGCTTTTACCAGAATACTTATTTTCTAATGACAAATATAGGTTAATTTTTTCTAATAACAAATTTGGTTTGAAGTCTCTCTCCTTCACTCCCAATATAAAAAAAAGCGACCCGATTTGCTCGAGCCGCCTAATGTTCAATCTTTATGTCAGATTTAATCTATTTTTTATTCCATCTTTCCACTGCTTGCTCAGTAGCATCTATCATTGGTTCTATCGATATTTCCCTACCGACAGCCCCTTTCATCCACATCTGTGGTATAATTCTTCCTTGCTTGCACATTCTTTCCATTTCAGTTGCAAGATTTTTATCTTTTACATACTGCTCTATCTGAAACTCAATTAAGTGACCCAACGGATAAGCAGATAGATACAAAGGAATTTCTATCATGTGGGAATAAATTGCTAATATTGGGTTATCTTTGAAGCCAAATACAGGTGCGTAATAACTATTCCATACTTCTTTTGATAGATTTATTACTGCATCTTTTAATTGAGCTGCGTCAGCATTCGGATTAGCATATAGCCATTTCCATACTCGCATATCAAGTACTGACACTCCCATTATTTCATAAGCAGACCAAAATTGATCCAAAGTGTTTAGCATTTCCTGGTCAGGATTATTATTTTTAATACCTAATAGCTCTAAGTCTCTATGCTGGAACACAAAAGCAAAAGCTTCCGTAAAAGCAGTGTTCGGAACACCATTTAGCATATACTCATCCACTTCATAAGTAGTAAATGTCTGCTCCACATTGTGGCCAAATTCATGAACTGCTATGTTATAGCCTTTATAGTCCATTCCATCTTTACCAATTCTTGTGCGAAGTCTTGACTTCTGCCCTTTCATTGCAGTACCTGCAGCGTGGCCTGCACCACGGGAAGCATCAACGTGCACCTTATCCGAAATATAATTAGCTTTCTGAGAAGTAAAGCCTAACTTTTTCAATATTACAGGCAAATCTTTTTGAAGAGCTGCTGTATTAGGATATTTTTTCTTAGTCATGGCATCTAACTTTGCAAAGTCGAGAGTTGAGCGAGTTTTAAACCCGTCATACCAAATATCGAACGCTTCTAAGTTTCTACCAAGTCTATCCTTAATAATATTAGCAACATCCTTAACTACCGGCGAAGAAATAAAATCAACAAAAAGCTTTTCTACATCTTCCTGTGGTATTTCCATCGTGCCACTAAATCTACGTTCAATATATGTAGGAGTAACAGGAGTAAACTCATCCACTCGCTTGATTGCTTTGAAGTTATTTAAAAGCACTTGGTATCTGGTGTTAGGCTCACCATTGACTTCTACTGTTTTATCGTCTTGTTTCACTTCATTTGTATAAGGATTCCAAGTATAGTCCGTAGAATTAATTACTACTTCCGGTATGTCTTGAGTAATTATTCTCTCCATTACTTTGGCGATTATTTGTTGCTTTTCAAGACCGTCTTTTTCAGAATATTGAGATTTAATCTCATCTCTCAAATTCCAGTGCGTAATAAGAGCCATATCTTCAGGAAAAAGCTGTTCGCCTTTATCATTTCTCAAATAACCCATCATTATATTATATTCTGAAATATAAGCATCCGCATTAGAGTATGCAGTCGTTTGTCCCTGATTAAGCTCAGCCGGCACTCTATCTGTAAATAAGTCACCAACTCGAGCATAAGCCCACTGCTTTCTACTCCAATTTCCACCCAACTCTGTTTTTTCTGCTAGAGTATATGTAGGAAAATTAAGGAGAACTTGGAATGCAATTTTATTATCAAAGAAATCAGAAGTAATATGTGCATAAGGATCCCAAGCAGAAAAAGCCAAATCAATTTTTCCAAACTCACCTATATCAAGCTGCACCGGGCGGGCTATATCCAATCTAATTTCGTTGAGATAGCCATATATAGTTTCTAAGTTATTAGAAACAGTTTGGTACATCATATCCATTTTTACATCATCAGCTAAGAAATAATCTATGCAAAACTTTTGGAACTCTGCAGGCGTACCGTCGGAAGATCTCCACAAACCAGCAACCTGGCTCACACCTTTTTCTATGCGAGCAATATTTTTTTCGCCATTTTTATCAACTAATTGATTTATAGCAAATTTTATAGAAGCATCATCAATTTTCACAGGAGCAGTCTCCTTTACATGTTCAGTACCATGAAACGCTTTGTCTGTATTTGTGCAACTGCCTAATATTAGCATCCCACCCACAGCCAACGCAGCTAATGTTTTCTTCATTTTTTCTCCATTGCAAAAGTAATATTTATATCTTTCATTTCAATAATAGATATAAAATACAGAAAAAATTGCAAAAGACACAAAAAAAGCCTATATCTTCGGAGCAAATCCATTAAAGATATAAGCTTTTATATTCTGTTTTAGTAATATTTAGAAAGATTCTTCTGCGAATAAGGCAACAACATCTTCTGCCTTAATATTCGCTTGAGCTTGGGAAGCATATTTTTCAAACATAGGAGTTTTGATAAAATTGAGCTCTATCAAAGCTTCATCAAAAGACTCTATAGGTGCATTAGAAGCTGTATCTAAAGGATGTGAACCATCTTTTACCAGCGTGCTCTCTATGCTATCTAAAGCATCTAGTAAGATGTTTTTTTGCCATGCTTCATTTGACTTCTCTACACTTGCAGTATCATTTTTCTGCACCTCAGATAGCTTATTTGCATCAATTTTCTTAGGAGCGTATGGCTCGTAATTTGCAACACCTGTATTTCTGATTTCAGAGATATTCATATCGTTGCCCTCTGCATATATTAATATTTGTTTTCATTTTTTACTGTTTAAGTAGCCTTATACCTCTTAGTACAATTAGCATACCAATTTTGTAAAACTAAGTTATTATACAATTCCTAAAATTTTTCTTGGGTATGGATTACTTTTATATTATTTTAGGTATAGCTTCGTCCAAATAAGAAATGAGTAAATATATTTAATTTATCAAAAGTTATTGTCAAGGGTAGTGTTATGAAATCGATATTATTAGCTATTGCAACAGCATCTATTATCTTGTTAGCTTCTTGCAAACCGCAACAGGAATTCCTGTCTCAAGAACAAATTAATAAGGAAAAAGATGCGGTTCAAAATGTCATCAAGTCTTACAATGATGCTGCAGAAGCAAAGAACTTTTCCAAAGTTGTAGAGACTTTGGCGGCCGAAGTAAAATTCTTCGGTACTGACTCAGCAGAGATTATTACCACTTTCCCTGAGTATAAAGAAGCAATGGAAGCTCAGTGGGATGAGTATGAAAAAATCAGCTATGGAGAATTGCAAGATGTATTCATAGATATGGATCCACATGGCCAAATTGCTACAATTATGTATGGCATGTCATTAGATTTAGTCAAACATGGAATCCATGAGCATGTATACGTCCGAGTGCAGAGAACTCTAAAAAAACAAAAAGGAACATGGCTAATCTACAGTGGTATTATGGGGCTTGCAAATAATGAAAAAATCATTCCGGATAGCATTCCTCCGGTAGAAGAAACTGAACAAGAAGAAAGCAAGTAAGAAATAATACTAACAAATCGAAAAAAGCTACTGTTATTTATACTATAACAGTAGCTTTATTTATATATTTTTAGATGTTTTATATAAACAATCCAATAATAGCCAAAGGCGAATATCCCAAGTTTTCAATACTTCGAATCATCAATTGGACTTATATATAAAATATTCTATTCCACATCTATGAGGAAAAATATCTTTGCTAATATAACAAAGTCACTTTATTGGATTTATTTATTAGCTATAAGGCTTTCTTTAAATCGCTTATAATGATAAATTATCTGAGGACTTTTTTGTAATACTCTAACTTTATCAAGACTTTCAACTTTTGGCACTAAAATCCCGGTAGAGTCTGATATAATATCATTATAATTTAGAGTCACTAAAAATCTATCAGCAGTAAGATTGTCTAACAACGAGGCAGCGGCTCTGACTGTTATGTCTATTTTTTTTGCACTGATTGTATGCTCTCTTGAAAGCACGCCACCTACTATTCTTACAGGCACATCGTAAACAGTCATTGCTGCAAATTGCTCAATTTTGTTAGATAAAGTTACGACAGATGGGATTAACTCAACTATACCTCCCAAAGTATCTTTTAAAGATACAGATACATTTATATCTCGGTATACATCTTTCAAAGTAGTTGGAGAAGTCTGCCATGACTCTATATTTTTTATTATTTTATCATTACCTCTGATAGTAACTCTCTGCGGCTGCACCATCGTTGCTTCAGCCATGATAAAGCCATCACGAGGTAATATTTGTAAATTAGGATTTACAGGGACAGCTTTTTCGGTAATCCTGCCTGTTATCATTTGCATATATTCCGGTTGCACATCAGTTGCATTTAAATTCATCAAATTGCGAACCCCTTTTAGAATCTCAGCTCTTGATATAGTATAAATACTGTCAGTTATCCTTTTCGCTGAAAGATCTATAAAACAGTTTTCAGAAGAATTAAAAAAGAAAATATTGAATAAGTGCCATCCTAAGCCCTTAACTTCTAAGGATATTTCCTCCGGTAAGCTTTGCTCGAGAGCCCTATCCTCCGGCAACTGTACCTCCAAAGGTATAGTTATTCGAGTAGTGTATTCTTCATTCAGGCTAGTATATCCCCAAAGAGCAACTGCAAATAACACAGCTGCTATCACTGTGCGAGAAAATATAGCTTCCTGGACTGTTGATATTAAAGATTTTACTTTCTCATGTTTCATACTAATCCTTCATCTTGTCTGATATAGCAAAAGATGCCTTATTTAACTCTACAATTTCTTTTAGTATCACGCTCTGTTCATCTGTGTCGTCAGTCTTAGTTAGATTAAGCTCTAACTCTTTCTTCCTTATACTAATTTTTTTTAAAGCCAGATTATAAATAGAATCAACAAAGTTCCTTTCAGGACTAAATTTTATTCCTGCCGCTTCCAAATCCCAATTATCCACTACTTTTTGATACTCTAACACCAATGACGAAATTAAGTCTTGATCTTCTGCTTCTATAAAATCGCTTTGAGAAATAGTCGCAAGTGGATTAGAAGACACCTCAGTAAAGTAACGAATTATAGCATAAAGTCGTTTGCCTTTCTCACTTATCATACTTTCATCACTAAAATTATATTTCTTTTCCAGTAGTGCCATGGAAGTAGATTCTGTAAGAGCTAACTTTAAGATTAGCAACTCCGCAATATATATATCTTTAAGCAAATATTTTTTTATCAAAAATATCGACTCTCCTAACGCAACCTCTTTCAACTCCGGATTTATAGCACTTATATCGGTCTCATTACTTTCAGTAGCGATAGGCATTTGCCGCCTATACGAGCTTGGCTGGTCTTTAGTCTCACGCAGTAATATCTCAAGTTCATTTTCAGATATTTTAAATATAGAAACAAGTCGGCGAATATAGTAATGCTGTTGCAGCTTATCAGGAATAAGTCTTATAAGTTTAATTACATCTCTAAGAGACTGTGCCATAGAGGCAGGAGATGCAAGCAGACCATTCGATTCATAACGCCTATGCAAGAAGTCTACAAACCCAATAGCTTCTCGTTTGTATATTTTAAAAGTTTCTACTCCACTATCTCTAATCAAGCTATCCGGATCTTCTTTATCAGGTAATTTGATTATTGATATTTCTATACCTTCTCTCAACAGCAAATGTAATGCTTTCTCTGTGGCAGCTTGCCCGGCTTTATCCGAATCATATAGCAAATTTACTTTTTTAGCATATCGCGACAACAACTTAACCTGTTGCTCAGTAAGAGCGGTACCACTTGATGCTACTGCATTTTTAAATCCTGCTTGGTGTAATGTTATTACATCTGCGTAACCTTCTACTAGTATAGCCTCTCTGCTGTTACGCATAGCATTTTTGGCTTCAAACAGGCCGTAAAGCACTTGACTTTTATCATAAATTAGAGACTGGGGTGAGTTGATATACTTTGCAGTTTTAGGTTCGGAACTCATATCTCTAGCACCAAAACCGATAACTCTTCCCATAAAGTCTCTTATAGGAAACATTGCCCTTCCCCGAAACCTATCGTAATAACCACCACTGTCTTTATCTATAATAAGACCGGCATTACGCATAGACTCTTCAGAAAAACCTTTTTTGAGCAAATACTTAGAAGTAGCGTCCCAGGAGTCGGGCGACAGACCCAAATTAAACTCTTCGAATGTGTCTAACTTAAAACCCCTGCCCTGAAAATAATTGATAGTATTAACACCATCTTGAGAAAACAAAACTTTGTGGTATAGCTCCGCAGCTGCCTCAATGACTTTAAACGCAGCGGCTCTTGCATTTTCGCCGGTTTGATCTTTATTGCTTTCGTCTTCTTCCAGTCTCAAATCCACACCAAACTTATTGGCAAGGTATTGGGCTGATTCTATAAATGTAAGTTTGTTATAATCCATCAAAAATGAAATGGAATCACCGGACTTACCACAACCAAAGCATTTATAAATATTACGATCAGGAGAGACATTAAAAGAAGGGGTCTTTTCTTCGTGGAATGGGCAGCGGGTTATGTAATTTCTTCCACGGCGCTTCAAATCCAAAAAATCACCAATAACCTCAACTATGTCTGCGTTTTGGTTGATTTCTTCAATCTTATCATTTGGTATATGGAGAGCCATCTATTTCAATCTTTCTAATTTGACTAGTATCTTCACATCTAATATATAAATCAGACATTGTTTCAAGCAGTTTCGGATGAATCATATTCGGAGCTATTTCAGCCACAGGTGCCATCACGAAATTTCTTTTATGCATCATAGAGTGTGGCACTATCAGCTTCTCAGTTTCAGTGACATAATCATTATAGAGTAGCAAATCAATATCAATCTCTCTTTCATGCCATCTTGCTCTCGGCTTGCGTCCCAATAAATACTCTAATGCTTTACACAAAAAGAGCAACTCCTGCGGCGAATGAGTAGTTTCTGCCAGCATGGCAATATTCAAAAACCAAGCTTGGTCTTTCACACCATAAGGTTCAGTTTCGTAATAAGAAGAAACCTTACAGCATGATAATATTTTGCTTTCGGAAAAGTAATCCACCGCAAGGTTTAAAGTCTTCATCCTGTCGCCTAAATTGCAACCCAAAGAGAGCAAAACTGTGTTGTTATCCGTCACTTCTTTCCATAGTTTGCTCAGCTTCTATATAGTCTATTGGTCGTCTGATAGGCACTGCAAGTTTCCTAAGTCTGATAGTTGCTTTTTCGCACTGAGGGAATTTTTCCATTACCAGATTCAATATCTCATTTGCAATTGTTTCTATCAGATTGTAAGATTCTCCACTTATGATTTCAGATATGCAAAACATTGCTTCTTCGTAATTCAAAGCATCATTTACACCATCATTTATTATAGCTTTGGTAGCATCATACCATAAATCTAAATCTACTTGATATTTACCACCAAGTTTCTTTTCTTCAGCTTTTACTCCATGGTAAGAGTAATAAACAGCATTTTTAATACCTAGCTTAGTAAGAGAGGAAGTTTTCATATTTGTTTCTTATTAAATAACTAATACCCCATTTCTTCAAAGATACGAAAAATAGTAAAGGCTACATAACATATTATCTGTCCATACGAATCAGACTTTTATTAGCCATTTAGCTTGGCTAAAACCAATCAAATCAGCTCATTAACTACTATTTGGTATCATAACACACAAAATAAATCCTCCATGCCGATTAATTCGGTCTGGAGGATTTTATCAAATCAACTTATAATACACTTCTTTTCTACCTACTTGCCGGACATCCTTCCTTTAAGAGGAATATTAAGCTGCACCAAGTTAGAATCCCCTTTGCCAAAGGTTTCAACAGTAAGATGGCAGTCAATTTGTTCAGCTTGTAGTTTGATTTTAGAGAAATTAAGTAGCACATCGTCTTTATCTAAAGCTATATTTTTTATTAGATTAGAGCTATTACTACGGAATATTTCAATCAAATCCGGTAGCGAATCATTCCCTTCATCCATAATTTGAATAAGTATCGCCCCGCCCGAAGTGTTATCTTCAGCATTAATATTAAGCACCAATCGATCTAAATTATAAGCAAGCAATTTAGATATATCATATAAGATTTTATCTATACTTTCTTTATAAGAAATTACTTTCAAATCCGGATTGTCGCTATTGAAGTTTACATTAAAATCAATCCCTGCTATATCTTTCATTTTACTATTGAGAGTTTCCATCAGCTCGTTTATAGGAATAACAGAAAGCTCAGGTAAATTGTCAGACAACTCAGGATCATTTATGCGTTTCTCTTTCAGCAAGCTATTATAAGATTCTAAAGCAGCATCTACTATACTTGCTATATAATTGAATATTTCCTGAGAAGATTCATGAGCCATATCCAAATAAGAGTTAAACTCTTCTTCGTTTTCGTAAACTCCCAACTGCAACATCTCAATATAACCAATAGCACCTGTCAGAGAGTTTCTGATACTGTGAGACAGTTCAGTCATAAAGTGTGCAATGTAAGCAGTAGATTTATTCGCTATCATTTCAGCAATCTCTACTTCCTTACTTTTTATCCGCTCACGTTTCGCAGTAAGTATTTGCTCTGTTACATCACGACCAATAGCATAAATATATCCGTCTTCTTTGGAAACCGTAAAGCTCCAATTAATCCAAACAGATTCTTCATTGACACCATGCCTGTGTACTTCAAAATCAAACCTCTCAGTAAACTCTTCAATTTGTGTATTTGCTAATCCACCAAATAAATCTTTATCCTTCTCTTTTAGAAGCAAAGATTTTATGTTTAAGCCTAACAACTGTTCAGGAGAAATATCTAAGATCTCAGAAACAGCAGGGTTTGCAGTTACAAAAACACCGTCCAGACTCAAAGTCGCAATAATATCTTTTGAGGAATCCGTAATCCTTGTTTGCGAACGAGAGATTTTCTTTGCTTTTATTTCTGCTCTTTCTTTAGAAGTCAAGATTAAGAACAGCAAGATTGCAAATACAAAACTTAAAACTGTAGACATAGCCAATACAATATTTGGCATATCTGCAGAAAGATCTGCACCAAATGTATCACTGGTTTTAAAAGCTATTATTATACTTTTATCTACATGAGGTAACTTATACTCAGAAGTGATCACAGGAATATAAGACTCAGGAATTTGGTCATAATTTTTAGATTTATAAATTGAATACCGTTCTCCGTTCTCCTTTAAACCAAAGCACTCAAAAGCAATAGTCGTATCTGATGCTACAGTCGAACCCAAAGCTCCACTAAAAAACAAATCAGACTCTATCTCCATCAACACAGCACCTTGATGATTAACTCTTCGCTCTTCCTCAGTATCACGTGGAGAGTCTTTTTTATATATTGGCATCACTATGTAGAACCCCAAAGTATCCGGCTCTCTTATTGGGAAGAACTCCGTAGAAGTAGCACTATAAGTATCTCTAGCTTTTTCAATTGCTTTGTAGATTCTATCGTCGGTTTTTAAGTCAAATCCATGCTTGTGCTTAGTAGTTTCATCAAACGGCACAATATATTGTATTGGAAAATACTCTTCTCTCTCGCCCTCAGGTTCGATTCTATATGTCCAATACCCTTGCGACATCACATCATGAATATACTGTCCACGCTCTGCATCAGAAACTTTTTGAGCATAAATCATGCTTAACACTGCGGGGTCAGTTTTTACTGGCGTGTTGCCATATAACTCAAAATAGTCTCTAACTACTTCAAAAAGCTGATCATAAATCCCTGTCATAGAATTAGTAATCTGCAGATTGCTTGCATAAGCCTGCTCAAATCGTTTAATCACTGATCCAGTAGCTTCATCATAAAGCTGATTTCTGTCATTGGCAATTTGTTGATTAACATAGTTATATGCAACCCAGGATATACCCAATAAAATAAGCAATACGATAAAAGCAGGGTAAGTCTTTTTGATTGAATAAACAGACTTATCCTTTTTTGTCATATTGGAAACCAAGGACTCAAAAGAGTTGTTGTTTAAGTTTTTGTTAGTATTCATATTTTATCTGTCTATTTATTTTCCTGAAAACCTTTTAGTACATCATCAACAAAAGTAGCAGTTACAACAGGCTTAGCTATGTAAGAATTGAAACCTATACTTGTAAATCTTTCTTTATCATTTGCAGTGGCAAACCCTGTAACAGCTATCACAGGAGTATCTTTGTGAGTGGGGACTTCTTTTACTTTCTTAAGCAAATCAGTACCATTCATATCAGGCAGTAAGATATCCATTATTATACCCATAGCCGGATTTTCTTTTAACCATTCCAAACTTGAAAAAGCATCTTCAAAATCCATTACTGAATAACCTGATTTTTTTAAAAGAGCACTAAATAGTTTTCTAATAGGAGTACTATCTTCAATAATACAAATTGGTAAAGTCTTATCCATATCTAATTCCATATTTGAGTTTACGACATTCCATAAATGTAGGAAAAAATATTTAAATTTTGATATATTATCCTATTTATTTTTCTAACGCGTTTCTATCACCTGTACTTCTATTCTTCTGTTTTTCAGTCGTCCCGCCTCTGTGTTGTTATCACCTATTGGATATAGGGAACCAACTCCCGCAGCAAATACTCGCCCGGGTGGCACTCCTCTGCCAACTAAATAATCTCTTGCCTTATCCGCTCTGGAACTAGATCTCTGAGTGTTTTGTGTCAAAGTACCACGGTTATCAGAGTGACCTCTAATTCTGACTATCTTGTTAGGGTCTCCCTTTAAAACTTCAGCTACCGCATTCAAGTAGGCCTTCGATTCTGTTGTCAATTCACTGGAAGTTGATGTCCTAAATGAGAAGTTTACGGTGTCTCCGGGTACTACATTTATCTTGCGTGAAGTAGTCGGCACAGGTATTGTCTCAGTTTCAGTTTCTACGGGCCTTTCCGAGCGAACATCAGCCAAATCTAGAATAGGCTCCTCTCTGATTTCCTCTTGTATAGCTGGTATTTCTATTTGAGCAATCCAAACTGGAGGTAATGTCTGCCTAAACTCAGCTAAGTTTACTTCTATACCTTGTTCATTTTTGACAGAAGCATAGTATCTTGTAGGTGCCTGATACGATTTATCAAAAGGCAATGTGTCATAAGCTCTTCTGTCTTTACCAATCTTAATCTGTACACCAGCACGCATCATAATTGTATTCCATGATGAGCCATAATCTGTCAATATTGTCGAACCTGCGTGTAATGATAAATAAGGAGATACGCGAGCTCTGAATTTTTTATTTATATCAGCTATGACAAATTCATACCCTAAACCCAAGTTGATGCCAAATCTTGTTTTAATCTCTTCTATTGATACTATTTTTAACTCATCTATGGGTGAACCATTTTCAAAATACTTGCCTACTTTAACATCTGTAGAATTATTTAATTCAAAATCAAGCCCACCGGTAAGGTATAATCCTTTTATACTTGTATTATAGCGTGCAGCAGGGCTAATCGATATATAATTAAGATCAGCTTCTGCTTTCCAGTATGTCTGCAAACTGTCATTTGCTATGTCTGTTTCAGCATTGCTGAATCGACTATCAAAAAATCTAACTTGTAGTGAGGCTCCCCATTTACTATCTATTGGTAACCATTCTCCAATAACTCCTAAAAATATACCACTACCGGAACCCGGTGGGTATACATTCGTCTGGGTAAAAGGGTTCATGAGCCCTTCTGTGCTTGGTTTTAGTACCAAATCCCCAAAATATGAGTTTAAAGATACTCCGGCAAATGTGCCAAACCAAAAGTCACCGTGCTTCCTTTCGATAACTAAAGTATCATTGTTATCCATTACCTGAATATCACGCTGATAGCCTTCAGGAGCTTGCGCATTTGAATAATAAATGCTACCAAACAGAATCAATATGAATACTAAAGAATGTATTTGCTTCAATTTATCCAAAACCCCACCCAAAAAGTGTTATTTCTGTATAAGAATTTGTGTGTTGTATTTATGTCCGCTCTTTGAAATTATTTCAAATGTATATAATCCATTTGAAAGTTTTGATATATTTATTTTTTTATAAACTGTTAAATAATCAATTTTCCCGCTTAGTCCAGGCACTGCTTGACCTCTCATATCATAGAATACATAATCATGTACTTGATTCTCAGGTAACTTACAGTCTATCGAGACTACGTCTTGCGCCGGATTAGGTGATGTACTTAGCTGCGCTTTACCTACGTTTATCGATGTGCTAAAGTCATACAAACAATCATCTATAACCTCTATACTGCCGTCATTTGTCTTCACTTGTAGCATTTTGTTACCGGTTTGTACACTATCAATTTCTAAAGACGCTTTTCTTGCCAAAGCGTTGTAAATAGCTATATGATGACTTGAAGAAATAGCATCTAACGACATAGTTTGAAAAAATGTAAAACTATCACTTTGTCGTTCGATATTCAAATCTTGTAATGGGTACAATGATTTAGCAGGGAAGTTATAATATATTACTAAGGAATCTACTGCTACTAATGGTTGTTGATTTTTATGTGTATATGAGAGCTGAGGAGTAACAGCAATCCTTTCATTCAAAGAAACAGTATATTCAGGCAAACTGATTTCTAAAATATACTTTAAATTGAAAGCTGTTTTAGCAGAGTCTATACTTCTGTTAAAATTCGACCAGAATTGAATTTCACCCTGATAAGTAGAAATTGCAATAGTATCACCTGTCTCAGAATATCCTGCATCTACAATAGTCTGACTGCAATCTACCGCATCATGCAAACTGCTTCCGCCATCCCACTGAGCAAATGTTTTATCCATAGATGCAGTTAGCAAATAGTTTTTATACGGATGATATTCTATTGCTCTAATTTGACCGGTATGGGCAGGTATCATTTCTATAACTTCCAGATTATATAAATTATATCTGGCAAACATACCATCTGCATAAGAAACTGATATTTCTGTGTTATCTTGACTTATATCTATCGCTCTTGCTATATTCCATGTAAACTTTGGATTTATAACCGGAGGTATCTCACGAAGCTCGTCATTGTCAAAATTATATATATAAACTCTTCCGGATTTATCTCCTGCAGCTAAGATAGTCTCATCCATAGAGTATCTTAAACTGTAGAATTCATGTCCTCCTGCGGAGCTAAAGCTTTCCTTTTCCGATGCCGTAGCTAAGTCAAAAACTTTAAATGTGCCGTCGTATGAAGCCGCAGCTATCTCGCTCCTACTTTTCGCAAAAGCTACTTTCTCTATATTTTCATCAGGAGTAAACGCATTTTGTGCAAATTCTGCTTCAATCCCATCGCTTATGTCAAATATATATAACTGACCACCTGCCGAAAATAAAACAGAATCTTTTCCTATAAATTCAGCATCAAAAACAGTTCCTAACGTTGGAAACGAAAACACAAATTGCTCTACAAACGTTTCAGAATATATATAAATATTATTGTCAAAGGTAGTAGCAAGCACTCTACTGCCCTCATCGTCGTAACAGATTGAATTTACGCGACCTGAGTTTAGATTCTCTTTATACAAAAGTTTTGGAGGGGTAAATACAGTAGCACTGCATAGCAATGAAATAGATGAAACATTGAACTCAGGAACTAACCAAACATATTGATTGCCTGTAATATTTTCTTCTATAATATTATAAGTTTTACCACTGTCTAAGGAGTAAAATAAAGTATAAGTAGCATCGGCTATAGCCTCCCATTCAAGAGTATAGTTACTTCCGGCTATTATATTTTCATCATATTTAGGTTTGCTAAAGTCTATAGCGAAGCTATTGACAGATGTTAGTGCGAGCAGCAGTAATAATAAATATTTTCCATTCATTACTCCTACCTCATCAATTGAAGTTTTACAACCGCTCTGGAAAGCTCTACAGAAGGGTCATCTATCGGATGTGCTATAAATATTACATCGTACATACCTTGCGAGGCAAGTTCGTCAGCATGAAATGTTGTAACATGTTCACCTTTGGAAACAAACACTCCATCAAGTATTCTGCCTGATTCGTCTGCCAACTTTGTTATTTCTTTACCCCCAAGATCATAAACTGTAACACTTAGAGTTACATTATCATCTACAATGTAGCTAATATCCGTTGATACTTTAAAAGGATTATCTGAAGGTGATGCATATACAATAACCGCATTTGGAACCGGAGCACAAGCATAAGCTAATGACCTTACTGTACCATCAAAATCTTCATAGAGCAATTCATAACAATAATCACCACCTCTATACTGCACGGTATCATTATAATATTGATAAGTGTGTGTCAGCTTAGTTGTTCCATTACCTATCAAACGATTATCTTCAGAGTGATTTGCCACTTCATGAGAAAAATCTAAATCTTGAGTTTGTAGTGTCATGTCAGGGCGAGGGGCTCGCCTTAATATAAAACCCTTATTATAAGCTTCTTCTTCAGTCCTCCAATCCAGCTTTACCTTTTTACCACCTATATACTCAGCAGTAAACTCAACCAATCTCATTGTCGGTCTTTCAGAATCATCATCCCTAAACTCTACAATAGAGCCAATCTCATCATGCATCTCTATATTGTCTTCGACCGTAAATCTGGTAATAAAACCATCTAAAGAATCTTTATCTGTTTTATAAGCACATGCTTGGTAAAATAAATAAGGCTGTTTCCAATTCAACACATCCGGCACTATTGAGCCGTCTTTTGTGCTAATTTGAAACTCTCCGAGCAATACCGTATCGTCTGTAGGGATTGTTTCACAATCACCTAAAAGCTCAGGGCCTACTATCGTAACACTAAAACGGTCATTAAAAACAACGGGGTCTATAGTATAAGCTGTTTTATCTAAATCTCCGCCACCTGCGACAGTTGCAAGCTCCAAATCTGAGCTTATAAAGCGGAAATTATACAATGTAGAATTTATAGGAGAGCCATCTGCAAACTCAAACTGATATGTACCATTCGCAAATTTGTACCATCTTTCGCTACTTCTTCCCATTATCAAACGGAAACTAAGTACATCTTCTGATAATCTATACGTATCATATATCTGCACAAAAGCAGCCTTTTCTTGTGCAAAAAGCCCACTTGTAAAGAGTAACAAAGTCAATATGTATAGCGTCAGTTTTTTCATTTCATTCAATTATTAGATACAAACCACTAATTCATTTTACTATTTAATTCTATTATTCCAACTAATATTAAAGTCTCTAGTGTTGACGATACCATCCATATTGTAATCGCCCCATAAGTAACCAATTTGTGTAAATTCGTTATAAGCGGCTAACCTATCATCATCTAAAGTAAATCTAAAATCATCTTCGGGAGTGTTGAACTCATAGCCACCTCTCATACCAAAGAGTCTATTACCATCTTTATCTATGTCAAGTAGTTTGAGAGACTGAACTCCGCCTTCTACTAAATTGCCATTAGCAGAAAAGTCATAAAAGACATCATTGTTATCCGGGTATAACGGTAAAGGATTCTGAGTGCGTAACATCAAGTGATTCCTGTGACGTACAAATACATAATAATCCCCGCCACCGGAATCTATGCCATCAGCATAATCAAACATCACATCATTACTGCCATCAATACCAACAACACTACCGTCATATCTTATAAATGCTGTTTTGAAAAATCGTTCTGCAGCATTTACTTTTTCTTTTCTAAATTCTAATACTACCCAATCTACTACCGAATCAGGTATTGCATTTACTGTTGGCAAATTTGGATCTAAGTTGTACGGATACTGATTATTTGGCGGTGTCAGTGGTATTTCATTGCGTTTATTCAAATCCATAGCCATTGTAGCAAAATTACCAGTCCTATAAGGTCCTTCCAGCATAACTTTCGCACGGAACACTATCATTTCAAAATCAGGCCCGCCTATGGCAAATATTCCTGTAGAATTTACTTCAGAGCTAACTCCATACGCCCATGATTCATCAGAAAGCACAAATGGTTTATCAGATTTGAAATTAATCCAGTTATTATCAGACCAACGCTGAAGCACTAACTCATCAACTTTCAAACCATTTGTTTCATCAACTGCTTCCCCAGGATTATGTCTCCATGCATACCGGAATTGCATTTTAAATTTATCAGTAATCTCATTGCCGGCTATATCTTTGCCGGTAATATTGATTCTTCTTGTGACTTTTTTGTTGCCATTTACCGGTTGAGTCAATGGTAATATGTGGAAAGTAAGCTCCGCCAAGTCACCTTTATCTTCTATCGATTCAAAAAGTGCAAATGTGTACTTGTTATTCAATAAGATGGTGTCACCTACCTCTATCACAGTTCTTCTGAAGTTCCCGGCTATTTCTATATCCGGAGAAGCTCCATACAGTGGGTTTAACCTGTTCCTTAAGGATAAAGTATCTTCATAAGTCACCACGTTTGCATTTACACGTAAAGTATCATTTACATCTACGTTTCTATCTAAAAACAGTGTGTCAGAATTACTTATTTCTAAGTTTGCCAAGTCTGCAGTACCCTTTGGTATTTCCGGACCTGTTAGCAGGGAACCTGTACCTTTGTAAGTTACAGATATTTGCCCTTCTAATTGCGGCTCATAAGCGATAGAAGCACCGACATGTCGGACGATTTTGCTTTTATTGCCCATAATGAAATTAGTAGAGTCAGTATTTTGGAACTCACCTTTCTTCAATTCAAGCGAAGTAACAACACTAAAACCACCTTGGTTTATCACCTTAGCAGCAGTCGGATTATTCATTTCCAATTCTTTATATTCACCTGTTCCGTCAACATTCTGAATATCATCTCCCTCATAGATAAGTTTACCTTTCAGGCTTGTCTTATTGATATGACCATTATGAGTTACTCTACCTTGAGTATATATATAGTGAGAGGAATCAGTGCGAATTTCCACATCATTATTTACAAAAAGTGTATCACCCGCTACAAAATTTCTCTTGTAAGTTGTATCTAATAATTTCTTTGTTGTACCAAAGAAGCTCACGTTTTTATAAAACAAAGAAGGTACATATTGAAATGCAACATTCTCATTCCAGTTATACTCTACATAACCGCCCAAAGTATCTTGGTTAATATTCGCATTTCCCTCAATAATTATCTTACCTTTGTTTTCAATTACAGCACCGTTGTCTTTCGATTCTAAAGCACCTTCTACTTTAATCTTTCCCTTACCATTATTACGAATCTTACCTGTACTCTTCAGCCTTTGTGCATCTACAAAGCTAAAAAGCATAAACAGCATCAGTAATAATATGTAAAGTTTCTTCAACATTTATACCCTAATATCCTTATATTTTCCAAGTTCTTTAAAATGAACATGTTGTTATATAAATATAGAGACAAGCTGATTGCTTGTCTCTATATTAAAAATAGTATTAGTCACAAACTTGAATTTCGCCATCATTATAGATTAAACCGGCGTTATCCAATGTTGGAGTTTTCAAAATTGTTGGGTTTGAACCTTCATAGATAATCAAACCACGACCTGCTGAACTACCAGGAGTTGTGGACAAGAAAGTAGAGAAGTCTGCTTGATTAGGATCAACATCAGCACCTGACTCAACTGTCATTGAAGCACCTGCACTCAATGAGAAACTTACATTGTCATTATTACCAAATATCAAACCAGCTCCTGTTTGAACTGTACAACCAGCTGTCAACTGAGTTGGATGAGCTTCCGGTGTATTATAAGGATCACGACCATTAGAACCAACACCACCTGCGTGAACCTGTGTTCCGGTTGCAATAATTGTGAAATCGCCAGGTCCCGGTTCTGCACCTTCATCCCATGTATTTGGATTTGCCCAACGACCATCTGTAATTGAGATGAATGTTGTTGGACCACCACGCAAGAATAATGGAGCAGGGTCACCAATCTGTGCAAGAGTTGTTGTACCCGGAGTAATACCTGCTAAACTTCTGTTCGCAAATACTGCACCTGCATATTCATCACCTGTAGCACTACCTGTAGCAACTTTTTCAGAAGCATCTGCAGCAGTTAACTCACGGTATCTAAGTGAAGTATGGTCATAATTACCACCTGCAGGGTTAGCAGGATAAGCTGGTTCTTCTGCTTTTTTGTAACCATATTCAAAAGCTGCTACCCAGTCAGCTGCAGATTGGTTATAATCATAAGTAATCAGACGATTTACATCTAAAGTGTTATCGTAGTGAGCACTGTATGTTGCATCAGTAGAGTAACCGCCAGGTTGAACATTTAATGTTAAGTCTGTTAAGCTGGCAGGAGCAGCTGTTACCGCAACAGTAGTAGAAGCGTTATTAAACGTCAAAGGACCTGCAACACCCATAGTACGATTCATTCGTCCAATTACCTCATGGTCAGTGTTATATGCAGCTGTTGCAGCATTATCTGTCATGAATAGTGTATTTGCAGCCATATCAAAATCAGCATCACCAAGAGTCCAGTCATTAGCAACATATATAGCACCACCAGGAGCTGCACCAGCTGTATTTGTTACAGTTAAGTTAGCATACGGGTTGCCTGAAGTAGTAGCAACAACAGTTTGTGCTGCAGTACCATCATAGATTACTGTAGAAGCAAGATCATCACCGGTAGCAGTTTCATCAGCAAATGCTAAGTTTGAACCATCGCCTGCATTAGTAAATGCACCTGATATAGTTAAAGTTCTTTGCTGAGCAACAGAAATGTTACCTGCGGTAGCAGTTGCTGCTAAAGTACCATTGATATCAGCATCACCACTAACTAAGTCTAAAGTACCGTCGTTTGAATTTAAAATACCTGTAGTTGCAACAGTCAAAAGACCATCGCCTGTAGTTCTTAAAACACCACCATTGTTAATATTAGTGGTAGCTTCTAAGAGAGAGTTACCTGTTCCTGCAGCAGTTCCAGCAAGAAGGATTGTACCTGTGTTTGCATCTGCATTATTATCAATAACCAGATTACCAGCACCTGCTTCTTGTAGTAATGAGTGGCCTACAGTTAGTTCACCATCAATATTTACTACACCAGACGCGCGAGTATCACCATCAATTTCTACATCATTAGTAGCTGAAGCAATATCACCGCTTGTTAGAGTTTTAACACCTGCATCCATAAACCTTAGGTTATAATACGGAACTGCACCGGCATAAACAGACTGAGCTAATGTACCGTCATAAGTGAAAGTCATTCCACCACCACTACCACCGGCATTAACATATACCGGCGAGCCTGAAGTTACAGAGTAAGCACCTGAAACATAAACATCACCATCGAATGTTTTGTTGCCTGAGCCTGCAAAGTCTAAATTTTCTAAGTATAAACCTGACTGCACTGTTTGAGCGCCGGCACCGTTATAAATCACTGTACCCGGTACTCTGTTAGCAACACTTAAACCAAATGCGTTGCCAGCAACTGCGCCGGTTAGGTCAGTAAATTGTAAAACACCACTTGCAGAAGCAGTTTCTTCAAACTCAATTGTACCTGTATTAGTCAATGGAGTAGAAGCCATAGTGGCATCATTTTGGAATTGCCCTGTAGGACAAGTAAACTTGATCGTACCACTATTTACGATACGACCGGAAGACTGATTTTTCAAAGTCTGAGCTTCACCGTCAAGGGTAAGTAATCCAAGCGCTAATAGAGCGATTGCACTATACCTTTTCCAGTTTCTTGTAAAGAATCTCATAGGATTTCTCCCTGTTTGTTGAAATATATACGTAAATTTAGTTATTTTCTTGTTTTTATACGTAATTCAATGTACAAAATCATTTCTAGTTATTTTTAAGTATTTCTACCTAGTTTTAATCCCTTTATTTTCAAGCAGTTAGCCTAACTATAAAGACTCGTTGTATTCATACGTATTGTTGCTTATTGTATACCAATTTAAAGTTAAATTCAATTTCAATAGTCAGCTAATTTTTTAATTACACAATTGTATAACACCGTCATTGTTTATCAGAGCTGCATTATATACATCTCCATTTATCTGTAAAGCATCTACAGTAGGGTTGTTTTGCAGAGTTGCTGCATTCTGTATGTATAAATCACCTCTAATAAGCAGAGAAGAGGTAACAAATTTCGTGCCGTTCATGTTAGCCCAGACAGTTGCTAAGCCACTTGAAAGATTAGCAGGTAGATTAGAAATAACTTGATTATCTCCATAAAATTCTATCACAGAGCCAAGATCTAAATTGTAATTTGAATAACCGGCTATTGTAGTAGACAAATCATTTGCACCATTTAATCTTAGCCACGATCCGGAAAGCATATTTACAGTGCCACTATTAGCCGTATTTAGGCTAAAGTTTTGGATATCAGTCACACCGGAATTAAAATTCAAATCCCCTGTAAGTCTAATATTTTTATCAAATAGAACAGTGTTATCATTAACTGCACCAGTGTTCGCAATCGTTAGAGTATTAATATCAAGTGGGAATGCATCCCCAATTACCTGATTTGAGCTTCCGCTCATTACAATATTTATTTCGCTACCACTGCCGCCAAACTTCCTTAAGTCAGTTGTCTGCACATTTCCTCTGTCGTCACCAACAGGATTAATACCCAAAGCAGAACCTACATATATAGTAGAATTAGGGCTTACAGTAAAAGTAGTTCCGGTAACAACAAAATCACCCATATCTAAAGTGCCTGTGTTCGAAGCATCTGTACCAACAAGCACTCCACCCAAATCATAATCATTATCTAATCTAATAATATGATTACCGACTCCGTTATTTCCTCCACCAATCACTACAGAATCCTTAGCAGCAGCAGGGTAAAGTCCCAAACCTGCTATAGAACCAATATGATTTTTAGAGTAAGTCCAACTATTTTCATCTGACCATATACCAGATTGGCGACTATAAAATATTGAGCGAAAAGCACCATCATTTGCAATAGTCCAGTCACCTGTAAAATCACTAAATGGTATTTGTACATCCGTATCAAAAGTATTTGAGCCAGATGTAACGCTGCCACTTACCACAAGCCATGAACCCGGAGTAGATTCAAAAGGATTACTCCATCTACCTATACTTTTGATATTTGATTCATCAGTCGTAATATCATCATCATCATAAATAAAGCTAAGTCTACCGCTAATATCAGTGGTAACACCTGTCACCGCCCAATAGCGTTGTATGTAATCTTCAGTTCTATCTTCAGGCAATTCTGCATGACCACCTGCCAAAGTAGCGTGTGTACCACGTGAAGTGCGGACGCAGACTTGACCATCAGCCCCTGTAGCTCCGGCAGACAACGTAGCAGGAACAAAATGACTAAGCCCACCATCTAATGAACCCAAAGGATACACATAAATCTCATTTATAGTAATCTCTCTACACAGCGAACCGGATGTTTCCGAAGTTCGGATATAGTTATTATTTCCATAATCAATAATTGCATTCGGATTTGCAGAGCTAATACTCAAGTTGCCATTATCTCCAATTTCAAATATTTGGGTATTTGCATTAGAGCCAGACTGCATATCAAATATTCCGGCAATTTCCATACTTTTATCTGCATAAAGCACACCGGTGCCTGCACCTCTGTTCATTTCTAAATTGTCAAATACAAGTAGACCGTCACCGGATATAACTTGATTTGAAGCACCACTTCCTTCTATATAGTTCGTAGTTGATACAGGATTATTCAAGTAATCCACAGTTGCATCAAAACTGGTACCAGCTGCAAGAGACAAGTCGCCGGAAAAGTGCAAGGCACTGTTATTATCTCTAGGTCTTACATTCCCGGATTTAATATCTAAAGCACCATTAATAGTCACATCTTTAGGAGCTAAAGCAGTTATAGAAGCAGCATCGCCTTCAGAATCCACATAAATATTGTTTACAATGTTAGGGAAATCTGATCCAAAATAATGATCCCCTATACCTGCGAAACCGAAATTTGTAGTCGGTTCAAATGTTCTATTCTCAAACCTTACAACACCATCGCCGGCACCACCATCAGTGTATGGCTCAATGCCATCAGTAGTTCGTATCTCAAGCGTAGCATTATCTCCCATATTGAAAGTGCTTTGCCCTCTCACACTTTGAGACAAATAAGTAGTATCCGTTAGGACTAACTTACCATTATCTCTAATATCTATATATGCAATTTCAGGTCTGGTATTTAATGTAATAACATCTGAATTCTGAATAACCACACTATCGCGATATTCAAATTCGAAACCTTCGGGGCTGTCCCAGTCAGGATTCGGGAATTCTCCAACTGGCACCAATATGGTACCGGCCGCATCAAAAGCCCAAGAGTCGTGATTATTCCAAACTCCATCGCCTTGGCTATAGAATATCCTAGCTGCTTTTTCACCAATGAAAAAGTCACCAAATCCAGGCCAGCTTTGTGTAGGATTAGTTTTAAGCTCTACAGTAGCCACAGAAGCAATGTTCCATACTAAGTCTATCTCTCTTCTGTCCTGCCACTCAGGAGCCTCCGTCGGAATAGACCTCCTTCTTATTACAGCATTATCTTGATTAATAATGCTTCCTTCAGCAGCAGGCATTTCAAATCTAAGATTAAGCTCTCTATCACCTAAAGCAAGTCCATTATTAGCATCAGCCAATAGCTTCCAGTATCGAGGAACCCTAACGTTATAGTCCATCCTGTTCCCATAATATGGCTCATCAGGAACAGGCATTATATTTTTTGCATTTAAAAATCCATAAGTCCCACCGGCAGTGCCCGCATCTAAAATAATAGTTGCAGGGGCATACGTAGGACCATATCCTATTTCAAACTTTTTATTAGTGGCTCCTGCTGCAACCGGTTTAGATAAAAACCCATCAATATGACCAAATGGAGTTGCACCTTGACGCTCTAAAGAAGCACCTTCATTAATCACCAAACGAGAATCATTTAGTATTTTAATATAAGCTTGATTGCCACCACCAAAACGGAGTCGATTAGTAATTCTAATATGCGAATCATCGCCTCTGGCATCGACAATAACAGAATCAAGAACTGCAGTCTTGTAAATATTTAACTGCCTAAATCTTATACTGTCATCTTTATCTAATGTAATATATTGAGTCTTGTTACCTTCTATGTCAAATACTCTTGTATTCGTTTTCAAATCACCCATAGCTCCAAAGTACATACCACCTCGAATACTATAAGACTCTATTCCTCCACCCGCGTCAAAAAGACCGGACTGGACATCCAAACTGTCATATATTGTTATTTCATTAGAGTTGTTATTTGTAACAACTCTAAAGCCATCGGAAGGTGCGGTGTTGTCCACAGATAACGAAAGCATATAGTTAGGCAAAGCACTGCCTGTCACCTGAAAGTCAATATCAGAATTAAATATATAATGCGAAACGCCAAACACTCTTTCGATAGTTCTAATGGAACCATCATCTGTCCCAACCGGCTGCAAACCAGTGTTATGCTGTGTTGCCAGATAACAACTATCTCTAAGAACAAAAGACTGACCTGACACCCAAGCATCATCCTGAATTTGCAATTTACCTGCTGCACCATCATGTGTTTCTACCACAGTAGATTTAATATCAGGAACTAAGTTAGTCAGAGTAACAGTATACCCATCTCCTATATATGCCTCGTCTCCTACATACTGAGGATAATCTACTACTTCAGGTGTGCCTCCGTAGCCTTGTTTAGACCAAGTGGCAGGATCATCCCATAAGCCATTAGCCACAGAATAGAAACGTGTACCTGTAAGTTCCGCAACCATGTAATGTCCAAAAACATCGTTCGCAAGTGATTTTGTACTCGTATCTGTTCTAACTACATTATTTAACTGAGTATAATCTACAGGAGCAGGCCCCGGAGGAAGTGGGAATCTAAAATGTTTATATAATGTCCAATTCGAACTATTTCTAATATCTTGTGGAGATATAAAGTACAAGGTTAAATCATAGTCTGCACTACCCAAATTGAAAGCACCATTATCTTCAATAGACCAATATCTTTGTATATTTCTTGTTAAATCAATGTCTTCATCATTATCAGGCAAGCCTGCAGGATCAGTACCATAAGCAATCATATCTATAGGACCACTGGTAAAACTTCCGTTAAATTGTACATCGGAAGGAGTGTAATCATCTCCGGCTCCTATATGATATAATCTTTCATCAACTGATCCATTATAAAAATTCTGTATAAGTCTACCGTCTACATGACCTAAACCATTCCTAGAAACTTCTTCTATATCACCGACACCTCCTCTCGGAGTCATTTGCACATAGTGATCATTCGTTCTAGCATCTATTACAGCCATATTGTTTTCTGCAAAAACAAGAGTATTTCTTATAGGCATGTATGAGCGCGCATAGTCACCTAATATAAGTTTACCGGACGGCTTATCTACAACCACTTCGTAAAACGGTTCATTATTCATAGAGTTACCGGACTGGCTATTATTATAAGTATTCAAATTTTGGAATATCTGATCACCAGCACCATTAAAAGTAAGAATCCTTGACCCACCGGAATTCCAATCTCTACCATCCGGAGTAAATCTACCTTCATTTACAAAATCACCGCCAACATATAAATTTCGACCATCCAAATCTAAAGTACCGTTCGGTCCTATGTATATGTCATTTAAAACGTAATTGTTATCTTCTGCTAAGATACAAGAACAGTGACGTGTTGAATTTTGCCTCGATTCTATAACTCTCATGTTATAAACAGGAGATACAGAGCCAAATGAGTGACGTTTACCGCCCGTTCCTAAAGTATTACCAACTATACCAAACTGTACTGTCCCACCTGTCACTGACCATGAACCGGCTTTTACTACATAGTCAAAACCACCATCTGTCGGATTAGCATATATAATAAATCCGTCTGTCCATGTCATAGTGCTATTTTGTAACAACCCAAAACCATACAAATTCCCTGTTTGGAAACTTCTTACATTCATAACAGTAAGGGTGCCACCGTGCATCGTAAAATCAATAGAACCTATCGGTTCAGAAGAAGACCTATCTATTTCAGGAGTAAAGCAAGATGCAACAATCATCTCACCGCCTGTCATAGTAAATGTATTATTCAAACCGTAAACAAAGTTTTCGTTATTACCTAAACCCACTCTGAATATTCCACCTGAAATATCAATAGAGCAATTTGTACCGCAAATCATATCATCATTTACTATTACTTCACCTTGTCTAATATCTAATCCTGTATTGGAAGCTATCATGAAATTTTTTGTAGGATTATCGTCCGGCCATTGGTTGCCATCATTTGAAGTAGTATTTGCATCTAAAGTAATTTGAGTATTAACATCATGCACAAATGTGCCGGTAAGCATACTAAAATATTGCCTGTTATTAACAAGCATATTGCTTATGGCGCTACTCCAAGCAAAAGACTGATTTATAATCTGCTTACTTTTATCATCTTTATCTATTATAATTTCAAATAAATCTAAACTACCTTCACCGGCTATGTTCGAATTAGTATTACCATCAAACACAATTGTGGTCTTGCGCTGACTCGCTACATCTAAATCAACAAAATTACTTCCACCTGAAGAATTAACTGTAAAATCGCCACTTACATAAAGCGTATCATACCTGCTACCGGAGTTATCATCATTGATAGCCCCCTGAGTATCAACAAATAAATTCCCATTTACATCAAGAGCTTGATTGCCTGATGTGAAATTCAACCTACCATAGCCTGAGGCGCCAATAGATAAATATCCAATGCCCACAGTATTAAGGTTATATAAGACGACATCATCAGAAGCTATATAAACAGTGTCATTTTCTAATCTGCCGGGGTAAAATCTGGAAGCATCACCTGTATGCGACTGATTAGACCATGTCAAGTTATTATCCCAGTTTCCAGTGCTTATAGAATAATAAATCTGACCTGAGCGGAATGATTTTGGATAGCCTGCAGTCCAGTCTCCTGACAAAGTCTGATATTGTTGAATATCCATAGGAGAAGGAGATGCTACAGAAGTAGCCCCTAAATCTATATCCCAGCCAAAGCCCGTATATCTGGCTGCTCCATACAAGGAGGCAGTACCATTAACATCAGTAGGTGAGTAATTAAACTTATACTCTGTACCTGCCACATCCTGAATATTTGAAATACCGGAAGTATTTATACTCCAATATTTCCCAAGTACGTTATCATATCCTGCACGTCTATTCGGATGTTTCCCATTAATAACTCTTATCTCCAACTGAGCTGCAGCAAAATCTGCTACTAAGTTAATTTCAGCACCATAATAATTATTACCTATACCCAAAGGAATATTTACATTCCTCGTTGCTCCAAGCCCATCCGTATATTGTTTAATAATACGACCTGAAGTAAGTGTGCCATCAGCAACAATCATCTGATTGCTCCCAAGTGCAGTACCTATTATACTAGCGTTTTGGACAATTGTAATATCATTCTGGTTCAGAATAATTTTAGCATTGCTCAAGTACTCAAGTCTGTTAGCAATAGTAATACTACTGCCTAAATTAACATTGCCGGAAGTTTTATCTAATTCAAATATATTTAAATCCGTAGTAGAACTTCCAGTCAAATATTGATTATTTGCTCCCTGGAATTTCAGAGTGGCTGACGTAGCTGCAAATCCGGAGTTATTTACAAAATTACCGGCGATTGATATATTATAATTATTAGCTGATAAAGTTCCTGAACTAATCAGTACAGAATCTGAAACAGCTATGTCTTTTTGAAGTGTAATAGTCCCGCTGGTGTTAAAGATAACATCAGCAACCGTACTCGGTATACCATCTCCGGTAGTTACAGCATCACCCGAATATATTAATTTTGCAGTGTTATGATTAGAATGATTATAATTTCTAATTGAAGTTTGTACGTTTCCTGAAGCATCGGAAGACGTAATACCATCAATTGATGCTATCTCTAAAATACCATCTTTTTTCAGTGTAAACTGAGTACCGGATATTACATAATCTGAAAAGTCAAGCTTACCTCCGTTTTCAACTGTAATAGATGAAACTTGACGATTAACATCTAAGTCTATATACTTGTCATCACCAACAAATACAATATCAGTATTCAAATCCGGATAATTTACAGAAGCGACTCCACCATAAGAGACTTCTGACCAATTCCCTACCGTGTTCCATGCTCCGGAGGCAATAGAGTAAAACACTCTGCCACTTCCGCCCGGCTCACCAACCATAAAATCTATTCCAAAATCGCTCATTGAAATGGCTTGCGTAGATGAATTAGTTCTTGCCCCAACTATCGGGATATTCCAACCTAAGTTATATCTCCTAACTTCAAACAAGCTAGGATCAGCTCCGCCTCTGATATCATCAGGATATAGGAAATTTAATGTTATATCGTAAGTACGCGTAGCACCTAAATCAAAGCCATAAGCATTTATAGACCAAAATCTTTGAACGTTTTTATCAGGATTTAGGGCTGCAGTTAAAAATTCTGAATGATCACCATCATTAGAAGCTATTCCAACGAATCCGGCAGTTCCGGCTGTACCGTTTACATCGATATTGACAGGAGTATAAGAAAGTCCATAACCAACTTCATACGTTGCTACAGGCAAATCGCCTGCATCAAGATATTTACGCAATTCGCCATCAACGTGCCCGGAAGTTCTTATAACTGAGCCACCATTACTTAATATAACTGTCTGACTGTTTATCCTACTATCAAGATTTCCCTTAGTAAATGTCAAATTATTAGCAACTGTAACACTATTATCTGTCAATATTACATTACCGAAATTTTTATTGATGGTAAGATTGTAGAAAGTCTCATTAGATAGTTTTGTAATTTCTTTATTGGCACTGCCTATAAACTCTACAGTTCCATTTCTCGGCACAAAAGACCCATTATTTATCCAATTAGAACCTAAAGTCAATTTATGATTGGATGCACTTACATCTAAATAATTTGACTCTATCAAAAAACTATCAAGCACAGTAACAGGTTTGGATAGAGTTACTCCCACCGAAGAATTAGCAACCAAACCACCCACAGTAGAAGGCAATCCATCACCTGTAACCTGAGCAGAGCTATAATTATAAACAAAGTAAGAATTATTGCTATTATTGAAGTTATAATCTCTAATGGTAGTTTGAATATTGCCTGAGCTTGCAGCTGCAGTAATACCATTTGCATCACCAATTCCTACAATACCACCTGATTTGACAACAAAAGCACCAGCCCCTGAAATTTGATTGGTTCCAAGTTCTAATCTACCCGGAGTGTTTGATATTCCGGCAGTTTCAACTACAACAGCTTTATCTACATCTATTGAGAAATTTACATCTAAATCAACAGTATAACCATCACCTATTCTAATGCTATCACTTGGGAGCGGAGTCACTACAAGTTCTGCAGGACCTCCCCAACTTACAGTAGACCATGTGGCTGGATTGGACCAGTTACCATCTGCAACTGAGTAAAATATAGAATATGATGATTCACCAACTATAAACTCTGTAATAGAGCCAATAGCAGCTAAAGTATTATTATTCAAAGATTCAGTACTTGTAGCAGTCCTAACACCTGTATTAGGAGCAATCCAATTTATAGCATCAGTTCGCCTGCGAGTTTCAAATACAGCGGTATTAAACCCAATTGCATCATTCGGATGGAAATTAAATACAATATCATAAGTCCTTACACCCAAGTTAAAAGTAGAAGCAGTAGGAATAGACAATTCCCATTTCCTACTGATTTCATTGAATCTTGGGGAATTAGCAGCAACATCGTCTGTATAGATATTCAAATATCCTTCAGTTCCACCAGTGCCTTTCATTTCAAGCTCTATTCCGGTAAATGCACCACCACCTGAAGTATAGCCAATCGGAATAAAATAAGTAGCTGCATTTCTTTCTACAAATTGTCTGTAATTTCCACGCACATAAGCAGAAGAAACATCTGCTGCATTTCTCGTACCATTGCCATCCACTCTTATATAATCATCTACTGCAGGTAAATCCAAATAGCCCCTTTCTAAATGCAAATCATTTTGCACCCAGAGCCTATTAGGAGTGGATCCTCCATTAGCCGTTACATTTACATAACTAAAGTTATTTATAGTGAGATTGTAAAATACTTCTTCATTGAAGTCTGCTATATTGATAGTCTGAGTAGTATTCCCATCAAATGACACCGTAGAATTCCCGGGAGCAAATTGTAAACCGTTATTATCCCAAAGTCCAAGTACGTGCAAAGTAGCAGAGTTTCCTCCGGCAAATGTTGCTCCAGAGTTTATCTGCACTTCGTTTTCTATAGTCATCTCATCAGTAAACCTAACTGTTCCTGCACCGTCAATTTCTACTCTATAAAAAGGTACGTTAGCAGAAGCTACTTGATTTTCATCTCCACTTATAGATTTGAAAATAACACTACGGTTATTTCCATAGTCAAAACCACCGCCGTTATTAGTCCAATTCCCGGAAACCTCCAGTTCGTTGTTCCCATTATCCATCTCTAAAGTGCCGGAGTTGATAGTCACATTATTTGTAACTATATAATCAATATTGTCAGACATAATCTTATTGCCGGTTCCACCGATAATAAGATTATAGTAATTCATTCTACCCCATTGATTGTTCAATGCTGTCCTTCGTGGAATATTTTGATTCCCGTCGCCAATAAAAGCAATAGTTGAGCCATTAGTAGATAACCAAGTCTCACTAAAATTAGCAAAATCAGCATTTGAAATATCCAAATCACCGGCGATATTAATTTGCCCTGTTGGATTAAAGGTTATTTTATTATAACCTCTATCTCCCCTAAATGTCAAATTATTATATCTCAAAACGGCAGGAGTACTAGCATCACTTGGCACTGAAACACCGGTAATTCCAAAGAAATCTAAAGTACCACCAGTCATGGTGGCTGGTAAAAAATTATTCGGGTATTCATCTTTCAAAATTAAAGTACCACCACGCATAGTAAAGTATTTACCGGGCGCCTCTCCATTGAGAAAATAACTGTCATTGACCTGATTCAATATCCCTTCATTTATTATAAGGGAATCTCCAATAACTATACTTTTATTTAAAGTAACTGTGTTTGATGAATTAGATTTATCAATAACCAAAGCACTTACCCGGGCTGGAATATCTCTAACACTTTGGTTGTTATTACCGGTCAATATATACATAGCATTATTGCTATAGAATCTATACGATGCTCTTATGTTGCCATCATTTGCAGTTTTGGAGATACTTCCTGAATGTCCTATGCCAAGTCCACCACCTGATTTCAATAAAAATGTATCAACTGTAGAACTTACTACATAATTATCGCACATTAAAGTCCCGGTACTATCAATCTGTAAACGTCTTGCTGCAGCGGAATTCGCAGATAAAGAAACAGTTTTGCCATCACCTATAAAAACAATATCTGTATTACTATTTGGTGCAGTATTGGAAACTATTGGGTCACCATAAGAATTTCTAGACCAAGTAGAGGGGTTGCTATAGTTGCCATCTACTATACTATAATACTTAGCAGCTACGGCATCTTCCTCACCCGCACTCCAGTCACCAGTGAAACTACCTGAAAAGCGTTCCGGACGAATATAGTTATTACCGAAATCAATATTATTACTCAAAGCAGGATCATAAAACCAACTTCCACCGGAATATTTGATAATGTGGTAGTTACCCTCTGATCCTTGTACTTCAGTTTGGTCATATAAGAATCTTAAAGTAGTACCTTGCACTCCGGGGCTCACATTACCAACCGTCGAAATCTCCCAATATTTAGCAAGAGATACATTATTCTTCTTCACTTGTGGATGCTCTGCCGGTATAGCTCTTACAGCAATACCGGGATTGCTGTTATAAGTTCCGTTTAAGGGTCTTATCCAAGCAAAAGTATAAGCACCCTGAGTTCCAATAGGGAAAATGATAAATTCTGCCATAGGCAATCCGGGATTATTTTGTATCATCCTAATCAGCCTGCCACCAGTAGCACCACCTGAATTCATTATATACTTAGAAGCTGTAAAATCTTTATTTGAGCCAAAATCTGAAAATAATTGTGCATTTACTTCAATTGTAATATCGTTTGATTGCATATCTAAAATAGTATTAGATACTAATCGGATTGCGAATAGAATATCTAAATCATGATTAATGATTAGATTACCACCTGTTTTATTAGCAGATAACTCATAAAAGTTAGTTGCCTGAGAGCCACCGATAATCTGATCTAATGCTCCGTTAAATATTACATTGCTCGTCCCGTAATCAAAAGAGGCTATAGTTGCCGAGTTATTATTCCACTGGCCACCTACAGTCAAATCATAAGATGAAGCCTGCATACCTCTGCGAGTCAAAGTAACGTCACCTAACACTGTTAAATTATTGAGTAAATCTACTCGAGGATTATTATCGGTAGTCATTAGCAATTCGCCAACTGACATATCACTATTCATTTTAAATTCTTGTTGTGAGTCAGTGGAAGTAGCAGACTTGATTATTAATCTTCCACCTGTTACTGTCCCATTTGCTGTTTTGACATAATAATCACCATTTGCGAATGTAGCTGCATTTTGAGCTAAATAAATATCTCCGCCGGACCAGTTAAAAGTCGAATTTGAATAACCTATGTCAAATATTGCTCTGGTATTAATAACAGATCTTACTGCAGCAAGATTTATCTCACCACCTGTCATTGTAAAAGTAATCGAAGAGTTATCTTGTGCAAGATTTCTGACTAGACCTGAATTAATATCCAAGTTACCACTTTCTATAGTTAGTTCCGCACCATCAGAGTAGAACAAACTTCTATCCGTTGAGCCTGCCCCTATATTATAATCTGCACCATTTATCCTAAGTAGACCTGCCAAAGACAGTGAGGCATCTTGAGCTGTAACCGTTACACCGGAATTTTCTAACCACAGCCCAGTGCCAGCAGGTATATTATATATGTTAGCAGCAGGAGTAAAAAATGTATTGCTAAAACTTAGCACTCCCTCTCCCATAAAATGGAATATACCGGAAGTCAAAGTGATGAATCCGTCCGCAGCTGTTATGGTCGACAAGTTTTGACCTGCTGGAGACACCCGCACTTCATCCGTAGCATTATCTTTATCAATATTTATTAAAGCAAAGTCAGTAGTAGTGCCAAGACCATACAACACAGAATTCCCTGCGCCATTGAAAGTAACATCTACGCTGCCATTTAAGATTCTAAAATCTAAAATTCCATTATTTTCTAAATTCCCGGCAAGATATAGGCTATGAGTTCTGAAAGAAGACTGCACATCCATTTGCCCATTTGCAGAAATAGATATATTCCCATCAATATCTAATAAACGAGATTGAGTATTAACAAATTGAAAAATACCGGAGCCTACAAGTAGATTTCCGGTTAGGTTAGCATTATTATCTAAGTAAAGGTGGTTGGTCGCCACGTCTTTGTTGACTGTAACATTATTCAAATCGGGTGCGTTGTTCCCTTTGATTTCACTATCACCGGCCCCCACAAACGAAACTTCACCAAGATCAGAGTTGACATTTCCGTTATTTTCAAGATCCCCTGAAATGTTAATTTGAGAAGCTCCCGTTTCAGACAGACTCGCCCCTGTGGAAATAGTCAAGTTGCCGTTTACTTTAATTAAAGCATTATTTTTAACGGAGACAACAGAGTTACTTCCAAGATTAAATAGATTGCTTTGCCCTTTCATTGCATAGAAAGGCAAAAACAGGATCAGAATTATATATATTATTTTAAGTTTTAGCATATTGATTGTTGTTGCAAAAAACTATTTTACCTTTGATTTTAGATATTCAATATCTTTTTTCATTGATTCTATTTCTTTTTGCTGTTGTTTAACTACTTCTAATAAATAAAGCGAAACTTTAGAATAGTGGACTGCATCCGGTTGCCCTTTTTTATTATAAGCAACTAAATATTTAAGTCCCAAAGAATCAAGTTCCTCAGCAATCAACCCAATTTGAGTTGCATTACTTCCTTTTATTGTATATTCTTTTACAGAAGCATCCATAATTATATTATAATTAAAATTATAGTCTGTAATATGGTCTTTATATCTACGACTAGAAACTTCACGATAGATTATACCGGTTGGGTTATCAATCACTAATGGAACATTGTTTGAATTTGGAGCAATCTGCATATTTGGTATATATATATCAGCTCCTACTTCCAAGACATTATCTACTATAAGATCGCCATCTCCTGAAGCAACAGTCGCAGTATATGAATTCCCAAACCGTGAAAGCCCGTTGTTCACCTGAAGTCCAATTCCATTTGTACCTGTATTGCTCAATTCCAATGCAGCATCTGCATCTAAAGAACCGCTTATGGCTACACTGCCACCTGCTAAAGTAAGAGCTATTGTAGAACCATTGGTATACGCATCATCTAACGTGCCACTAGCTCCGGCAACATCTGCCCACACAGGAATGCCACTTGCCAAAGAAAGAAATTGACCGTCAGTGCCCACAGCTAAACTAACCCACTCAGTACCATCAAAATAATTGATTGATCCGGTAGCTTCACCTGTTAAACTAATATCACGACCATCTACCGCAGCATCTTGAATAGTTGTAAGTCCTGTTTCAGTTATTAGTATATCACCATTCATTGCCAATTTGGTTGCAGTATTTGTAGCATCACCTACAATAATATTACCACTGTTTAAAGTAGTCGATATACTATTATCAGCTTGCCAAACAGGCACACCTGCATTTATCGCTAAAATTTCACCATTATTCCCTGCAGAAAGATTAATCCAATCAACACCATCATTATACATTATAGAGCCATTAGCTTCGCCAACAACTGAAATATCTGAACCATCTACAGCATTGTCCTGAATAGCAAGCACCCCGGTATTGTTTATTAAAGCATCACCACTCATTGCTACACCGGTAGCTAAATTAGAAGCATTTCCAATAAATAGATTGCCGGAATTTAAGGTGAGATTACCTGTGCTCAAAAGAGGAAGCCAGTTTAGACCTGCCGAGTTATAGAATTCAAATTGATTTGAGTCAGTATTAAAGATTAGAAGTCCATTCGCTAAAGGTGTCGGAATAGAGGATCTCTGCACTGTAGTCATTCTTGGAATAATCAAACCTTTCGGACCTGATATTGCATCAAATCCAACATGTAAGACTGCAGAATTATCAGGGGAATTTGTGCCAATTCCCACATTTTCGTTTTGAGCATTAGCCCAAGAGTATAATAATAAAGAAAGAAATATACTTGTAATTATCTTATTCATTACTAAAAATCCAATTGTAGTTACAGTTATACGAATATAAACGAAAAACTATGCCATTAATTTGATACTCAAAAAAAACATTCTATTCGAGTAACTATTGATTATTTCTTTAAACAGCTTTTTATTTTTCTGAACATACTAATATAATAACAATAAGACTACAACAAAATGGGTAGTTATACCTAATTCTAACTATAGATAAAACTAATTAAGTATTTCTTAGCACTGCATACCTAACTAATCCTGCAGCATTCTTGACTCCAAGTTTCTGCATTAGGTTGTATCTATGTGACTCTACGGTTCGTATTGATATATTTAAAGTGTCTGCTACTTCGGAAGAAGTTTTGCCGACAGCAACAAGATTTAATACCTGCTGCTCACGTTTGGTAATTACTACCGAATCATTGCCAATACTATATTCAGGTATATATTTTTTCTGCATCAGATTAATTATATTTTTGCTAAATACTCTTTCGCCTTGCACAGCTCTATGGATCGAGCGTACAAGTTCCTTAGCATCAATATCTTTTGTAAGATAACCATCGGCTCCTGCTGATACTGCTAACTCTACATGATCTGAATCTTCAAATGCAGTTAGTAGCAGCACTAAAGTATCCGGTACATATTTTTTAATTTCATCTATTGCTTCTATACCGGACATGACCGGCATTAAAATATCCAATAGTGCAACATCAGGTTGATGATACTTGACAAGTTCCACAGCTTCTGCTCCATTTGAAGCCTCGCCCATGATTCTTATCGTTTTATCTATAGCTAGTATTCTTCTAAGTCCGGCTCTTACTACTTCATGATCATCTGCAAGAATAATTCTTAAGGGATTGTCTTCGTTAAATAATTCCATTTTTTCGCATCCATTTTTGATCTACTATAATCTAAAGGCTATCAATAATTTTCATCCACCAATTTATAGAAGCATCACTTGGCATTCTCCAATCAGCTTTGGGAGAAAGAGACACTTCCGAAATCTTAATGCCATCGGGCATACTAGAACGTTTAAATTGCTGTGTAAAAAATCGCCAATAAAATGATCTAAGCCATTTTTTAATCTCGGCTTTAGTGTAAATACCTTCAAATGCCTCACATGCATATAAATATATTTTATCAGGAGCAAAAGAGTAATTTATCATATAATAAAGGAAAAAATCATGAAGCCTATATGGTCCAATTTTATCTTCTGTCTTTTGTTCTATCTCTCCCTTATCATCCACAGGCAAAAGTTCCGGTGACACAGGAGTAGCCACGATGTCTTTTAATACCTTTGCTGTAGTACCTTGAAATTTAGTATCTGCAATCCAAGTAATTAGCGCTTGGATAAGAGTCTTTGGCATACCGGCGTTAATGCCATACATTGACATTTGATCACCATTATAAGTACTCCACCCTTGTGCTATTTCAGACAAGTCTCCGGTCCCAATAACAATACCACCTACTTGATTTGCTTTATCCATCAATATATGTGTACGTCTTCTGGCTTGAGCATTTTCAAAAACGACGTTCATATTACTCTCATCGTGCTTTATATCTTTGAAATGTACCCTTGTCGATTCAGTAATATCTATTAGTTCAAAATTCACATCCAAACATTCGCAAAGCACTTCTGCATTGCTTTTAGTTCTACTGCTTGTGCCAAAGCCCGGCATTGATATTGCATGAATGCCTTTCCTATCCAAGCCAAGTTTATCAAAAGTAGCACAAATAGCAAGTAAAGCCATACTAGAATCCAATCCACCTGAAATGCCAACTACCACATCTTTTATCCCGATATGTTTCGTACGGCGAGCCAATGCAGTTGACTGAATATGCAAAATCTCTTCAAAGAATGTATCTTTATCCATTTCATTTGGCAAAAACGGGTCAGTATTTACCTTATTAAGTAGATTTGTTACTTCGCGATAGGAAAATTCAATATCCATTATCCTATAATCAAAATCAGGATGAGAACCACCATAAGTGTTATTTTTCATCCTTTTATTTACAAGCCGCTCAATATCCAAATCCGCATAACAAATCTGAGTATCAAAAGAAAATCGCTCTCCTTCTGCTATGATTTGACCATTTTCTGCAATTAGAGTTGCTCCTGAATATAACAATTCAGATGTAGACTCATTTGCACCGCAAGAAGAATAAACATAAGCCCCCATGCACCTCATAGACTGGTGAGTTACGATATCCAATCTATTTTGATATTTGCCAATATACTCATCACTGGCTGACAAATTAAATATTACAGTAGCTCCGGCTGCAGCCATGAAGTTTGATGGTGGGATAACTGCCCATAAATCCTCACATATTTCTACTCCAAACCTAAGCCCACGGATAAGATCATTTTCAAACAAAATATCCGTACCAAAAGGCACTTCAAAATCACCTATTATTATTTCATCAGAGACTGTATCTCTCGCCCCTGAAAACCAACGTTCTTCATAATATTGAGACGTATTGCATAAAAATGATTTAGGGATAATACCTACTATAGAGCCCTGAGAAATTACTGCGGCACAATTAAAAAGTTTGCCGCTATCTTCTATCGGTACTCCTACTATAAGTGTTACTCCACTTCCTGCAGTAAACTCAGCCAAATCAAGTAAGGACTGCTCTGCAGATTTTATAAAATCTCTTTGAAAAAACAAGTCCCCACAAGTATATGCGGTAATGGCAAGCTCAGGGAAAAGAACAATATTTGCTCCATTATGAGCAGCTTCAGATGCCGCTTCCATTATTTTATCAATATTAAAATCTATATCTGCTATTTTTAGCTCAGGAGAAATAGTTGCAACACGCAATATTCCGTAATCTGCAAGCCTTATACCCATTTTAAAATCTCCCTATGCACTGTGTATCATTTAATAAAACAAAGATATAATAAAGCATGGAAAAAACCACACTTTTGAGTCAATATTATTTATTAATTTTATGTGTAGATTATTTTATACCTGTTTTTGCTGAAATAAAGCTATAAAAGGTACGATATTTGGGGTAGTATTTTTATTATAGTACGCACATTATATGCATGCGCATATTATTCTTTAAAATATTACATTATTCCTTGATGTTGATCTTATAGGCATTGTCCAGAGAGTAAAAAGCAGTGTTGATACGACTTAAGTTATTATATCATTTGGCACCAAAAAAAAGCCGAATATTAATTCGGCTCGTTTTCATAAATTTCATAACTTGACAAATATCAATTCCCTATGATAGCCTGTCTAAGTTTTTTATGTATTAGTGGAATAACTGATAATATTTGATCTTCTGACCTAAACAAATTTTTCACCTGATATTTAGGATGGGCAAGTTTTAAATCAGTATAATAGACATAAGCATTAATGAGAAGTTTACCTGCCTGTACATTAAAGTTACCTGTAACAACACGTTCTACTTTAAGAATCTCCATAGCTTTCCACATTGTAGTCATTGCGTTTGGATCTTCAGGATCATAGTTTAGTTCTTCAAGTACAATCTTTACTGAGTCAATTGGAATAACTCTATAATTGTACTCTTCAGGGTCGCCTGCAACTATTTCAGTATGCAGAGAATCACATATATCGGAGCACCAGTGGTCAAAGGCCTTGTCGCCATCCATGTTTTGGAAAGGAATAACGGCCACTCTTATTTGAGCTTGAGCTGGTATAGCATATATTGTTATTAAAAACAATGAAAGGATGAAAAGTTTGGATACAATTTTCATAAATAACCCCGTAAAAGAGATATTAAAATCTGTTTACGGGGCTTAACTTAACTAATTAATCCTTTATCTTCAAGAAATATTTTAACATCTTGAAAAGATTTTACAAGTTTTGGTTGCATTTCTAAAGCATCCACCCATTTTCCATCTTTTGCCAGGCTCATGAGAGAAACACCCAAATCGCCTATCTCATTAAGACCAAATTGATAACACGAACCTTTAAGCGTATGCGCCATACGGTAAAGATCATCAGTATTTTTTTCTTCTATTAATTGAGGCATTTGCTGTAAATCATTAAGCCAAGTATCTACGAATTCCGGCAAAAGCTCTTGAATGAAAGGATCGTCAGGAATATTCACATTAAACCCATATATATAGTGATTAAAATTTTAAAAACTTAAGTAGAGAAAACGATAAGCCGAATTCTGTCTTTTTTACTGAAAGTAAAAGAGGCAATCATTTATCTAGGCAAGTCGTCACCAACTTGCTCAAGCAGCCTACCCAAATAAGCAAATGCCGAGCGGGCAACTCGGCTCTCTTCTAAAGTAAGAGAACTTATTCCTATTTGGCCTTGCACTGTGTGGGGTTTACCCGGCTAATAATGTCGCCATCACCACCGGTGAGCTCTTACCTCACCCTTTCACCCTTACCTGAAAAAATAGATTCACAGGCGGTTTACTTTCTGTTGCACTTGCCACAGCTTGTACTTTATAAATAAAGCACTTACTGCCTTCGCGTTACGAAGCACACTACCCTATAGTGTTCGGACTTTCCTCAGAGAAAATATTTTCTCCGCGATTGCCTGTTTTCCCTACAAAAGCCAATTTATAACTATTATATGAAACGTAAAAGCACAAATTATTATTTTGTAAAATTATGCTTCTAAACTATCAATCATTTCATCATCTACAAGATATTCTTCCGGAGTAACGATACGACCACAGTTTTCACAAACTAAAATCTGGTTGCGATTATTACGGAGTTCCACAATTTTTTGTGCAGGGATGGCATTATAGCATCCGGAGCAACTGTTTTTATAAACACGTACCGCCGCATCCAAGTGCATAAGGCGTATTCTGGCATAATCATTATACAAATCAGCAGGAAGTAGAGTGATAAGTTTTTCCTTTTTAGCTTTCAATTCTTCTAACTCATCATTTTGGCCATCAGAAAGTGCAGCATGCTCTTTTTCTTTTTCTGCTAATTCTACTTTAATTTTTTCCAAATCAGCTTCTTGAGAAGCAAGGATGCGTATCAAGTTTTCCTCTTTAAGTCCCTCAGCTCTTAGCTGCTCTGATAATTTTTTATGCTCTTCTTTTAAAGTTTTGATTTCATTACTGATTGCATCAAATTCTTTGTTATTTCTAACGTGAAACTGCTGCTCAGTAAGTTTCTCTTCCTTGTCTTTAAGATCAACTAAAGTAATTTTTGTTGTAGAGCAAAAGCTTTTTACTCCCTTAAGTATAGACTTAGTTTCTGCCACTAACTTAGTCTGTTCGCCTAGTTTAAATGTTTTTTGCTCAATAACTAAAGGCAAATCGCCAAAATCTTCATTCAGCTCATCTAACCTTTGGTCAACAAAAGCAACTACAGCTAAAACTTCTATAGGGTATTCCATAAATCCGGCACCACTTTGTATTAATGATTTATAATATTTATTTGTTCTTCTATATAATCAGTTCTACCTGTAAAATATGTTACAGGATTTGTATGTACATTGCTTTGGAATAACTGGAGGTCTTTCATCTCCGACACTTCCTCAGAAAAATATTTATGCAAATATATTGGTACAAATTGTTCCATTTCGTAATGTCCGGGATCTATCAGAGATAATTCACCTTTGACAGCATGAAATATATGATAAGTCACATCTGCTGTAATAAAAGCATCTGCTTTCTGGCGTAGTACATCATCTATGAAAGAAGTGCCACTACCACCAACAATAGCTATTTTTTGTACTAAATCAGATTTACCGATATTATATCTTATAGGAGCAGAGCATACTTCCGACACTTTCGCAACAAATTTGGAAATTTCTGTTGCTTTAGGCAATTCGCCAATTATGCCCATACCTCTATCTTGATAATTTTTATGAGGTACTAATATTTTTATTTGCTCCAAGCCTATTTTTTCTGCCAATATCCTACTGGTACCTTCAACAAATGCATCGAATAAAGTATGTACGCAAATAAGTGCTATATCATTTTTAATGAGCTTCGTAGCTAACCTGCCAACTCTTTCGTCGTTTGCTATTGTTTTTAGCGGTCGATAGATTAAAGGGTGGAATGCTATAATTAAATCAATATTTTTTTCAATTGCTTCTAGTATTACTTCGTCTGTAACTTCAAGAGTAAACAGTATATTTTGTACAATATCAACTTCAGACTGTATTTGAAGGCCTACTCGATCACCCTCCATAGCTGTATCAGCAGGAAAATGCATATTGATAATGTCACATATTTTGCTCAATTTCATGGTATAAAACTATAGTATTCAATAATTGCTATTAGTGCTAAGTGTCAAATTACGAAAGAATAGACATTAATACAATCTTTACAATTCAAGCTTCGATTATTTTAATAAATATTTCAAACTACTTTGTATTTGATGTGTATATTATTATATTCATTATAAAATATAGGAGGTAACTGATGAAACATATATATATCGCTTTGGTATTGCTTTTCTGTTCCATATTTGTTGCACAGTCACAACAACCAGGCGACACAGGAGGCACTTTAAACAAAGATACAATTTTTGTATTTAAGTCCCCTCGCCCGATATTTACTTATGAAGATAAAGATGCCACAATTAATGACGCTACGGGTTTAAAGTTAGTCTTAAACGAAAGTGGTTTTGGTTTTGGCATGTTCCACCAAAGACAAGTAACTGATGACTTTGCATGGTTTTTTGAAACTTATATCTCCGGAGCCAGAAACAAAGACGAATTCCAAAGATACAGCTTTGAAGAGCAACAATACCGTGTACCCGACAAAGTAAACCGAGTTTATAAAATGCCCATTATGCTTGGTATCCAATATTTTGTCTTTCGTGAAGTACTTCATAAAAACTTCCGACCTATGGTAAATGCTGGCTTTGGCCCTACACTGATTGCCGCTACCCCATATTCCAAAGGTTGGTTCGAAGCTTGGGATACAGCAAAGTATTTTGCCAGATTTGGTGGATTTATCGGTATTGGAGCAAATTTCGGCTCTACTTTAGGTATGTCTAGTATCAATTTCCGTTACTATTATGTACCATTTGGCAGCAGTACAATAGAAAGCTTGAAAGATGTACCAATTGAAAATTTCGGAGGTATTACTATTTCTCTGAATATTGGGTTTTAACATCGTATTATCCATCTTCTATGCTTTTCTTTCTTCCAATCCAAACATATTTAAAATGCGAAAGCTTTCCCCGGGAAAAGGAAAGCTTTCATCTGAATTTAAGCTACTCAATATACTTAGGATTTCAGGAGAGCCATGTTTTCTTATGGCTGATTAACATCACAGTTGCAATATAATATTTTTATACTTTAGGTGCAACTAATTTATTTCATAGTCTCAACTTTTTTATTTTATATTATATCTTATGAGTATAGAAGTTACATCAGGGAAAAATGAAGTAATGCTACCAAACCCATAACTACTTGTTGTTGGATACCAAGCGAAATAATATGAGGGGTATACTTTTTCAATAATTCCTACCCCACGCACAATTTTAAAATATTGATCAAAAGACCGCACTGCTTCAAATCTTACAGAATCCGGACCTTTATCAGTATCTACATATTTGTAGAAATATCCTCGAAAGTCATTTTTAATATTGAAGTGATCAAATTCCATTTCTTCGCCTGCAGTAGCTATCACATCGGAATAGATATACTTGGCAGTCAGTACATTATCATAAGAAGCCGCAAAAATTGAATCCTTTATCAATAAATTTTCTTTATTTGCTCTAAAACGAGCAGCCACCCAACTCTCAGTTTTATCTCCATAGATCTGAATCCATGTATTGTCATACCATGGACTTCCATCTAACTTTTCTATCGCAAATAATTTGTCATCATTTTCAGCATAAAATATTGAATCCTTCCTTATCAGTTCGTAGTCATTATCGAATCTAAATACTTCGACTAAAGACGCTTCCTTACTTTTATACACAAAATGATGAGTAACCACCATAGAGTCAATACCAATGAGTTTATCCAAACTCCTATGCTCATAGACCCAGTAATTACCGATAACATTAGGTACTAACTGTGTACTACTATCATGACTATCTTCGGGCGAATTACTATTGGAACAAGAAAACAATACAAGAGCAATAAGTATAACAAATATATTTTTCATCATAACCACTACAAATAAAAATTGTCAACATTTCTTATAATGTTGACAATTTAGTTATAAAATAGTTACATCCAAAATTTACTTCGGTAAATATAGTGTAAAAGTAGACCCTTTGTTTTCCTCACTTTTAAGAGTTAACCTAGCACCTAACATATCTACAAATCTTTTTACAATCGCTAACCCCAAGCCTGTACCTGGAATAGTCCCAATGTTATGACTTCTGAAAAACGGATCAAAAACAGACTTTTGCTCGTTCTGTGGTATGCCTATACCATTATCAATTACTGCAATAGAAATCTCTTCTTTGGACTCAGAAACTCGCATAATAACATTTTCTGAAATCGGAGAATATTTACAGGCATTTGAAGCAAGATTATTCAAAATATGAGCCAATAGATTTTTATCAGTTTTGACATAGACACGCTGACTTAAGGCCTCAATTTCAATTTCATGCTCACCTTTGTATAACATTTCAATTTGATCTTTGATTTCCATGCACAGATCCAAGATATTATATTCATCATGAAATACTTCTATTGCACCTGATTCTTGTCTGCCAATAATAAGTACATCTTCTAACATTTCTGTCATCGACTTTACAGCCGACTGAATATGCTCTAATTGCTTCGCAAAGCTAGTATAGTCTTGCATTTGATAAAATTGATCTAAGATATAGGTAGAAGACAAAATAACCGTCAGAGGAGTCCTATACTCGTGCGAAACCATTGAAATAAATCTGGTTTTCAATTCATTGAGCTCTTTTTCTGCTTCGTAGGATAACCTAAGTTCTTCTTGAGTTTTATAAAGTTCTATTTCCGCACGTTTCCTTTCATCCACTTCAAAGCGGAGCTCTTCCAGAGCATCTTTTAACTGTTCCGTGCGAGACTCTACCATATCTTCCAGCTTTTCATTCAGTCTCATTATTTGACTCTCTGCATGTTTCCTGGCAGTGATGTCCTGGAATATAACTACAGCAGAAACAATAATTCCTGTGCTATCCCATACAGGCGAAGCATTAAGTAAAATCCACCTTTTTACTCCATCTTTCCTTTTCACATATAACTCAAGATTGCGAGTCTTAGCACCATGCCTGATAGCTCTTGTAAGTGGGAACTCTTCTAATTTAAAAGGCTGATCTTCAAGTGTGTAAATCCACCAGTTTTTGGAAGGATTATCTGGTGAAATCCCCAATAGCCCCTGCTCCTTATCTCCTAATATTTCACAGGCCCCACGGTTAACCCTAATAAAAGTACCCTCAGCATTAGTAATCACAACGCCAGAAGCCATATATTCTATCGCAGAGCTAAATAATGCTTCAGTCTTACGCAGCTTACTTTCGGCGATATATTTATCTGTAAAGTTTTCAATTATCGCGATACCACCAGCATTTTGGCTCTTGTCACCAAGTCGCTTGAAAATGCTTTTAATCCATATCCGTTTGTTTTGATTTTTGGTACTAATCCTAAACTCACCATTATAGTAACTAATACCATTTTCAATTGCGTTACGAGATTCCTTGCTGACATGAGGATTATTTTTCATATCGTTGATTAGATTATACCCTTTTATTTTTTCTATATCCATATCTAACATAGAAGCTAAGGAGCTATTCAAATCAGTAATATTTCCAAGTATATCATAGTGACAAATGCCATACGGACTTTGCTCAAAGATTGTTCTAAATTTCTCTTGCGATTCTTTGATTTTTAATTCGTAATTATGCTTATCAGTTATGTCAGACAGCATACCTAATATGCCTATTACTCTTCCATCTTCATTAGTCAGAGGTATCTTAGTAGTTTCAGTGATAATTTTGCGACCATCATACATAGTCAAATAATTCATGATATTAAATATTGGATTCTCGTTTTCTAATATCTGTTTATCATATTCTCTAAATGTATTTACCTCTTCCATTCTCCAAGGTAACTCATAATCAGTTTTGCCAATTATATCATCTACATCATCCAGTCCTGCTATTTTTGCAAAGTTTAAATTACAACCTGTATAGACCGAATTAGTATTTTTCCAGAAAATACATTGTGGAATTGAATCTATAACAAGCTCCATCATTTCTTTTTGCTGGAGTATCATTTTTTCATCTTCGCGTTTTGCACTTATGTCACGTATAACATTTAAGTACTTTTTTGCACCATTTACTGTAAAGGCAGAAATAGAGAACTCAATAGTAAACTTTCCGGAATGAGCATTATATATTTCAATATCATTTTTAAAGGCTTTATTATCATAACCATCCATATCTAAAGCTGTAACGTCTATTTCCAATAATGTAAGTAAGTTAGTCTGTAACAGCTCTGATTTTGTATTGGCAAATAAAGTAACAGCTTTGACGTTTGCATCAATTATTTTTCCGGTTTCATCTGAAATAATTACAGCATCATTGGTATGATCAAACATGGTCCTGTAAAACACTTCGCTCTCTTCGAGTGATTTTAGCATAGCATAGCTTTCAGTCACATCACTAAATACAAGTACCACTCCGTAAATGTCATCATGGTACTTAATCGGTGCAGCAGAATCTGCAATTTGAAATACTTTTCCATTCTTTGATACAAGTTCAGTATGATTTGCCAGACCAACAATTTGTCCATTCTCTAATACTTTTCGGACAGGATTGTCTACAGGTTTTTTAGAAATTGCACTGTAAATTTTAAATACTTGTTCCAGTTCCATGCCTATTGCTTCTTCTTCTATATACCCGGTCATTTGCTCAGCAATTGCATTCATACCAGTGATTTTTCCATCGGTATCGGTAGCTATAACGCCGTCTCCTATAGAGTTTAAAATCACTTCCATTCTATTTTTGGTATTGATTTGTGCAATATCCTTCTTCATCTGAGAGCTAATGTCCATCATTCCTAAAGTAAACCGTTCTGCATTGGTATGGCTCAGCAAGCCACAACTATAGTATATGGTTTTCGTATTAAGCTGAAGCTCTAAATCTAAAACTCTCATTTCTAAAGATATTACTTCAGGCATAACCAATTCAAATGATTTTTTACTTTCTAAGGTTAGTATATCAGATAAGTGCTTCCCTCTCAAATTAGATATTGCTAAGCTTGTATCTTCTGAAAATTTATTGTTGGCATTAAGAACTAAGCCCTTAGAATCAAATTCTATAATCGGAAAGGGTAAATTCTCGAATTTATTCCAGTTGTTAGTTTGTACGTTTTTAAGTTCTAACTCTTCTCTTAGCTTGATATTCTCTTCCAGTAATTCACTAAAAAAGCTAAACTTTTCACTCAAAAAGTCTACATCTTCTTTACAAACTGCAACCTTCTCTAAATTTATCAGATTTCTTATCTCTGTGTAGGGAGTTTCTACTTTTATATCATTTTCGCAAAGAAATGGGACAGAAAATATATTATACCTTTCATCATGCGTTTTATACCCAAGTATAGTATGCCTGCCGGATTTATATAAAATCCGATTATCAGCAAAGTTTTTCGCCATATTCTCCTGAAGCATCTCAAAATAAATATCATACTCTTTGCATAGACTATTATCTTGTGCAACCCAAGTATAATCATTTGCTAAATTATCATAAAGACAGATAGGCAACTGACATTTATCAACAAACTTACCTAGAAATTTATCATAACTACTTAGGACACTTGACTTAGGATGTGTTTTAGCACACATTCTGATCTCCGATTATATAATGTAGCATTTTCTATACTCACCCACAATTTAGTTACAATCACCATAATAAACAATAAAATTATCAACATTTAACACAATATTGTGAAAAATTTAAACATCAGTATTAATTACATTCGCCGTAATTCTACACAATTTTACGTAATTTCTATGATTTTATATAATATTTTCTACCGATAAACATAAAAAAGGCTCGATATAATTTCGAGCCGGTTCATTTATGATATTTACAATAATTCTATATGGATTTTAGATAATTTACAAGTCCCTTGCTTTCAAATATTTTTACTAACTCCTTGGGGAGTGGTGCAAATGGAAAAGCATCCCCGTTTAAAGTTAACCTACCTTCTGCCATATCAAGCTCTATAGAGTCTCCTGACCTATATTTCGCTACAAAATCAGGAAGTATTATTATTGGTAATCCTTGATTTACAGAGGAGCGATAAAATATTCTATTGACAGATTTAACAATAACTGCCTTTACTCCGGCATAAGCTAAACCTACGGCAGGATGCTCTCTGGAACTACCGCATCCAAAGTTATCTCCCGCAACAATTATGTCTCCTGCTTCAACCGCATTGGTAAAATTCCGATCAAATCCCTCAAATAAATAAGGCATTATTGCTTCAGCATCCGAGCTCAATATATTGTAAGTAAGATTTCCTGCAAACATCTGATCTGTATTCAAATCATCTACATCTGCATAGTTCCAGACACTATTTATCCTACGATTATCATTAGCATCTATAACGACAGTTTTTGCATCAACTTTATCAGGAATACTAAAAATACTATCGTAATTGTGTAAATGAGGATGACTAAGCTTTCCTTCTAAAGCAGTATAAGCGACTACTGCAGGAGAAGCAAGATAAATTTCAGCATTTTTATTACCCATGCGTCCTAAGAAATTCCGGTTAGCTGTAGAAACAACTTTAGCACCATCCGCCGGTATTCCCTGTCCTGTCCCCAGACATGGGCCGCATGAAGAGCTTAGAATATTTGCTCCTGCTTCTAAAAGAATAGTAAGTATGTTTTCTTTTATTGCCTGCAAATATATTTCTTTAGAAGCCGGCACTACTAATAGCTGAAATCCCGGTTTTACTTTTTTACCTTTCAATATTTCTGCTGCTATCCTCAAATCTTCTATTCTGCCATTTGTACAAGTACCTATTAGCCCCTGATTAATCTCAAGCCCTTGCAATTCTGCAAGACTTTTTACATTATCTACATGATGAGGAGCTGCCACTAACGGAATAAGTTTATCTAAATCAATTTCCATCTCGAAAGCATATTTTGCATCTTTATCTGCCCATATACCTTTTATTGATTCACCCAAATATTCTTCTAATACTTCATCAGCCGGTAATACTGCATTTTTAGCTCCCATTTCGCTTGCCAAATTTGCAATAGTCATCCTGTCAGCAACGGACAAAGTTTTTACCCCTTCGCCATGATACTCAATAGACATATAATTTGCACCGGAAGAGCTGATTTTGCCTATTATATACAAAGATAAATCTTTAGCATACACTCCATCTCGAAGACGACCTGTCAGAGTGATTTTGATAGACTCGGGCACTCTAAACCATGTCTCACCCCTTTTCCACAGACCAGCAGCTTCAGTCCTGTCGATACCTGCCGCAAGGGCGTTAAAAGCACCAGCTGTGCAGGTGTGGCTGTCACTGCCTACAATAGTCATACCCGGGCGAGCGTAATTTGCCATAAGTTGGTGACAAATACCATCTCCTGCATCATGAAACCTTTTTATACCTTGCGTCTCTACAGTTTCCCTAATGTTTTGGTACTGAGTAGCTAACTTCGCATTAGTAGGTGGTGCATTGTGATCTAATACTACCATTAACTGATTAGAATCAAGAACTGATTCGCCTCCCATTTGGCGAAATGTTCCTGCTATAGAGGCAGTGTTGTCATGAGTAAGCACAATGTCAGGTTTTCTAAAAACAATAGCTCCCTGAGGAGCATCTAATATCTTTTCTATGAATGTTTTCCCTGCCATAAACCTTATATTTTAATTGTTCAACATAAAGCAATTTGGTACAAGTTAGTAAATTTCTATTTACAAAAACAACGAAAATATTATATTTTTGCTAATAAGAATTTCGAAAATGTTCAGAGTTATGTAAATAGCTGATATTTCAGAACTAAGTAGGAACTTATTCGTATTTTTTAGAATACTACTACTTTATATCAACACAAAAATGTCATTTGAAAAGAATAAAAACTCTAAAATCATTAAATAACAAGGGGTTAAACCCTTTGTTTAATAAGTAATTGCGTAATATTTTCTTACAAAGGAAGTAAGCATGCTCCTTGATTATACGGTCATTTACAGCACCTTATGACATCTTATGACAAATTCGGAATCAACACAATTTTTATAGCTTTTTGCCGTATTTACAGCACTATCTTGTTTTGTTTACTTTTACGAAGATAAAGTGTACATCGTGATAAAATATTTGTCCCCTTGCTTATTCTTTTATACATTGTTTTATTTATTGAAAGAACCTATGAGAAGACTATCTTTTTTATTAGTGCTGGTGCTCTTGACTATAAGTTGTGGCGAGACCTCTTCAAAGAAATTATTTGTTACCAGCTCTCACCCTATCTACTCTATTTTGTCAGAGATAGTAGGCAACAAAGCAGACTTATATAGATTAGTTCCTCCGGGAGCTTCTCCTCATACATATACTCCAAAACCTTCTGATTTGATGAAAGTAGAAGTAGCAGATGCAATATTTTATACTAATGATATGCTAGACTCATGGATGTTGAAATTAGAAGATAAAAACAAAATTGCATTATTTGATTTCGTTCCTGAAGAAAATATAAATTTTTTCCAACCACATACACACGTCACCCACAATGATGATAATGACAGCTTAGATAATCATGGCAATCATGAATCTAATCACGTTCACAACAATGAAAGCCATGAACACGAGCATCTAACACAGGCAGACTCATTAGTCCCGGATCCTCACTTTTGGATGAGTCCTAAAACAGTAGCTTCTATTTTGCCGTCTTTAGTAGATACTTTAAGCAAATTGGACCCTGACAATGCAGCTTACTTTGCTGCAAATGCAGATAGGTTTACCAAACGTTTAGAACTACTGGATAAGCAAATAACTCAAGCGTTAGCTTCTCATAAAGGCAAAACTGTTTTTCTGTTTCATCCTTCCATTCTTTATTTGCTTCGTGATTACAAGTTGATATATGGTGGCAGTCTGGAAGAAACCCCAGGCAAAGAAGCTACTGCTAATCACATAAAAATAATGGCAGAGAGAATAATTGATTCCAACGCTCAGGCAATATTCTCTGAACCACAGTTGCCTAATGCTCCGGCTGAAACTCTCGCAGAAGCTGCAAATGTTGCTCTATATGTATTAGACCCCGTTGGTGGCGTAAAAGACAAAATAAGATATACAGATTTGATTTTGTACAATGTAAATATTCTAAAAGTGGCTCTATAATGGACTACGCTATAACCATTGAAAACTTGACTATTAACTATGGCGAAAAAGTAGCTGTAGATAATCTAAATGTCTCATTCGAAAAAGATAAGTTCATTGCGATAGTTGGCCCCAACGGCTCAGGTAAGTCTAGTCTTCTAAAAGCAATAACCGGCCTAATCAAATGCTCGACTGGCAAAATATCTATAGAGGGTATAAGCAATAGCAAAGATAGAAGTCAGGTAATTGGTTATGTTCCTCAAATAAAAACTCTGGACAGAAATTTCCCCGCTAAAGCTTTAGAGCTGGTTGCCAGTGGTTATAAAAAAAGCTGGCCGGGACGAATAAGTAACGAGGTAAAAGATATAGCAATAGAGGCATTAAAGGTGATAGGTGCTGAGAATCTTGCAGACAAGCAGCTCTCTGAGATGTCAGGCGGCGAGTTACAAAAAGTATATTTAGCAAGAGCCTTAGTCAAAAAACCAAAAATACTATTATTAGATGAGCCTGCTACCGGTATAGATATGGTATGCGAGCATTCTCTTAATCATATCATAGAAGAATATAAGTCAGAAAATTCCGCTACTGTAGTCATGGTAACTCATGATTGGTCATCAGCTTACTACCATGCAAATAATGTATTGTTATTAAACAAAAAAAAAGTATATTATGGTGCAGCAAAAGAAGCCTTTGACAATGCGAATCTGCAACTAGCCTTTTCGCATCCGGGGCACAAACACAATGTAGAATTCGGACTAAGAGAAAATGCTTGATATATTGGCGATGCCCTTCATGCTGAGGGCGTTTGCAGGGGGACTTATTATAGCATTCTTGGGAAGCTTTTTTGGTAGCTTTGTCGTACAAAGAAAAATGAGCTTTTTAGGAAGTGGACTTGCACATTCCGCTTTTGGTGGTATTGCACTTGGTCTGCTCCTTGGAGTTGAGCCAATTTATATTGCTTTCCCATTCACTTTAGCAGTTGCTCTGCTAATTAATTACCTCTCTAATAACACCCAATTATCAGCAGACACAGGCATAGGCGTAGTGTTTTCGTTTGCCTTTGCTCTTGGCACTATCTTTATAGCTTTAAAAGCAAATTATAGTGCGGATGCTTTTTCTTATCTGTTTGGATCTATTATTACAACTAACTATACTGATTTGATTTTTGGATTTGCGGTCTTGCTCATCTCTATTATAATGGCATCTAAGCACTGGAATAACTGGGCTTATGCTACTTTTGATAAAGATTTGGCAGCTGCAGACGGAATCAATACAGACAGAGATGATTATATCCTGACTTTACTGATTGCTCTTACAGTCGTAGTGTCAGTAAAAATTGTAGGGATAGTCCTTGTGACTGCTTTTTTGGTGTTGCCTCCGGCAGCAGCCAAATTAATAAGCGACTCTTTTTATTGTTTAACAATCAGAGCAGTTTCGATAGGTTTAATCAGTGTTATCGTAGGATTGCTTATTTCCGTTATTACGGATTTACCTTCCGGTGCTGTGATAATTATTATTCAGACAATTATTTTTACTTTGTTATTTATTATCGGGAAAATGAGGAAATAGAAAAGTTTCTTAGCACCTAAGTTCTTTATATAATGTTGCATAGTCCAATATTATTTAAACATACATTCTCCAATAATAGGCAAAGGTGTGGCTCGATAATTGATACAAAAAAAGTAAATTCTATTTGTCTATCTAACTCTAATAAGGTATATTGATTAAGTTCCACAAACATCTTTAAAATCGCGGAGCAATTTATGCGAGCAAATTCTACTTTATCAAAGATAACGATACATTTATTTTTTATCGTAATGCTATCATTTGCATTGCCTACTCATTTGTTTTCTCAGACTCAGCAAGTAGCTAATCACACAGACAAGTCCCTTTTTCAGGACGAATATGCGGAGCTTGATGAAGAAGGCGATGGCGAAGTTATTGAGGATGCTTTTGTACTTCAAACTTTAGAAAAGTCTAGACAAAAATACCTTAAAGCACTTATTCTAATCGAACGAGGCGACACTACTTCCGCAGCAAAATACTTTAATCAGGCTATTGAAGATTTAAATATAATTGCTTCATATCCTAATATCGAAAAAAATGAAAACTTTACTGACTTAGCTCAGCTAATTATTGAAGATTACGAAAACTTTGTTGATGATCTTGATGATTTGGACGATGCGTCAAACATTTTCATTATCAGAGAAAAGCTTTTCCAAGAAATAGATACTTATGAAATCATTGATATTGACAAATTTCAGGCTCAAGCAGGTGTAGAACCTAAAAGCACGCCGGGTTTTGTCCCACCGCCTGATTCATTGGAAGTACCAATGCCAATGAATGACTATGTAAAACGCAACATCGCTTTTTGGACAAATCCCAAAAGAGGTGTAAAACTGTTTTATAAAATTCTTTCCAGATCTTCTAAATATTTGCCTCTTATTCTGCGTATTGCTGAAGAAGAAGGTGTTCCTAAAGAAATCGCGTATTTGTCTATTACCGAATCGGCTCTCAGGCCTGATGCTGTTTCCAGAGCTAAAGCTGTTGGACTTTGGCAATTTATGAGAGCTACAGGCGAAATGTACGGACTAAATGACGCAGATGATTCTTATTGGGTAGACGAACGCAGAGATCCTGAAAAAGCTACTCGTGCAGCAATGCGTCATCTAAAAGATCTCTATGTAAGGTTTGGTAATTGGCATCTTGCATTTGCTGCTTATAATTGCGGTCAGGGTTGCGTTAGCAGAGCGATTAGACGATCAAGGATATCTAATCCTGATTTTTGGGAATTAACTAAGTACCTTCCAAAAGAAACAAAATACTACGTCCCTTGGTACATTGCTACATCAATGATTGCTATGAACCCTGAAGCATATGGCTTCAATCTTGATTCTGTTGAGTTTCAGGAAGAGTATACATACGACGTTTTCAAATTGCATGAACCAATAAATATGGCGGCTCTTGCAAAGTGTGCAAATATTTCTGTGGAAGAGCTTAAAGAGCTTAATCCTGAACTGATTAAAGCTACTACTCCTCCTGATTTACCTGAGTACAACTTAAAAATTCCTGCTAATTCGTACGCTCAGTTTGCAGTAAACTTTGACTCTTTAACTATTCAAGATAAACAGCCTTGGTTTGAGCATATTGTACAGCGAAGAGAATCTCTTCGCTCGCTGGCCAGGAAATATAAAGTATCAAGATATGACATAGCGGAACTTAATAATATTGAGCCCAGAGCTAGATTACAACGTAACTCAAGCATCAAAATACCACTTAACTTAGAAGTGGACATGGATGAACTTGCCGCTGCATCAGGTGTTGGTGGCGAAGGTATTGACATTTATCACTATGTTAAAAGAGGCGAAACTCTTTCTTCTATAGCCAGAAAACACGGTATCAGAATAACTGCTTTAAGGAACTTTAATAACATTTCTTACAGTAATGACAAAATACACCCCGGACAAAAATTAGTAATCGCTAAAGCTCCTCCAAAACGTAGCAAAGCCAAAAAAGCTGATGAAGTTGACTTGGCAGCAGTGAAACGCAAAAAAGAACAACAGAAAGCATTAGAGGCAAAAAAAGCTCAGGAAGAGGAACTGGCTTCTGCGGGTGCTGATGAAAACGAAGAAATAGATGAAGATTTAGATGAATCTGACAACGATGAATTAGCTTCTAATGATGACACTAATGCTGATGATGAAAATATAGAAGAAGAATCAGATGATGATAATACAACTACTGAAGTAGAGCAAATAGCTCAACCTGTTGTCGTCAAGCATACTGTGAAAGGTGGAGAAAGTCTATATTCTATAAGTAAGTTATATGATGTTTCAGTGGAGGTTATCACTTCAGATAATAGAATTAGAAACAATCATATCTATCCTAATCAGATTTTGAAAATCAGAACAAATGCAGAAGACATGGCTAATGCCTCTTCTAAATCTAAAGCAAGTGCTGCTAAACCAAAGATGATTGTGCATAAAGTTCGTCGCGGTCAATCTTTAGGTCTTATAGCTCAAAGATATGGTGTTAATAAATCACAGATAAGACAGTGGAACCCCGACAAAGTATCAGGTAATACTATTTATTCCGGTTCCAAATTAAAAATCTATCCTGACGATTCTTACAAAGGCAGTACTAAATCTAACAGTACTCCTGTATATTATTCAGTAAGAAAATATGATACCTTAGCAAAAATTGCAAGAAAATATGGCGTTTCGGTACGTCATCTCCAAAAGATGAATAAGAATCTTAACCCAACAAGAATGCAAATTGGCGATAAAATAAGAGTTCAATAATTGATTGTTTTGAATAAAAGTAATTAGTTGGGACGGCAGATTTGTCGTTCCATCTTTGTTTAAAGGATACTCATACGATGAAAATAATATTAGTTCAGCTTGGCAGAATTGGAGATATGATACTTCTAACACCCGCTATCAAAGCTCTAAAGCAGAAGTTCCCCGATGCAAAAATTGATATTCTTGCCGGTAGGCATAACTATTATGCACTATCAAACAATCCGAATATTAACAATATTATCATCTACGAAAAAACCCCGTTAAAGCTATTCTATATCATATTAAAGCTTCGACAGAACAAATATGATTATTATATAGATCCCAAAGATCATAAATCGTCTGAGAGTACTATTTTTGCCAGATTGGCTCGAGCTACTACAAAAATTGGTTTAAATCAGCCGGGAACTAAGATTTTTGATATTAGTTTGCCTTCTGAAAAGGAGAATGCAACTCTTCATTTTACTCAAAGAGCCTTTATCCCTTTTAAAGAATTGGATATGGAAATACCAACCAATATCCCCACTCCGGATTTATATCAGGAAACAAACTCAATAGAATACGTAAATCAATATTTAAAAGATAAAGCTTTATCTTATTTTTACGTACTTAACCTTTCTGCAAGCATGGAGCACAAAATGTGGGATACAGAAAACTGGATTAAGCTATTTCGAGAATTCCCCGATTTACAGAAACAAACTGTATTATCTTATGCACCACCCGAAAAGGAAAAAGCAACTCAGCTTCTGGCACAGTGCCCTGACATACACAATTTCAAATCCAGAAGTTTAAACGATGCTATTTCACTGATTGCAAAATCAAAACTTCTTATTTCTCCTGACACGGCAATGGTACATGTAGCCGCTGCATTTAATATTCCTTTGTTAGGGCTTTACAGCGGTTTAGACGACTTCTATGCCAAGTTCTTTGCAGCTTGCTCTACTAAAGAAATAGTAAGGGCAGAAAAGGGAGATTACGGAATTAAATCTATCCAATATAAAGATGTAAAACTAGCGATGGCTAACATTTTAAACAAGATAAATAGGCAATATCAATGATAATTAAATCCGGTAAGTTTGCAGAAAAAGTTATCCAAAACGAATTTGAATTTGTAGATCATAGCTATAATACCGGCAAGTTCAATATGGATTTTGATGTTCAGTATACAAAAGCCGTCGAAGCCGGCACCAAAAAACCCATATTCCGTCTTTATGGTTGGACTCCTTGGTGCCTCAGTTTGGGAGCGAATCAAAAAGAAGATGAAATCGACAGTGCAAAGTGTGAGAAACTTGGCTTTGACATAGTTCGTAGACCTACGGGTGGCAGAGCAGTGCTGCATGCTAATGAAATTACTTATTCCGTCATAATGCCACTACCTTATGGCATGACTGTGCAAGATGTTTATAGAGAAATTCATACACTATTTGTGGATAGTTTCAGTAAACTTGGAGCTGATTTAGACTTCCAAAAGTCGCAACCTGATTTCAAGGATTTTTACTCGCGCGAATCAGTTTCTGTTTCGTGCTTTGCAAGCTCAGCAAGATATGAAATAATGAAAGATGGTAAGAAATTAGTAGGTTCAGCTCAGAGACTATTTGGAGGCACTCTGCTTCAGCATGGCTCGATACTCATAGGTGCAGGACACGAAAAGTTAGCTGATATAGCAAATGTAAAGAGCGAAAACAAAAGAGAAGTCCTAAGAAAATATATTTCAGATCATAGCACCACACTTAGCGAAGTTGCAGCTCGTCCGATAACTTATACGGAATGTGCTCGTATTATAGAAGAAACCATTATATTATAATTCTTTTCTGATAAATGACACCTTAGGATGAAGTAAGATGATAAAGTTTCTGATGATATTGCTTGGTATCTTTTTGGTTATTTTCCTTGCTATCGGCTGGATAATAAAGAAAGTAAAAAGCCTCTTTATGCCTTTTCAACAACAATCTACAGGCTCTTCCCATCAGTCGGCCTCTCAGCAAAAGCAACATACCGAACCTAGTGTTATCTATAAAAAGGATGACGTAGTAGTGATGAAAGGTGATGCGGGTAAAAAGAATAAATAAGGATTTATTATGGTAAACAAAAGTCAACTTATTGCCGCTATTGATATGGGGACTAACTCATTTCACATGGTGATAGCCACTGTAGATAATAAAGGGATGCTTAGCATTAAAAGCCGTGATAAAGAAATGGTCAGATTAGGCTCCAGTGGCGGCGATATGAAATACCTCCAACCTGATGCAATTAGGCGCGGAGTAAACACTCTAAAAAACTTTACTGAGTTAGCTAAATCTATTGGAGCAGACGTTTTTGCAGTTGCTACCAGCGCAACCAGAGAAGCAATAAATAAAGATGAATTTTTAGAGAAAGTTAAAAGTGAAGCCGGAATTGAAGTAGAAGTTATTTCTGGCTTGGAAGAAGCCAGATTAATTTATATTGGTGCGTTGCACGCTCTGCCTATTTACGATACTAAAGCACTCATGATTGATATTGGAGGGGGCAGCACTGAAACTGTAGTAGGCCTGAAAGGAGAAATGCTTTTTGCAAATAGCCAAAAACTCGGTGCAATTAGAATGACAAAAGCTTTCTTCCCTGATGGAGATACCACCCCTAACCAAATAGAAGCCTGCAGAAAATATATTAGAGGCGTTTGGTCTACCAAACTTAAAATGATAAAGCAAACCGGCTTCAATAAAGTAATAGGCACATCGGGTACTATACAAACTCTCGCCGCGATGGCTCTTGCTGACAATAACGAACCTGTACCTGAAATTCTAAATGGAATTTCTATAAAAACTGCAGATATTCTAAAAGTTATTCAAAATATCATCAAAGCAAAAAACAGCAAAAACCGTATGCACCTCCCGGGTATGGAAGCAAAAAGAGCAGATATTATCCTTGGTGGTGCTTTAATATTAGAGCAAATAATTGAAGAACTAAATATTGAAAAAATTATTATTTCTGCTTATGCTCTTCGCGAAGGCATAGTATTTGACAAACACAGTAAAAAAATCAATAATGATAGCTTTGGGCATTTAACTCACCTACGATATGAAACTATTAAAAATCTTTGCTCACACTTCCGAATAGACCAAGTGCATGCTGAGCATGTGAGAGCCACCGCATTAAAAATATTTGACGATTTAAAGAGTTATCACGGACTGCACTCTAAAGATAGAGAGCTACTGGAAGCTGCGGCTATGCTCCATGATGTTGGTTACCATATTTCACATGACGGTCACCACAAGCATAGTTACTACATTCTTCAAAACTGTATGATGCCGGGCTTTACTAATGCAGAAGCTGAGTTAATCGCAAATATTGCTCGCTATCACAGGAAAAGTCATCCTAAACGCAAACACACAGGCTTTGCAAGCCTTACGCCCGAAAAGCAAGCTACCGTCAGAACACTTAGTGGCATCTTAAGAATTGCCGAGGGTATAGATAGAAGGCAATTGCAAATAGTAAAAGATGTAGAAGCAAAACTCGAAAATGGTAAAATCAATATCTCCCTGTTTGCGCATAAAGATAAAATATTACCGGATATTGAGTTGTGGGGTGCCGGTAGAAGGAAGATGCTATTAGAAGAAGCCATGGGCTTAGATGTTAATTTTGACCTAGTATAAACCTGGATTTGTCATTAGGTGCAATCATGGTGCTGTAAATGATCGTAGAACCAATGAGCATGCTTGCTTCCTCTGCAAGAAAATATTACGTAATTGCTTATTGAACAAGGGGTTTCAACCCCTTGCTATGCTATGACTTTAGAGATATTTTATCTTTTCAAATGACATTTTTAGATTAATGTATAAAAGGGCGAATCGTCTCCGCCCTTTTTCCTCTAACTTCGTCTATCTTCAAATGTCTCTTCCGATTTAGCTCTGATTCTCTTAACAATAAGATAAATTATTATTCCTAAAGTGATTGCTCCAAAGGCTATATAGCCTAAAATCACAAGTACAGGTAAAAGTGACATTATTTCCTACTTTTTCAGTTTAACAGCAGTTCCATAAGCTAAAATTTCAGCAGCTCCCTGCATTACTGCAGAAGTAGTAAATCTTACATTTAAGATAGCGTCCGCACCCAACCTTTCTGCATCTTCTACCATCCGCTCCATAGCTTGCTCCCTTGCGTCAGCAAGCAGTTTGGTGTAGTTTGATATTTCACCTCCTACCACATTTTTAAGTCCTGCCATAAAATCACTGCCGATATTTCTAGCGCGAACTGTACTGCCTCTGACTATGCCTAAATACTCCGAAATTTCCTGAGCGGTATAATCGTTTGTGTTTGTTAAAATCATTGTATCAAATCCCAATCTATATTAAGTAATCAGTCAATATTTTCAATTAATAAAGCTACTGCTTCTCCACCTCCGATGCACAAAGATGCCATACCATATTTCTTATTTCTTTGCTTTAAAGCGTAAATCAAAGTAGTCAAGACTCTGGCTCCTGAGGCTCCAATAGGATGGCCAAGAGAAATAGCTCCACCATTGACATTGATTTTTTCAAAAGGAATATTTAGCTTTCTTGCTCCTATAATAGAAACAGAAGCAAATGCCTCATTTATTTCAAATAAATCTATGTCTTCTATGGCTATGCCGGCTTTCGCACTTGCCTTTTTCATCGCTTCTACAGGAGCAGTGGTAAACCATTCCGGTTCTTGTGCGTGAGTAGCATAGGCTATAATCTTTGCTATTGGTTTTTTGTTATTTTTACTTACAAAACTATCAGAAGCAAGTACCAAAGCTGAAGCACCATCATCTACTGAAGAAGCATTGGCTGCTGTTACAGTCCCATCTTTCTTAAATACGGGTTTTAGATTAGGAAGTTTCTCAAAGTTAACTTTTGAAGGCTCTTCATCTGAATCTACTGTGATACTACCTTTTCTTGTTGCTATATCTATAGGCACTATTTCATCTTCAAACAATCCGGTTTCCTGTGCTTTGATTGCACGTTTGTAGCTACTTATTGCAAAATCATCCTGATCCTTACGGGTAATATTGCACTCTGCTGCACATAGTTCGCCTGCTATCCCCATGTGAAACTTATTATACACATCCCACAAGCCATCATTCACCATAGAATCTACAAGCTCGCCATTACCCATTCGGTATCCTGTTCGTGCTTTCGGAAGAATATACGGGGCATTAGACATTGACTCTTGCCCTCCGGCAACGACAACATCAGACTCACCTAATCTAATAGACTGATCAGCAAGCATAACCGCTTTTAAGCCACTACCACATACTTTATTTATGGTCATACATGGCACATGATAAGGCAAACCTGCATAAACTGCAGCCTGCCTCGCCGGAGCCTGCCCAACTCCTGCTGTCAGTACATTCCCCATGATTACTTCGCTGACCTGTGACTTATCAACTCCTGCTTGAGCCATAGCGGCTTCGATTGCTTTTGCTCCAAGTTCAGGAGCAGATAGAGCAGATAGAGAACCCATAAATGCACCAATTGGTGTTCTTTTTGCTGACAATATATAAGTAGTCATTATTTTCATCCTTAAGATAATTAAAGGTAACAATTCTTATAAATACGGAACTAAGGAAATGATATTTTCCATAGATAAGCAAATAAGTACTTGAATCAATTGATTTTTTTATTCTTTATATCTATTGACAAATAAAGACTTAGCTAATATTACTGTTTTATCAGCAAATATTATCTTATATTAGTTGAAGCTTCTTCTTTAATTTTTCAAATAACTGTTTTATATTTGCTTGTTGCAGTGTAACACATTATATAATGAGATATGAAAATAGTTCAAATAGAAGCCGGTCCACTGATGAATAATGCTTTTATAGCATACTGCGAAGAAACAAAAATTGCAGCAGCCATAGATGTACCGTTGGATAGTAAAAATATATTTATGGATGAAATCCATAGAGAAAGCCTTGATTTAAAATATATTTTATTGACTCATTCGCATTTTGATCATATTGGTAACTGTGCTGAGCTAAAAGCAGAAACAGATGCAACTGTTTATATTCACAAGGCAGATGCTTATCGACTAGAAAATCCAAATCAGCATACAATTATTACAATGCCGGATATAGAAGGTGTTAATGATTTTGAATATTTAACTGATGGCACGACTATTGCAATTGGAAATATTGTATTAGAAGTAGTGCATACTCCGGGACACACCGAAGGTAGCGTCTGCTTCGTTAGTAAAGAAAGTAGAATTATTTTTTCCGGCGATACTTTATTTAGAGAATCTGTCGGCAGATGTGATTTACCGGGTGGAGACATGAACACTCTGATGGAATCTATTAAAACCAAACTGATGAACATGGAAGATGACTTTAAAGTCCTACCCGGGCACGGTCCTTTCTCATCTATTGGAATGGAAAAACAATACAACCAGTTTAGAGCAAATTTTTTATGATAAAAGCTATAATATTATCATTATTTTTGTTCTCGTTCGGTTGTTCGTATTCCTTCAAAGGAGGTTCGGTTCCGGAACATTTAAAAACCGTATACATTGCTCCGGTTATTGATAATAGCAATTACGGTAATCCAACGTATATTACTGATTTAAGTAATAAAATAGTTGATGAAATAAGATCTGATAATTCGCTCAATATTGTAGATGTTGGCGGTGATTCCAGATTAGAAGTTACTATTACTTCCATCAACGAAAGGACTACTTCTGTTTCTGCCAGCGAAATTGAGCAAGACAGAAAGGTTGTCGTTTCTTGCAAAGCAGTTTTTACTGATAAAATCAATAACAAGATTCTATTAGAAAAAAGCTTTAGTAAGGATCGATTTTTTGATGTAAACCAAGTCCCTGATAGTCGCGATGAAGCTATCGGAGAGATAATCATAGAATTATCCGAGGAAATTATATTCGCGATTGTTTCGGGCTGGTAGCAGTTTTTTTTTCAAGGGGTTGTTTGTTAATTAAGGGTGAGATGATCTCAGCCTATGGAACTTTATGTATTGATTACGTACTTTTTGGCTTTGTCTGTGCTTTTTACCTTTGGTATTCACGGATTAGTACTTCTGTACTATTACAAGAAATCAGGTGGAAACGCAGTAGAAGACTTGAAGTTTAACGAAGGTAACGCACCTATAGTTACCATACAGCTACCTCTCTTCAATGAGATGTATGTAGCTGAAAGACTTATCCGCTCAGTGTGTGACATCAAGTATCCTAAGGATAGACTTGAGGTGCAGGTTTTGGATGACTCCACTGACGAAACTCAGGAGCTTTGTCAAAAAATAGTAAAAGAATATCAAAATCGTGGTTTTGATATTAAGTATTTACACAGGACAGACAGAGGTGGTTTTAAGGCCGGTGCTCTGAAAGAAGGATTAGAAGTTGCGAAAGGAGAGTTTGTTGCGATTTTTGATGCTGATTTTGTACCTAAACCGGACTTTTTAGAAAAAACCATTCCGCAATTTACCGAAGATAACATTGGTATGGTGCAAACTCGTTGGGAACATCTCAACGAAGATTATTCTTATTTAACTCGTGCTCAGGCGTTAGCTTTGGACGGTCACTTTGTGATCGAACAGCAAGTTCGCCATAAAGCGGGTTTCTTTATCAATTTCAATGGCACTGCCGGAATTTGGAGAAAATCCTGCATAATTGATGCCGGGAATTGGCATGCTGACACTTTGACTGAAGATTTGGATCTTAGCTATCGAGCTCAGCTCAATGGCTGGAAATTTGTTTTTATGAATAACGTTACTTCTCCTGCAGAGCTACCTGCAGACATCAACGCTCTGAAAACTCAGCAGTTTAGATGGACTAAGGGTGCAGTAGAAACAGCTAAAAAAACTTTACCAGCTGTCTTTAAGTCAAAAATGTCTTTAAAAATGAAATTCGAATGCTTCGTCCATCTGACAAGCAATATAGTTTTTCCTTTCATCATTTTAGTTGCTCTATTGAATGTACCGATTGTGCTAATAAAAAATCATATCGGCGGATTTGATGAGTTTTACTCACTGATGTCTATCTTTGTGCTTGCTTCTATATCTACTTTTCTTTTCTATACTTTTGCCCAAAAGGCAATTCACTTAGATTGGCAAAGAAGATTACTGCTATTTCCTGTTTTCCTTGCGGGTAGCATGGGGCTGGCTGTGAATAACACCAGAGCTGTTTTAGAAGCTTTAGTCGGTAAGAAATCCGGTTTTGCACGTACGCCTAAAGGTGGGATTATTAAAAAGACTGACAAATGGAACAAGAAGAAATATGGTGAGAATAAAATCAGCACTACAATAATAGTTGAGCTATTACTCGCAGCATATTTTGTAATGGGGATAGGCATTTCTGCATATTACCTTGAAATTGCAGCCATTCCATTCCAGTTCATGTTTTTAATGGGATTTGGTACAGTTGGCTACCTATCTTTAAAGCACGCCTTAGGCAAATAAGAATCATATTACATTATAAAAGGGTTGTCTTATGAAGATAACCCTTTTTTATATCGCAACTTCAACTTCTGTAATATCAAAGATGTCTTTTAAAACCTGGGGTTTAATTTTTAGAATGAAGCCTTGCTTTCCGCCGTTTATGTAGATATAATCTAAATCGAAGATTGTCTTTTCAGCAGTGATTCTAAGCTGCTTTTTTGTTCCGAAAGGACTTGTACCGCCAAATTGATAACCTGTTGCTTTTGAAGCCATATCGATGCTTGCAGGCTGAGCTGTTTTAATCTCAAGTTCGCGGGCAAGATTTTTCATCGAAACTTCTTTATCACCGTGCATTAATGTGATAAAAGGATCTTTTTCACCGCCATCAATTACTAATGTTTTTATAACAGAATGTTCTTCTACTGAGAGCTCTGATGCTGTTTGAGCAGTGCCGCCTTTTCCCTCGTATTCGTATTGAAAGGGAGTGTAGTCAGCTTTTTTTTGTTTCAATAACCTTATCGCAGGTGTAACAGGGAATTTATCTTTAGCCATTATTCAAAGATCCTTTTTCTGTTTTGAACAAAATCATAAGCCATTTCTATAGCTTCTAAAGTGCTTCTGTGGTCAGCTATATCTTTTCCCGCAATGGCAAAAGCTGTGCCGTGGTCCGGCGAAGTCCTTACTATTGGTAGTCCTGCAGTAACATTTACTCCTGCACCATTCGCTGACATCTTTAAAGGAATAAGCCCTTGGTCATGGTACATAGCGAGTATGCCGTCATAATTATGATAGGCACCATGTGCAAAAAAACCGTCAGCCGGAAAAGCACCTTCTGCCAATATCCCCTTTTCATTCAGCTTTTTGATAGCAGGCTCTATTATATCTATTTCTTCAGTGCCTATATTTCCGTTTTCACCAGCATGAGGATTAAGCCCCAGCAAAGCAATTTTAGGATTATCTATACCATAATCATGAACCAAAGAATAATTGAATATTGTAGCAAGCTCCAATAAACTATCGATACTGATAGATTCAGGTACTTTAGTAATAGGAATATGAACGGTAGCCAGTGCTACTCTCATCTTTCTTGTACACAAAATCATAAGTGGATTTTCAACATTGCATCCTGCAGCCAACATCTCAGTATGTCCGGGGTATTTCCATCCTGCCTTATACAAGCTTTCTTTAGAAACCGGCAAGGTTAGCATTGCATCAAAAGTTTTATTGATAGTTTCCTGCAAAGCATATTCAACAGCAGCGGCAGAGAGCTTGCCCGCAGATAGAGTAATTTTGCTAAATTCTATAGGGGAATCTACTCCCACATTAATAACTCGAATATAATTGTCATTAATATAAAAGCCTTCTTTATCAAACTTTACAAGATATCCCATTTTATAAATATAATTTGAAATCGTAGTCAAATTACCTGCAAGAAAAAAATCTATCCGATTTAAGTAGTCCTGACTTAACTCTTTCACTGCTTTTATGAATATTTCTATCCCTATTCCATTCGGATCACCAAGAGAAATAACCAGTTTCATATTATTATCTTCTTATAGTTTATCTTTACTTGTATGAGAAAAGTCACCCATTGACTATCAAAAAAACATAGTTTAATATGATCTCTTCATTCTATAATGCCTATTAGCATTGAGCAGTAAGCCTACCATCGCCATATTTATAATTAAAGCAGTGCCTCCCTGACTCATAAAAGGCAGAGGTATCCCCATCACAGGCATAATTCCGATTGCCATGCCTATATTGATAGTAATATGGTAAAAAAGCACAGTAGCGACCCCTATTGAGGCTATAGAGTAGAATTTACTGTCAGTGTCATAAGCTATTTTAATCGCCCTTAATATTAGAGCTACGTAAAGTAATATAGCCAAAGATCCACCTATAAAGCCAAACTCCTCATTTGGCACAGAAAAAATAAAATCCGTCCATTGCATAGGAATATATCGCAGCTGAGTTTGAGTTCCCTGTAAATATCCTTTACCTGTCAGTCCGCCACTACCTACCGCAAGAATAGACTGCAAAACATTATAGCCAGAACCTCGCGGGTCAGCATCGGGTTGGATAAAAGTATCTATCCTTTTTTGCTGGTGTGGCTCAAGCACTTTATAAAAATGTTGTCCATAAAAGCCAATCGCAAAGAAAAAAGCAATAGCAAGTATGGTCCAATAAAACTTTCTCCTAAAAAAGAGAATTCCTGCAGATATGATGCTTGTTCCGATATAATATGTCATTGGAGAAATCCAAGACATAATCATAATAAACGGTATGCAAAACAGTGTATAAAGAATAAACGCATCAAATCCACCCCAAAAGACTACTCCTACAAACAACACCACTAATACCGTAGCAGAACCAAAATCAGGTTGTGCCATAATCATCCCGACCGGTATCAGCATAAGTAAAAACGTAATCCCTAAATCCCTAAAAGACTGGATATCAGTACCTTTGAGAGAAAGGTGCTTCGCGAGCACCAGTACCAGACCAAACTTTGCAATCTCCGAAGGCTGCAAAGAGAACCCCGCAAGTCGAATCCATCCTTTTGTACCATGACTCGCATACCCAATAAACGGCAATGATGCTAACAGAATAATAGCCAAGCCAAATATAATATACGAAGATGACTTTAGCCATGTTTCAGGTAAAAAAGCTATAGCAAGCATTACTACAAATCCCAGACCGGCATAAATAAGTTGCTTATCAAAAAAGCTACTCATTGACGAATCGTAAGTAGCTGAATAAATGCAAATCAGACCGTATATAATCAACGAAGTAGTAATAAAAAATGTCGCCCAATCAAAGAAGCTCTGATTGGATTTATCTAATAGGAATATATTTTCTTTTGGCATTTATCTATTCTAATAGAGTGAATCAAACATATTAGCAAATATACTTATTATTTGTATCTAAGAAAAGATATAGAAAGAAAATTGATTTATTTGATGGATGGGTTAGTATATGGCAAGTTATTCTAAAAACAGGGTAGCACAGTTCAAAAAATATATAATCAGTATAAAAAAACGGGCAGTATTGCTACCACCCGAATTATGGAGGATCAGGGACATATTGCCCTGACTGTCTGTCACCTGCCTAGATGATTGACACTTTTATATTATATCGACTACTCACTCAAAAAACATTAGCCATTATCTTTTTAGCTGATTGATTTCCTGCAGTAGCTGATCACTTACCGAAATAGTACGCGATGCTGCCTCAAATGCACGTTGAGTAGAGATCATATCTGTAAATTCTTCTGTCATATCTACATTGGACTGCTCTAATGATTGACCAGCTACCATTGTAGATGAAAATGTTTCAGTAGCAGTCCCGATTACAGGCATACCACTATTTGATGAAGGTTGGTAAAAGTTATTACCGGTTCTTACTAAGCCGTCTTCGTTAGTAAACTTTGCTACCACTACCTGACCAAGCACTTCTGCCTGTCCGTTCGAGAAACTACCCACTATCCTGCCATCAGCCTGCACACTCAATCCCAGCAATGAGCCAGGTTTATATCCATCCTGCGTAGAAGCTGTTGCAGAATCTGCCTGAGCAAATTGAGTCAGCCCCTGCAATAAATTATTAGTATCAGCAAGCTTAATAGTTATATCTTTGGGTGTCCCGGTGTCAAAAACATTACCGCCAACAGCAGTATTTAAGTCGGCAGCAGTCATATTAAGTTCCAATGGAGTACTTAGAGATCCATCAGCATTGAAGGTAATCGTAGATGAGTCAAGAGCAATATCACTTCCATCTACCTTTGCAGTTACATCATATTGATTTTCAGTGGCACTTTTAGTAAAAGAAAGACTAACGCTATGCGAACCACCATTATTATCTAAAATATCTATACTGGTAGTTCTTACATTGCCCTCTTCAGCTTCAGAGTTTAAATTACCTTTTAAAGTAACAATTTCTGTCTGCTTAGGAGCTGAAACTACATCCGGTGAAATTGTCAAATTAGATACGGAAGCATCCAAAATATTAGCACCATCAGATGTCTTATTAGTTCTACCATTTGCATCCACAGAGACATTATACCCCTGGAGATATGCACCTGTACCGCTATCTACAAGATTTCCTAATTTATCTTGAGTGACAGCACCTGCACGAGAGTAAAAATCTTGACCATTAAGATTATAAACAAAGAAGCCTCCACCTTGAAGCGCCATATCTAATGGCCTACTGGTAGATTCTATAACCCCTTGTCCCATGTTTTGCTGGATTGAGCTTAACTTAACACCTAGTCCATACTGAAGTGGATTTACACCACCTGCGGCAGAAGTTCCGGTATCTCCCGGTCCTCTGCCATAGCTATAAACCTGATTAAACTCTTCTGCAAAATTTGCAGAATTTGACTTATAAGCTACAGTATTTGCATTTGCTAAGTTATTCGAAATTACATCAAATCCTTTTTGCTGGGTTTTTAAGGAACTCGCTCCAATAGACAGCGATCTTATTAAGCCCATATCAACCTCCTTGTTGATTTTTATATCGAAAAAGCCATTCAGTCAGTCATAGCTTTTCGAGCATCTCGCCTTTCACTTAGGCTAAGTCCTGCTCGCTCTTAGGCTATTACAGCCGAGTCAATATTAGTAAAAACGTTTTCTTGCATCTGAGAGCTGTCAAAAACGGTAACGATTGTTTTGGATGGCACATTGACAATAAATGATTTGTCCTGCATCATTACTAAAGAATCTTTACCGCCTTTAGCAGCTAACTTATTGATTGCTGATTCCAGTTGTTCCATCTCAGTCGGAGATAAGTTAATTTCTCGACTAACCATACGCGATTGTGCATGCGAAGAGAAATTAACCTTTTCCAGCTCTTTACTAAAAATATCGTAAAAATCTGTACTTTTTCCATCTGAAACTTTTCCCTGTTGCAGCGGAGTTTTAAGAGAACGAACACCGCCTGCCGGAACAAACGGCAATCTGACGCCTTCAATATCCATCATCGACGCCTCCTACATTTAGAATAATTAGCTTGAAGTAACCGCTGATATATCTCCGAGAGGTATTTCCATACCATTAATTACCAGCACAGTCCCTTCAGTTTTAAAACGAACTGCTTCAATTTTTCCGTTAACAAAAGTTTCGGTCGATATTTTTTTACCGTCGCCATCTGCCACATTTGCCTCAAAACTATACATACCTTCATCTACGATGTTTCCATCAGAATCGGTACCGTCCCATTCAACAGTATTGTCTCCGGTACGCAGCATAGTGCTGTCCAAATCAAGAGTTTTGATAAGGCTACCGTTTTCATTATATATTGAAATAGATCCGGATGAAGCTGAGTAAGGCAATGTATAGCCAAGCTGTGCGGAACTTTCACCATCAAAGGATATACCATCAGTATAAGCCTTGGCGCTTTTTCCTATCATGCCAGGCAAAGCAGTGTTGGACATCGTTTGCGTCAGCAAAAGATTTACCTGCGACTGTTCTTCCATAATCGATCGTATATCAGTGAGCATCTCCAATTGAGAGAATTGCGCCAACTGAGAGGCAAACTCTTGGTTGTCGTATGGTTTCAACGGGTTTTGTGCTTTAAGCTGATACGTGAGTAGCTTCAAAAATTCATCTTTACTAACATCGCTACCGCTGTTAGCTGATGAACTACTCTGCGAGCTATATGCACTTGAAGTAGTTCCGGTTACTCCCTGAGTCATTTGCAACCTCCATGTTGAAAGGGTTAAATGTACTGCTCTATTATACCATTACTGTTGCTGATTTTAAGCTCTTCCTGAGTCTCATCAGCTGGCAGTTGGGTAAAAGAGCGCACGAATTCTTTTCGCGCTTCCATTTCGTCCTGTTTTTCTTTTGAATAACCAAAGCTGTTAAAAGCGTTTTCTCCATCCTCGTAGAGAGCAAACTCAATATTATCAGCTATTAGACCTGACTTTTCGAGTTTTTGCCTGAGCTCTGCTATTTGGGCTTCTAACTTATCAATCACTTCACGCGATTGAGCTTTAATTTTCAACTTCACTACCCCATCAGTTGAGTTAATATCTACAAATACAGTGCCAAGAGATTCTGGACGAAGTACCATCTTAGCAGTTGCATTGGTAGAATTGGGAACATTTTTGACCAAAGAAGTAAGCTTGGATGCAAACTCTTTTATCTGAGTTCTTATAACTTTATCTAATTTAAGGCTGTTAGCTTTCTCTAATACTTTTTGCCCGTTAAATTCAAAATTGAATCCTTGCATATCAGAAAAGCCGGAGCCGGAATTATTCATGATTTCTTTTATCTGTTCAAATGATTTGCCATCAAACATATCTTTTATACCTGCACTTTTTAGCACATTATCAGACATACTATCAATATTCGCCGCATTACTATTAGCCATTAACATATTCTGCATATCATTTATGAGCGTTGAAGCTTCATTTTTGACAGATACTTTTATATTAGTATTTTCAAACTTTTTTACAAAATCCATTTGATCTTGCATTATACTTTTATCTACGGCCTGCTGAGTAGTCGTTAACGAATCTGACTTTACACTAAGATTAGTGCTGGATTTAACCTGTAAGGAATCAGATTTTTCATTCTTTTGTGCTTCAGTCTTTGATATGTCTTTTGAATCAGTCTTTGATGTTTCTTTTGAATCAGTCTTTGATGTTTCTTTTGATTCAGATTTTTTTTCAGAAGAGTCTTTTGCCTTCACACCTTTAGAGTTCTCAGCAGTTTCTTCTGTTTTTTTTGGGTTATTATCAGCCGATTTGCTTTTATTATCCACCTCTTTGGGCTGTTCTTTTTCAGCCATATTGGTGTCTTTGCTTATATTTCTATCTGAAGTATCAGCCGATTTGCTCAAATTTGTTTCTTTTTCGGTTTGTATATTATTCAACACCTGACTAAAAACGGACCCCATGCCGGCTAAAGCCATAGCGGCATCTTCAGCATATCGATCTTCAGAAGTTTTACTAATATTATTTCTGGTGTTATTTACAGTGGAGATTTTCATGGTGCGTCCTTGCACATAAATCTACATTCCTAATTATTTGTCACTGCCTAATAGCAATATTGCTGCAGCACTCTCAGGAGTCATAGATTCAAGAACCTTGCCAGCTTTTTTCTTTTGCATTAGCTTGAGGATTATAGCAGCGTCTCGTTCGTCTATTTGTTCTAAAATTTTAGCAACATCTGCCGGATTGGTAGCATCATACATTTTTGCAAAAACTTTGAAATTTTCCGTTTCAGAAGAATCTGCTTTTGCTACCAAATAATCTTGAAGATTATCAATTTTATTTTGTTTGAGCAATATTTTTATAGAATCTTTTTTTATTTTTTTAGCCAGTTTAGTCAAAGAATCATTCAAACTTGATTTGGCTAATTTGGTACTATCTAAATATTTATGTACAGATTGTATCGAATCATTGTAATGTTTACTAATTTCCAGCAACTTTTTAATAGAATCTTGTAGTTTTTTATTGGACTTAGCAAGCGAATCTTTGCTGTGTACGACTCGATTTTTAGCTATAAGTTCATCTTCCATCTGTTTGAACTGATTTTCTGTAATCTCTACAGTCTTTACACTTTCTACAGGCTTAGGAGGTGCTGGTAGATTGACAACTTTAGTAGTATCAACCGGGTGAGGAGGCAAACCCATAATAGTAGGATCCCAAGTATAAACCCCTATTACAGCCAATACCGAAATGGTTAAAGAAACACTCACGCCTATAATTATCATGGCGGCCTTTTTTATATTCATTTCCATTACCGGTCTCCATCTCGCCTTGTGCCACGAAGTATTGATATTTCATCCATAAATGCATTGTCTTCTTTTAGCACTTCTTGAGCATGATTATGTTCTTTTTTTTCTCTAAGCTTTGTAAGCACCTTTTCTTCCTGCATAGCTTTATTTAGCTGCATTCTGCGTATATTTTCTATCTCTTTGAGTTTTTCTATCTCTTTATGTAATTTTTCTATTTGTGAGCGTACAAATGAATTATGATATGCAACGGCCTGCATCTGTAAAACATTGCCCGACTGCTTGCCTGTACGTAACATATCATCTAAATAGGCAAGATTTTTTATATGCTCATCTTCTTTCAAATAAAGCAAATGGCTAACTTCACTGAGCATTTCTTTAGCACGCTCAACTTTGTGGCTCTTCAATTTTAGAAGAGGATCCAATCTGAATTTGAATTTTTTAGCCATTTGATTTTATAGAAATATAAAAATTATATCTTGAGTCACAAATTATCTATCATACTATCGTTTGCATCTACTTATACAACTCCACCGACGGTAAGACCCTGCCTCTTCTAATAATATCTTTTCATTATTTTTAATCCAGCCTCTTAAAAAAAAGCTGGTCACACAGCAAAGAAACTAAATTGTTAAAAAAACAAAGTCCATAGATTGTCTTGATATTTCAAATCTACACAATACAAAAATAATTGGTTAAGTCAGTTTACACTTATTTAGATGCCAAAGCTTTTAACGCCACAATCGTATCGGTCAATGTATATGATTCATTAACATCCTGAGTCAAAAAGCTATTCATTTGATCAATCATTTGTATGGATTTATCAATCCTCGGGTTACTGCCCCGTTGATATGCCCCGACACTTATCAAATCTTCTGCTTCAGTGTAAGTGGCAAGCATAGACTGTATCTTTTGAGCAGCTTGCAGATGCTCTTTATCAGATATATCATTTTTAACACGACTTATACTTTCAAGTACACTAATAGCAGGGTAATGCCCTGCAGATGCTAATTTCCGAGAAAGTACAATGTGACCATCTAAAATACCTCTTGCGGTATCCGCTATTGGTTCGTTCATGTCATCCCCCTCTACTAAAACAGTGTATAGAGCAGTGATTGATCCTTTCTCAGATGTTCCTGCTCTTTCCATAGTATTTTGCATCAAACTAAATACCGAAGGCGTATAACCTTTGGTAGTAGGCGGCTCACCTATAGTCAGTCCCACTTCTCGTTGGGCCATGGCAAGTCTTGTAGCCGAATCCATCATTAGCATTACATCTAAATCTTTATCTCTGTAATACTCCGCAATACTTGTAGCCACTAAAGCCGCTTTTACTCTTACCAGAGGAGGTGCGTCACTTGTAGCAACTACCACTACTGATCGCTCTAGGCCTTCTTTACCCAAATCTTTTTCAATAAACTCCCTTACCTCTCTACCACGCTCACCAATTAGGGCAATTACATTGATATCTGCCGATGTTTGCCGTGCTATCATGCCTAACAAAGTTGATTTACCAACACCTGAACCGGCAAAAATACCTAACCTTTGACCTTTGCCCATAGTGAGCAAGCCGTCTATAGCTTTAATACCGGTAGAAATAGGTTCAACTATTCTCTTTCGAAGCAAAGGATTGGGCGGAAGCGCGTAAATTGATCTTTTTTCTGAAGTAAAGATATGGCCTTTACCATCCATAGGCTCACCAAGTCCATCTAAGACTCTGCCTAAATAGCGGTCACCAACTCCCACTTTCAACGTTTCTCCTGTAGCAACTATTTCCATGCCCGGAGTAATATCTTGCAAGCTACCTAATACCATAGATAGTATTTTATTGCTATCCTTGAACCCGACAATTTCAGATTTAGTAATAATATTTCCCTCTTTATCTCGAAGGTGGCATACCTGCCCTATCGGAGCTTTAGGTCCGTCACTTTCAAGCACCATACCAATAACTTTATTAAGACGACCGGTCATTTCTAACGGTTGTACTTTTTTTACGGCTTCATTGAGTTTTGCTCTAAGTAAATCAGGATTTATCATAACTATATTTGCATTTTTAATTCGGGATCATTCATTATTTCGCTCATAGCTATTTTAATGCGCTCAATTTGTCTGGCAATTCGAGCATCAATAGTTCCGGCTGAAGTTTGAACTACACAACCACCCGGACTAATCCTATCATCTGATACATATTTTACATTTTTATATTTGTCTTCGTCGCTGAACACCTTGCTTTTTATTTCTTTCAAAATAAATACATCATTGCTATTCAGCCTTACTTCAAAGATATTTTCATCTTCTAAGTCACGAATTACTTTTTTAATCTGCTCGATAACAATATTGGAATTATTTGATATTTCATGCTCGAGTATATGCTCTGCAATCATAGTAGCCGTGTCAAGAAGTACATTTTCAAATTTATGAACCTCATCTGTAAAAGATTGCCGCATGTTTTCAATTACAGTATCAATCCTTTGCATCCATGTTCTATAATCTTCTATCTCAGTTACAAAAACAGCTTCGCTTGCTTTCTGACCATCAGAAAACCCTCTGTCATAAGCATTTTGAACTTCAGTCATGGCCACATCAAGTGAAACAGACTCTTCTTTTATGTTGCTTAGATTTATTTCAACCGGTTTGTCGTGATCGTAAACAACAAAGGTCTCCGTAAAATGTGTATGCGGAATTTCCTTTTCTCTAGGGACTTCCGGCTCCGGCACTATAACCGGCTCCGGCTCTAATTCTATTTCAGGAATGATTGGCTCTACTTGTACATATTCTGCTTGAGTTTTTGCCTGTTTTGTTTCTTCTATGCGACGCTTAAGCTCCTGCTCCCGTAACCTTCTTTTCTCTAATTCCTGCTCGATAATATCCTGAGAACGAATAATCTTAACTTTGGACTTCTTACGAGGCACTTTTACCACAATTTTGGTCATTTCTCTATCTCCCCTTTCGTCAGTTTAATAATAGAGATTATACAAAGATGTCCTCTTTACCTCTACCTCCGATAGCAATTTCGTCTTGATCTTCAAGCTCTTTAATAACATCAACTATTCGCATCTGTGCAGATTCAACTTCTTTAAGTTTAACAGGCCCCATAAAATCAAGTTCTTCTTTAACAACCTGAGCGGCGCGCTCTGACATGTTTTTGAATATTTTTTCGCGTATTTTTTCTTCTGATACTTTGAGTGCAAGTGCAAGGTCTCGCTTGTCTACATCGCGTAAGATTCTCTGTATACCTTTGTCGTCGATAAGAATAATATCTTCGAAAAGGAACATCATACGTTTAATTTCAATAGCCATATTATAGTCTTTTTCTTCGATGCTTTCCAGCATTTGCTTAGCAGTCGCGTTATTACTCTTATTGAGGATATTAGCCACAAGCTGAGCACCACCTGCGGTAGCAAGATTTTGAGATAATGTTGACTCTGCTATTTGATCCACTACGTGTTCTATTTCTGAGACCAATTGAGGTGAGACTTTACCGAGAATAGCTATACGGTGGATAGTCTCAGACCTGACATCCTCTTTAAATTCGTTCAAGACTTCTGCAGCCTGATCAGGAGTCAAGTGAGATAGTATAAGAGCAATGGTTTGCGGATGCTCTTTAGATAAAAAGTTAGCTAACTGCGATGGATCTGATTTTTTCAATATATTAAACCCACGAACAGTAGTCAGCACTCTGATTTTTTCTATTATTTCTCTTGCTTGCTCTAATCCATAACTTTTTTCTAGTAAAACCTGAGCATACTCGATACCACCCTCTATCATGTAACTGGATGCAGTCATCAACTGATAGAACTCGTCAATCACATCTTCCACTATGATGGGTGGCAAATCGCGCAAGTTAGTAATCTCTACCGCAATCTGCTCTACTTCTTTCATGTCCAGCTCCTGGAAGACTTTTGCAGCCACGTCAACATCCATTGACATAAGTAAAACTGCCGCTTTTTGCCTTCCGGAAAGCTCTTGTATGGTTTTAAATTTTGCCATTCTTATTTTGCCTCAATTAAACTCACTATCCTATCTTTATTTACACGAAATAAAGCCATTACTATTAGTAGTTTCTCAAATCTAAATCCTGCGAAAGCATCAATCTAATTAATTTTACACCTTCCTCTGTCTCTTCATCAAGGAAAGATTCTACTTTCTGTTTTATTTCTATCTTCATTAACGCTTCTTCTGTCAGTTCAGGTGCATCAGCATTCTCTAGCGAAGCTCTTGCCCTTGCAGCTAGTGACTCGGAATCGATTGCATCACTTTCGTCCAGTTCCATTTCTTCTTCTTTTTCTTTGACTAACTTCTCACCTTCCAAGAGTAACTGCTCCGGCAACTCAGCCGGTAAAAGCATCATTTCATCTTCATCAAGGTCAAGCTCTTCAAAGAATTCTTCTTCGTCGTCTACATCATCGTCATCGTCTTCATCCTCATCCATTTCCAGCTCTTCCAAACCCATAGTAACCTCTGCCGGTAATGAAAGTGCTATCCTCATTCTTTCTTTAATAAGTTTAGATCTCAAGACTCTCCAGAATATAATCATTGTAAGAAGTATAGCTATACCCAATAAAATTAATTTCTGATTCTCTTCTATTTTCCACCATGGAATTTCCTGTACTATTTCCAGAGCATCTTCTTCCCAGCTAGTATCAAATGGAATATTGAGTACTGAAATTTTATCTCCTCTTTCAGGTGCAAATCCGATAGCATTTTGAACTAAATCACGAAACTGTTGCATTTCTTCTTCTTCTCTTGGCACATACTTCATCTCTTTCAAGCCTTCATCGGTGGTAATCACTTCATGAGTACCATTAATCATCACCGCTACAGATAATCTTGAAATATTACCAACACTATTTACTATATGCTCTACAGATTTTGATATTTCATAATTCTGTATATTATTTGCCTGATCTTTTGACATATTAACTGCCGGATAGCTTAAGGAATCTGAAGAAGCACTCTTTTCTACAATGCTTTGCTCACTCCTTACTACCTGCTTATCAGGATCATAATCAGTTACTGTTTTTTCTATACTTGTAAAATCCAAAGCGGCATTGACTTCCACACTTGAATTTCCCGTCCCGATTACATTATCCAACATAGATTGCACTTTACTTGTCAAATGCTGTTCTACGCGTCTTTGCTGTTCGTGCTGCAACGCTGTCCTACCAGCCAAAGTTGATTCGTCGAAAGGAGACTCAGAGAGTAATTTGCCACGCTGATCTACAACGCTTACATCGTCTACTTTCATCCCTTCGATACTAGAAGCAACCAGATTTTGAATACCTTCGATATTTAGTTTATTACTACTGCGAGGCGAATTCAAATGTAGAGTAACAGAAGCAGTAGGTGGTCTCTGATCTTTTTTGAATAAAGCTCTATCAGGAATAACGATATGCACGCGCACTCGCTTTACCTCTTCAAGAGAAGTAATAGTTCGAGCAAGCTCCCCTTCCAAAGCTCTTTTATGATTTAACTTTTGCACAAACTCAGACATACCCAGGTTAGTTTTGTCAAACAATTCATAGCCTACAACGCCCGATTCGGGTAGCCCTTGCCCTGCTAAAGTTATTCTTGTATCATATATTTTAGTTTTGTCTACTAAGATGGAAGTACCATTCTCAGTAAGTTGGTAAGGAATATTTGAAGTTTTTAGATAGTCTATAATTTTTGAGGCTTCAGCAGGATCTAAAGATTTATAAAGCATACCCATTTCGACCTGCTCATCATTTAGTGACAAAGCAAAATAAGCACCAACCAGGACGAGTGCACCGGCAACTGCTCCAAAAAGCCACTTTTGCATAGTAGATAAATTGGATAAGAAATTCTTTGATTGCTCTATAACTTTATTTTCTGCCATTATAATTGCTCTTTAGGTACTACAAACAAGAGAAACTTAGACCTGCATCCGCATTACTTCACGGTACAAGTCCATACCTTTGTTTCGCAACTCAAGCAGCAATTCAAAACTTGTTTTTGCTTTTTGAGCAGAAATCATAACATCATGTAGGTCTACAGGTTCGCCTTTGATTAGCTTCTCTTTTTGATCTGCCGCATCTACCTGTAAGGAATTGACATCATCTACTAATTCCGACAATGTATCTTTGAATGTGACGCCATCGTGCGTTGGTAAATCCATTTCACGAGTTCGTTGCTGTACGATTGGTAAATACTGCTTGCCAGCAGCCAGTTCATTTACTACCATGACGATTCCTTTCGTTATTGAGATTTGGCTTCCTTGCCTAAAACTACACTTTTTTTATTAGTAGAATTAGAGTCTAAATTCTACCATCAACTATCATACCTTTATTCAAGTTTGGAGCCGTTACTTTACCATTTTTATTAAAAATAACGTGTTTGTCTATTTGCTCCGAACTCTCAGGAAACATTGTTTTAAAAAACTCTCTTTCCTTTTGTGATATTAAGTCTTTTGCCTGCGAGGAGTCTCTTTTTGCACTTTGCGTTTCCGGAACTGCTTCCGGCTGCTTCGCTTTAGCAACTCCCCCTCCTACTCTGTTGGCATTGAGCCCTTGAGTATAGGCACTATTTATGTAAGATTCTACAGTCGATACCTTCATACTTACCCCGGTTATAAATTATAACCCCCCACTAAATTTCCAAAGAGTACTTTGCTATATTTTTAGTAGCATCCACTACTCCTGTGTTAGCTTCAAAGCCTCTTTGGGCTGTAATCATTTCTACCATTTCAGTGACAACATTAATATTAGGCATTCTAACATACCCGTTATCATCTGCATGAGGATGACTTGGATTATAAACAAGTCTTGCCGGAGAGTTGTCCCTTGCTACTGCTGCTTTTAGCACGTCATAATTAGGCGGATAGGTTCCCGGTTTTGCATTCGAAGCGTGCGAAGAGTCAGACTGCTTTAAAGCTATTTGATTTTGCACTTCATCTTCAAATGGGCTATCAGGGATTGCCCTTACGACAACAACTTCTCTTTGGTACGGCTTCCCGTCTTCTCCTACAGTCGTATTAGCATTTGCAATATTCTTTGCAACAGAGCTTAAACGCATCCTCTGCACGCTCATGCCCTGACCACTAATATTAAACGACGAAAATATATTCTCAGGCATAATATCACCTAATATGTAACTAAATAATCAAATATACAATCAGTAGAAACACTTATTCTTTAGTTCCGAATATTGATGATGACATACCACGGAAAAATTTATTTACCATCATAGAGCCAAATCTAAATCGAATTTGGTTTTCAGCCATTTTTGACATTTCTCGGTCAATATTGACATGAGTCTCTCCCGAGAAATAAATTTCCGGCTTCGGCACCGGTGCATTTTGCACTTCACCCTCTACGTCTACGTATTCAACTTTCCCCAATGGGATAGAGCTTCCCTCTGTCTGAGCACCTTTGAGTACAACTTCCTGATTCTGGAAAAATTCTTCGAATTTCACATTCTCAGGTCTGTAATGAGGCGAATTGACATTGGCTACGTTTTTAGCAGTAGTTCTGTTTCTTAGAGAATAGGCATCTAACGCTCTATTCATAAGAGGCAGTTTGTCCTTGAACAAATGATTTCTAAATACCACGGTTTCACCTTTTCGTATTATTATCTAAAATCATCTATTCAAAATAAGTGCCAAAGACTAAACACGCTATATTCGCTAAATTTCGTGTGTTTTAATTTTGATATTTGTTTATTACACCTACATAAGTGGCTAATATTAAAAAATGGCTCTTTTTCGCCATTCAATCTAAAGCTGCAGAGCTTCTTTTATAGATTCCACTGCTAAATTGATTTTTTCTGAAAGAACTATGCTTTCTGCTGAGAGCTTCGTATCAATCAATTCCTGTGCCGAAAAATCGATTATCTCAAAATGCACACTTTTTGTCTGTATTTTATTAGTAATATCTGCTAAATTATATTTCCCGATAAGTAATGCAACTTCACAGTCTGTTTTACTGCAAACGTCTGCTATTACTTTGATAGATTTAGTAGTTACGCCAAACGATATTTTAACATTGTAATTTGACAAAAGTACGCTGGCAGCTATCAATATATTTCTGTATATATGTTTTTCACAAATTAGAATTACTTGAGGATAATACTCTTTGCTGTATGCAGATTTAATAATTTGAGAGAGAAAGGTCATAACCTCAAAATCTAAAAATGACTTTTCTGCAGATGTGAAATTGCTTTTTCTAATAAGCGGCAAGATAAAGTCTAATATCAATCTCTCACGACTAAGTTCAAGCCTCATATTATATAACTTCTTCTCTAATGATGCAGAGTCGAAGTCTTTAATCATATTGCTTGCTTCTCTTATATCTTTTGAAAGTGGTTCTATATCTAAATTTTCATATTCTTGGATTTTATACTGCAATTCCTCGTTTGTGCAATGAGCAATAGTTTTTATGTCAAAACACAAATCTATTGCAATCGCAAAAATCTTTAATCTCTCAATATCTTTTTTATCATAATACAAGCTGCCACGATTGTCTCTATTAGACAAAACAATAGAATAGCGAACTTCTAAAGCTCGAACCATACGTTTGCTCAAACCACACTGGGTGGCAGTTTCCTGAAGAGAAAATTTCATACTTTTAAAATCAAACAGTACCAAAAATAACGATATATAAAAAATAAGCTGCACACTTATTAGTGCACAGCTTCGCTAAGGAAATATATTATAAGCTACTTATAATACTACTTTACCTCTGACCATAATCATCTCGCCGTCCAAATATAAATCAGGTTTTTTAACCAATCCGTCTATATGGACATGGACGTTATTAGTACCACCCATTGAGATATTATTACCAAAAGCAATATGTATAGTACCAATAGCTTTTTCATCTTCTAATATTTGACCTGTAATTTTGGCTTTTGGATTAGTTCCGATACCAAACTCAGCTACCCATTTGCCTTTTTCACCATGCTTATCGAGCATTTTTTCAAGTAATATAGCTTCTTTGCCGCCTTCAAAAGAAACAGCAATACCATCTTTGATAGTAACTTTCACCGGCTCTTCCAACTTGCCTATGCCTGCTATAGAACCGTCAAAAACTACTACGCCATTAGTTTTACCTTCCTGAGGAGCACAAAAGACTTCTCCTGAAGGTAAATTACCGGATGCACCAATTTTTTTCAAAACACCGGTACTTGGAATGATATTCATACCTTTTACAGGCAAAATCAAATCAGTTCCTGATTTGGAAACTACTCTGACTTCTTTTGTTCTTTCCAGCAATTTGGTAAGATGATTGGTAAGAGTAACAATCTCTTCGGCATCAGCACTTAAGCAACGAGTCATAATGTCTTTAGTTATTCCCGGCATTGTTGCTACACGAACACCTAACTTAGAAGCATTTCTGCGAGCATCAGTGTGAGTAAGCGATTTAGTGGTAGGGCAGACTACAACATCTACTGTTTTCATTAGCTCTGCTATTTGATCGGGTGGTTCTTGCCCGTTTTCTTCGCGAGGCTTCATCTGTAACAAAAAGCTCTCTTTGCATAATTCCTTACCGGCTTCATATAATGCCGAGCCAACTTCGTATGTGTTTTCATCCGCTACAACAAGTAAAGTCTCATCTTCATAAAGACCAAGATAATCCTTAAGAGCTGTGCGGGCTGCTTTAATTAATCTAGTATTTGCCGCCATTTTTCTCGAAATTTATAATTTATATAACAATTTGCATAATCTTAAAACAGCAATTAACTTAAACAATCCGTACTTGCTTCATACAATATGATTTATTAATCGCCGTTCATGTTTAGAGATTTGTAATAGGAGCATTGTGTCGATTTTTAAATTATGGATATATACGAAAGTATCCAAAAAAAATTTGAGTAAAACTCTTTCATCTTTCAGTCAAATGAAAATATTTTAAACTGTTTTTTTAATTCTCAAATGATGATTTTTACTATTTATCCATTCTCAAAAAATGATTTCCACTGAAAAATACTCCTGCTGATATTGCTCAAATCTACTATATATATCATATATATTTAGTTTTTTTACGATGACGACTTAAAACCTTTGGAATTTCGCAAATATAATTCTAAGTTTGTTAGTTATCTACCAAAATAATTAATTTAAGTTTAACTTATATTTAAAGTGCTATGGAACAAATTACAAACTCGCTAAGAGAATCTAAAGCCGCTCGTTGGGGTGCGCTTGGTGTAGTTTCTTTTACTATGCTGACCGGTTATTACATTAATTATGTAATTTCCCCTCTTAAACCTTTACTAGAAGAATATATGAATTGGACAAGCTCTGACTTCGGAATGTGGAACAGTGCTTATGGTTGGTTCAACGTATTTTTCTTAATGTTGATTTTTGGTGGTATTATCCTCGATAAAATGGGTGTACGCTTTACAGGTCTTGGTGCCGCTTCAACTATGCTTGTAGGTACTGTTTTGCAATATATAGCAATTGATGGTTGGATTCCTGCAGGGGAGATCAATTTTTTATGGTTTTCTCTTAAAAATCAAATTGCCGTAGGAGCATTAGGCTTCGGTATCTTTGGTGTCGGTGTCGAAGTCGCCGGGATAACGGTCTCGAAAGTTATCGTGAAATGGTTTAAGGGTAAGGAGCTGGCTCTTGCCATGGGTCTCGAAATGGCTACTGCCCGTATGGGTACTGCGCTTGCATTAGCAGTTCCTGTTCCTATCGCAACAGCATTGGGTACAGATGCAATGCCGGCTTTATCTGCTCCTATCATGTTAGGTCTAGGGCTTTTGGTAGCAGGACTTGTTGCTTTCATCTGGTACACTTCTATGGATAGAAAATTAGAAAAATCCGAAGGTATCACTGATGAAATAAGCGAAGAAGACCAATTTAAAGTTAGCGATATTGTTTTTATTATTAAAAATAAAGGTTTCTGGTTAGTAGCACTTCTTTGTGTTTTATTCTACTCAGGAATATTCCCATTCTTGTATTATGCTGCAGATTTGATGACAAATAAATATGGTGTAGACCCTGCATTTGCTGGTGCAATACCATCGATTTTACCTTTTGGAACAATCATATTGACTCCGTTTTTTGGTAATATCTATGATAAAAAAGGTAAAGGCGCAACTATAATGCTCATTGGTTCTTTCTTGCTACTTGCAATTCACTTATTATTTGCAATTCCCGGACTAAATCAAGTTGCGTTTGCAGTACTACTTATTATCTTACTTGGTATCACTTTTTCTTTAGTACCATCTGCAATGTGGCCTTCAGTTCCTAAAATTATCCCTGAAAAACAGTTAGGCTCTGCTTATGCGCTTATTTTCTGGGTTCAAAACTGGGGACTAATGGGTATGCCGTTATTGATTGGTTGGGTTCTTGATGCACATTGTAAAGTCAACGCTGCTGATGGTACATTTAGCCATTATGATTACACGGTTCCGATGTTAATCTTTGCAGCTACAGGTCTTTTAGCAATTATTGTTGCTCTGATGCTTAAAGCAGAAGATAAGAAAAAAGGATATGGACTCGAACTTCCAAATATGGAAAGCTAATTGCTCCTCGATATTTTTAAAAACCGCTCTGTAGAACTCATTTCCACTAAGCGGTTTTTTTATTTTAGCTACTACGCCTCGCAAATATCCAGACACTCATCTCTAAACTCAAGACATCAACTAAACGTAAAACTCTGATATTAACACTTATCTGGTATAACTTGAGATTAAATTCATACCAATACTTTTTGCAATGAACTTTTTGAATACTAAAGAGTAGACAAAAAACTAAGCGAATAGTATCTTTACTCTTTTGTCAGGTATTGCTTATTTAGTAAATTGTTAGCTTGTATAAATTACAGCTTCTAAATAGAAATAATATATGTTCCATAGACATTTGGTTTGATTTGATGAATCAAAAACTACTACACAGAATTTTCGGCATTTTGTCATTTATTTTGGCATTTGTCGTTTACACCATGACGGTACAACCTACCGTTCCGTTTTGGGATTGTGGCGAATTTTCTGCTTCTGCTGTTTGGCAGCAAGTGCCACACCCTCCTGGAGCACCTTTGTTCCTAATGATTGGTAAACTTTTCCATACATTGATTCCATTTGGTGAGCAAGCGTGGCGAATCAATATGGTTTCTGTAGTTGCCAGTGCGCTTACGGTATGGCTGATTTACCTCATCACAGTGATGGTAATCAAGAACTTCCGCAAAGATAAAATAGAGTCTATTGCTGATGCTCTCGCTGTCTATGGCTCTGCATTTGTAGGGGCAGCTGCACTTACTTTTAGTGATACTTTTTGGTTTAACGCAGTCGAATCGGAAGTTTACGCGGCATCTTCACTTTTCGTAGCCGTAATTGTTTGGTTAATGATGAGATGGAATGAAGAAGCAGACAATCCAAAGCACGAAAGATATTTACTTTTGATATTTTATTTGATTGGTCTTTCCACCGGTGTCCACTTACTAGCTATTTTAGCAATATTCTCTATAGTGATGGTGGTTTACTTCAGAAAATATGAATACAGCCATAAATCATTTATTATCATGGGCATATTCGCAGTCATTACATTCTTTGTAATATATCCGGGTGTAGTAAAATGGTTGCCATCATTATTGGCAGGTCATAGTGTTTCCAGAAATTTAGCCAGAGAGTACGCCACTAGCGATAGCCTTGGCTTGACTCTACTTGCTATTGGGGCAATTGTTGCAGTAGCTTACGGATTTATTTACGGACGTAAAAAAAACATGCAAATCCTGCAGCTAATTAGTGCTGCATTCCTATTGGTATTGCTTGGTTATACCACTTATACACAGATTTTGCTCCGTTCGAACGCAAATCCGCCAATGAATGAAAATGAGCCTAAGGACTTCGCAAGTCTTTCTTCATATCTTGGACGTGAGCAGTATGGTGATGCACCTTTCTGGCCTCGTAGATACGAAGATAGAGACATGATGACTTACAGATATACTCAAAAAGAAGCAAATGGTGAGTTTACTTACGGACCTTGGTATCCACCGTCTAACAAAGAAGTAAGAAGAAACGACGGCACTAGCATTTCTGTGCCTGAGTTCAACAGAATAAATACTTCCGGTGAACTTGCCTATATGTGGAAATACCAAATTAATCACATGTACTTCCGTTATTTTGCCTGGAACTTTGTCGGGCGTGGTACTGATGTGCAAGATGGAGAATATTATCTCTTTGGCAAAAACAAGAGTGAGGCAATGCACTATGACTCCGGTTATGCCGACCAATTCCCAATTGCATTTTGGGGTCTACCTTTCTTACTTGGGTTGATTGGCTTATTCTTCCATTTCAACGAAGACAGAAAGATGGCATTTTCATTTCTGATAATGTTCTTGCTGATGGGAGTTCTTACTGCAATTGCCCAAAACCAGCAAGACCCACAGCCCCGTGAAAGAGATTACTTCTATGCAGGCTCCTTTATGGTTTGGTGTATTTGGATTGGTCTTGGCTCCTACGGGATAATGAATCAGCTTAAAAGAGCCTCAGGCAAAGCAAATCCTGCTGTTGTTTCTGTGGTTTTAATTATTGCATTTATAATCGCACCTCTTAACATGGCACAAGGCTGGAAAATGCACAGCCGTGCAGGAAACTATCTGCCATTTGATTACTCTTACAACATACTGCAGAGTACTGAGGAAAACGCAATCTTATTCACCAATGGTGACAACGATACTTTCCCACTTTGGTTTATCCAAGACGTAACAGGCGTGAGAAGAGATGTAAGAGTAGTAAACCTTTCTTTAGGTAATACGCTTTGGTACCTCGATCAAGTTAAGAATAGAGAACCTTGGGGTGCAAAAAAAGTACCTTTAACATTTGCAGATGATTCTATTCAAGTTACTGATGATAATCCTAAAGCTTTGTCTTATGATTTCGGTGAAATAAGAAGCGTTACAATTCCTATTAAACCGGAAATATTAGCGAAATATACTGACAATCAGGATATTATAAATTCAGGACAATGGACTTTCCAATTTGAAGGCAAGCCATTTAGAGAAGTTGATGGAAAAATGATTCACTTGTTTAGAGTGCAGGATAAACTTATCTTGAACATCCTTCAACAGACTAGAATGGAACGCCCTGTATACTTCTCTGCTACAGTTGGCCCTGATGCCTTCTGTGGTTTAGAAAAATATTTCAGGACAGTAGGTATGGCTCATAAGATTTGCCCTGTAATCCAAAGAACCGGCGGCTCATCAGGTGTTGATATTGAGATATTAGAAGCAAATCTACTCAATATTGATAATTCAGATGACTACAGCAAAACTCCAAAATATGGCTTCAAGTTGCGTAATCTAAATAATATGGATGTCTATTACGACGAAGTACACCGCCGCATTATGGGTACTTACAGACATTTATATCTGACTCTTGCAGATTACCATGTGCAACATGGCAATAGCAAAAAAGCAGCGGAAGTGTTAGATGTATTAAATGAAAATATATCTCTTAAGCAGTTCCCTATTCAACATGACATAGCGACAAGAATGGTTGATATCTATAAAGAAGCAGACCAAACTGACAAAATAGCGCCGATTGCAGAAGCAGGACTTAAATACGCAAATGCTCTGATTGACAATCCAAAACTTAGAGAAGACCTAATCTTCTACGAAGTGGTTCATTTTAGATATGGTCCTTATCAGGCAGCTATTGACTTATACAAAGCATTAGGCGACTATGCAAATGCTAAAGGCGTTGTCGATAAATGGGTAGCTCAAATAGATGCTTTCAGAAATCAAAACTTTGGTGGCAACTCTTCTCAATATCAAAGAGAAATTGCTCAGCTTGAAGGAAATAAAGTACGAGCAGGTATGATTTCTTCAAAATTGATTATTAGCGAAGTTGAAATGCAGTCCGGAGCTCAAGCAGCTTTGGATACAGCAAACTCAATGATGCAAAGATATCAATCTTCACAAAATGGCATGATTTCCTACTTTGCAGGTAGCGAGCTCAAGCCTGTTTTAGATGAATTGAATAAAAAAGTAAATCCTGAGGCAGCAACTGCGGACTCAACAGTTACAGCTCAGAACTAATTTGCTTTTTTCTAATAATAAAGCGGAACCTATTTGCATAGTGTTCCGCTTTTTTTTAAATTATTTGATTTTAAAACAGCGAATTTTATGACTCCTGATTTATCACTTATAATTCCGGCTTACAACGAAGAACAAAGGATCAAAAGCTCTTTGGATTATGCGCTCGAATTCTTTGCTACTAAGTCATTAAGCTACGAAATAATAGTGGTAGATGATGGCTCGTCTGATTCAACTGTTGAAATTGCCAACTCGTTTGCTTCAGATATAATAAAAGTAATCCGGCAACCCCATAACATGGGCAAAGGTGCCGCCGTTACTCGAGGTATGCTTGAAGCAAAAGGTGAGATAAGAGTCTTTTCTGATGCTGATTTTTCGACACCTGTAAAAGAAATAGATAAAGTAATAACAGCGATGAGCATAGGTACAGAAGTATTTATCGGAAGCCGAGCACTGGATTACTCTATGATAAAAAAACACCAGCCAGCCTATCGAGAGTTTATGGGTAAAACATTTAACAAACTTGTACAGCTATTTCTGATTAGTGGAATAAAAGACACTCAGTGTGGCTTCAAAGGATTTACAGCCAAGGCAGCTCAGGATATTTTTTCAAAGATGAAAATCAAAGGATTTGGTTTTGATCTTGAGATTATATATTTGGCTGATAAGCTGGGATTTGCAATTTCAGAAGTTCCGGTAGAGTGGTACAATGATGACCGTAGCACAGTCAATCCGATTAAAGATTCGATTACTATGTTTTTTGATATCTTCAAAGTAAAGAATCTACACAAAAAAGACACCCTCTAACCCTCTCCCTATGAATATAATTCATTTTTTACCTTGTATTTTAAAAAAGATTTGATAAGTTGCCTACTGCAATTACAAAATCTTGATTTATATACATATCCAAAATACAGAGGACTGTTATGCTTAAAAGATACTGGGCTTTTCTATTAATCGTGATTACATTCACGGCATGCTCTTCAGTGCCACAAGGCAAAAAACACATGATGTGGGAAGTACGCACTCCTAACTCAACTGTTTTTCTAGTTGGTTCTATCCACATAGCTGATAGCAGTTTATATCCTCTGGATAATATTTATTATGAGAAGTTAGACTCCTCCAAGATATTCGTAACAGAAGTAAACATGGACGATGTTGACCCTAGTTCATTACTCAAATTAATCCAACTTAGGAACGGAAAAACTCTAAAAGACATGGTCCCTGCCGATATCTATAAAATTCTGAGCGAAAGACTTGAAAAGATGGGATTACCTGAAATGGTTTATAATACTTTTAAGCCCGGATATGCTTTGATTATGGCTCAAATGATGGGTGATAACGAAGAATCCAAAGATTTATCTTCTATGGCTGAAGGAATTGATATGCACTTAGCAGCTCGAGCCTCTGATAAGTCCAAAATAGGTTTGGAAGAAATAGGCACTCAAATGGCATTACTTGAGAAAGTAATTGATGTTGACCCTGACAAAATGCACCAATACCTAAACGCACAACAAAATACGGAAAATGTGTCAGATTTGAAAAGTTTGATCAATGCATGGAAAAATGCAGACACAGATAAAATAGTGAAAGTTATAGAAGAATCTGCTGAAATGGATAATGATTCAGAGAAACTAATGAATGAATTATTGCACGATAGAAATATAAACATGGCAAATAAGATAAATTCTTACTTAGTAGATGGTGGTACTTTTTATGTTGTGGTCGGAGCCGCCCACTTATGCGGAGACAAATCCATCATAGAACTTTTAGAAGATATGGGTTACACTGTTAATCAACTATAATCAGAGGAATATACAAATGAGACTTCAAGGTAAAACAGTAATCGTTACAGGTGCTTCTGCAGGTATAGGTGAAGCATGTGCTTACGCTTTCGCAAAAGAAGGTGCAAGGCTTATCCTTACTGCAAGAAGAGAAGATAAAATAAAAGCGTTAGCAAAAAGATTGAATAAAGAATTTGGCACAGAATATCTTACTCTTGCTTACGATGTAAGAAATCTGGATGAAGTAAAAAAAGCAATGGACTTACCGCAAGAATGGAAAGACATAGACATCCTAATCAATAATGCAGGCTTAGCCCGCGGCACAGAAAAAATACAGGATGGGGTAATCCAAAACTGGGAAGAAATGATCGACACGAACGTGAAAGGCTTACTCTACATGACTCGCGTACTTCTTCCACGCATGACCCAAAGAGAATCGGGCATGATTATTAATATAGCATCCATAGCAGGAAGGCAGGTTTATCCTGGTGGAAACGTTTACTGCGCTTCCAAAGCAGCAGTAAAAGCAATTTCAGAGGGTATTGCTATCGACACAAACGGCACTAACGTAAAAGTTTGCAACATCGATCCGGGCTTGGTAGAAACAGAATTCGCTGAAGTGCGATTCCATGGCGACAAGGACAAAGCAAAGAGCGTTTATAAAGGCTTCCAACCACTTACAGGCGAAGACATAGCAGATGTAGCTCTTTTCGCGGCTACTCGCCCTGCTCACGTGATGATTCAGGACGTACTCATCACACCAACAGCCCAAGCAAACGCAACTACTGTGCATAAGGAATTATAGCAATTTTAACTTATTTCCCGTAATGCAAAAAAAACGTACATTTTTAGTATATTTTATAAAAAAAGTATTTTGTTTTACGGGAAATAATTGTATTTTTGTATCTCACAATCGGAAACGAGAGTGTAGGAGAGGTGGCAGAGTGGCTGAATGCACCGGTTTGCTAAACCGACGTACTCTTCACGGGGTACCGGGGGTTCGAATCCCCCCTTCTCCGCCAGCTAAATAATTTAAAATCCCCATGCAACACTGAAGATTGCGTGGGGATTTTTTTTGGGTGGTTTTTTTAAGAATTGTATTAAATCTTGAATACGAATTTCTTTTTATAAACAACTATAATTTCATATTTTACGACATTCTTCATCTTTAATTTTCGTAAGAACACATTATGCCAAATCATTCCTTAATTGAACAAATCGTTAAATACTTTGAAACAAATGTATTCCTCAAACATATTAATGCTGCAACAAAGACACATACAAAACTGAAATCTTATAATATTAACCCAATTGTAGTTAAATACTTATCACAACTATTAGACAATAATTATACTCCGGAAGGCATTGCAAAAGCACTTTACTTCCCTAGAGTATTAGGAACTTCAATTAATACTTCATTCGGGACTAGGATTCAAAAAATGTTTATTGATTTGAACTTAGCAGATGGCTCGATGATAAAAGGAATGGATATAGAGTTTATTGATAAGACTGATAATAGAAAAAAGTGGTGCCAACTTAAATCAGGCCCTAACACAATCAACTCTGAAGATGTAAAACCTCTACTTCGCAAATTTGCTACGACGATAAATTTGGCTAGAACCAATAGTGCATTTTCGGATTGCAGAAATACTGATTTTATTGTTGGAGTTCTTTACGGAAAGCCCGATGAATTAAGCATGCATTATAGAAAAATTGACCAAACTCATCCCGTATACATAGGTACAGAATTTTGGCATCGTATTACAGGTATTCCAGATTTTTATTCAAATCTTGTAAATGCGTTACATTCAAGTATCAACCAAATTGATACTCAGAATGTGATTGAACAAGGCTGGAAAACTTTAGCCGAAGAAATTAAAAATTCGCAGCTTTTTGACTTTTAGACATATAATATTTATTTAGAAATCGAATTACCGAGTATCCTATTTCTCTACCTAAATTGACAGGAACAGCATTACCAATTTGTTTGTATTGCTGAGCCATAGAACCTTCGAACATCCAATCATCAGGAAATGTTTGTATTCTAGCATATTCTCTAACTGTAAAAGGTCGTGTTTCATCTGGATGGCAACGCTCAGTTTGTTTTTGAGCTGGGCTACAAGTAAGAGTTAGACAAGGTTCTTCCCAACTAATCCTTCTTGCCATTCCTGTTTTTCCACCACCTAAATAATAACTTCCACCCATATAGTCTTTTTGTATTTCTACAGGTAAATCTCTCCAGTATCCACCAGGAGGTACCATATCTAATACTTTTTTCTTACTCTCAGGATATTTTGAACCATTTGTAACTGGAACATCTGAGTCAAATAATTCGCCTTGTTTTAAAGCATCGGCTAGAGTATAAATTTTCGAATTAGCCTTAGGGTAAGAATATTCTATATCAATATCTTTTCTAATTCCAACTAAAATAAGTCGCTGTCTTTTCTGTGGTACTTCATAATGAATTGCATTTAAAACTTTTGTGGGAACGACATTATAACCTATCTCGTCTAAGATAGAAATCATGCCCTCTAAAGTTTTACCTTTGTCATGGCTAAGCAGACCTTTTACATTCTCACCAATACATATAGCAGGCATAACTTCCTGCACCGCTCTAGCAAACTCATAGAACAAAGTGCCTCTAGCATCTTGAAGTCCCAACTTTTTCCCAGCATAACTAAAAGATTGGCAAGGGAAGCCACCAGTTACAATATCAATGTGGTTTTTATATTCTGAAAAGTTATAGTCCTTTACATCGCCTTCAAGAATATTCCATTCAGGTCTATTTGTTCTAAGTGTTTGACAAGCCCATTTGTCTATTTCATTTAATGCAGTACATTTCAATCCAGCTTTCTCTAAACCTAATGCTAATCCTCCTGCCCCAGCAAACAGTTCTAGCACAGTAAAATCTGCTAATGGAGTAACAAAACTAGTCTCATCATCTTCAGTTTGACTATCAAACAAAGACCCCATGAATGCTTCAACTTCAGATTTTTTATAAATTCTATAGTTTGACCCAGGTTCCCTTACAGCAGATAAAACGCCTTCATTATCCCACCGTCTTAGCGTTTCTTTGCATTTTCCGACAATTTCAGCAGTCTCAGCTAAAGAATAATATTCTTTCATAACCACATTGCAAAACATTATACATGGTTACAAATATACGAAAAAATTTCTATTGAGTTATTGAAAATTATTTCCCCCTAACCACACTTATACCCAAAGCCTTTTTGCTTTCCGCTAAATATTCGGAAATTCGACCACCTATGATAACTTTCTTTTCTTTGGAAGAGGCATGCATAAATCTTGCTGTTTTGCCTTCTTTAACTATAATTCCTGTGTGGGAGTAATCTAATCCTTTGATTGAAGTGGCAATGGCAATTATATCGCCGGATTGTAGTTCAGATTCTATTTCTTTAACGTGTGATTTTGGAACATAAACTCGTTTGCTAGAGTTAAGTTCTTTTTCAATAGCAGCAACCTGCTTAACAAATGCAGGATTATTTTTGAGTTGTTTGTAGTATTTAGGATTTTCACTCATAAAACCCACAACACCAACTTTTTTCAGATTGCTGAAGTTTGGAGTAATGTCACTTATAATTCCTTTCTCAATGTTATTTCTGATCCAATCTGAGGTATAATGCAAGCGTGAGAGGTAATTATCTAACTTTCCATCGCGATAACGCATAAGCGTGAGTTCATTCCTAAGATCATCTTCTGTAAGAGCTTTTTTCTTTATTATTCTGGCAAGAGCAAGTGAATTTTCATAGAAAGTCACGCAGTCTAATTCGCTTAGATTTAATACACAGATCTCTTTATCAGCTACTTCAAGCGTCCCACCTACATAAGGAATCCCTATAAATTCTTTTCCTATTGTAGCAGTTAATTTACCAATAGACATTGAAGCATATTTTTCAGTAGCAAATTTCTGGATTATTTTATCAAATTTGCTTTTATCCACAGCAGTAAGTTTGGAATAATCTCTACCGCCTGAAATAGCAGAAACTGAACTTCCTGCAAAAATCAATGATAAAGCTGATATTTTTATAAAATCTCTGCGATCCATTTTTTTCTCTCTACAAAAATGTTTTTAAAGCATCTATAACACCCTGAAGGTCATCCTTTCCTATAAAGAAACTCTTCTCTTTATCACCTTTTTGGATTTTCATTTCTATAAAAGTCCCGATTCCCTCTATCTCCATCGCCGAAAACACATAATTCCTATCTTTCCCGTTAAAGCCAAGAGCTGTATCTATTTTGCGAGTTTCAGGCACAAAAGTTTCATCTTTTTCTTCCGGAACTGCAACTACACCGTTTTCGTTTTCATATCCTTTGTCCGGTTCTGTAGGGTTCTCTCCAGCTGCAGTTCTTCCAAGTTCATCACATCTCTCATTCTCAGGAATACCGTCATGCCCTTTCACCCAAACATACTGCACTGTTTTGCCCTTCATCGCTTCCAATATTCTCAACCAAAGATCAATATTAAGTACTTTTGTCTTATCAGCTTTTTTCCAGCCTCTTTTCTGCCAACCACTAATCCAGCGTTTATTGAAAGCATCTGTCAGTAATTTCGAATCAGAATGAAGAACTACTTCATTTCCTTCAGGAATATTTTCCAAAGCAATTGCTGCAGCAAGCATTTCCATTCTGTTGTTTGTTGTTTTTCTATAGCCGTGCGAAAACTCCAGTCTTTCTTCGCCATTTTTAATTACAACTCCATAGCCTCCCGGCCCGGGATTGCCTAAGCTGCTGCCATCAGTATATACTATAAATTTACTCAATCTGATTCCTTTTTATATTTGCTTACAAATATGTCGATTTTGAAAGACTTTTTTGCAAAATAAAATTTCATTTTGATTTTAGAGGTAAATTATTTTAATTGTATAAATGCAAAACTTCGGGGGAATTAGAAGTTTTGTCCTTTCTCTTGCAGCATAAAAAATATATATGGGAAATGACTATGACTACTATAGAAATCATAGGATTTGAATCGCAAGTTGAATCTGAAATAAAGATTCCTTTGTTCCAGATGAGTGTCTCTGCCGGTTTGCCTACACCTGCTGACAGCACCGTAGACAAAGAAATTGATCTTAACGAAATGCTCATTGCACATCCGGCAGCAACAATCTTTGCCAAAATCAACGGCACTGAGCTTGAGCCTTATGGGATAAGCGATGGAGATATTCTAATTGTAGATACTGCTATTGAACCTGAAGACGGCAAGCTTATTTTAGTTGACTTATCAGGAAATTTCACTGTAAAGAATTATCGTCTAGTGGAAGGTGAAGAGTTTTTAGAATCTCATGACAGACAGTATTTGCCTCTAAGTATAGGTGAGTTGAACTACAAACCTATAGGTGTAATAACTGCTATTATTCATTCACTATAAGCAGATTCGAAGTTAGATGAAGGCGAAGAAGATTAACTCACTAAAAGCGAGTATAGATTACGAAGCACCGATGTTTAATGCATCTGTGCCTATCGGTAAGCTAACTCATTCTAACAGTCAAAAAATGTATAACCTTAACGAGCTTTTAAAAACAAAGCCCGAGGGGATGTATTTGGTTAAAGTGAACGGCGAAAGTATGATTGACGAGAATATTTTCGACGGAGACATTCTTGTAGTTGATTCTACAGAATTAGCCGGACACGGCAAAGTAGTAATCGCTTCAGTTAATGGCGAATTATTAGTCAAAACATACAAAGTAATAGATGATAAAGTATATCTATTTTCAGCAAATAAGAAATTTCTCCCTATAGAAATCCTCAGCTATTACGACTTCTCAATTCAAGGAGTTGTTAAACACGTCATTCATATTATGGGTAAATAAGTCTGTTTACTGCCTGCTTAAAATCGCTTTATGAATCTGCTCCGCATTTGCAAAAGCAAGATTATGTGCAAGCTCTTCGAATTCTTTAGGCAACTCCATTTTGCGTATTTTTAAATTGGCTCCCAGCTTTTGCCAGATAGGTGGCATTACTTTTAAAAAATCAACACCTCCGCCCTGTTTATCTTCTGCAATGTAAAATATCTCAGTGATTCCACTATTAATAATTCGAGCTAAACACATCGGACAAGGCTCTAAAGAACTGTAAAGTTTCAGATTGGATACATTTTTCAATTTCGTATTTGATTGTTCTAAAGTATTAATCGCATCCATTTCAGCATGTAATCCACTTGAAAAATTAGGAAAAATCATTCTATTCTGTCCGTGAGCTACAATCTGTTCTTCCCTGTAAATAAGGCAAGATATACCAAAATTACCTTTCATATAGGCATGATATGCTTCTTCCAATAGAGTTACAGGAGTGATGTACTCAGCAGATCCATATTGCTTCTTTAAAGATAGTATCTTTTCTCTGAACATAATTGAACCTTGTTTTATTTTTGGCTTGCTTTTTGTTTCTACCTAAATCAAGAAACGATATTTTATCGAAATAATTATTTAGAAGTTTTTGTGTAAGAAATATAAACTTCGTTTATGAGTCTAAGAATTAAACAACAATGTATCAATATTTTCAATTTTGGGAGATTATGGGTATGAAAAAATTTCTTCTATTAATTTTATTAGCAGTTATTGCTATTCCAACTTATGCAGCTGACATTAAAATCAGTGGCGACGCAAGAGTACGTCCTCGTATGGATATGAAAGATGCTACTGACAATGGAAAAAGCAAAACCACAGATATGTACTATATGTACAGAGCAAGGGTAAAAGCTAAAGTTAGCATAGGCGATGGTTGGGTTATGAATACTATGATTGGCCACAACGGTATCGGTCAATATAACGGGAACTTCGCGCAAGGGGATTATCCTGATGTGTTAGGAATCTCTAAGGAAGACCAAATTGGCAACGATGGTGCTAAAAGATCCTCTTTGGACTTCCTCCAAATGAACTTTGGTTACCAAGGTGATAGAATCGGATTTTTACTTGGTCTGATTGGTGCTGGTGCAACGAATAATCCAATATATGACCTACACTTCTATCCTACAAAAATGGTAGATATTCCTTATTTCATCTTCAATACAGATGCTTACTATGGTGGTAGCGCATATCTTAAACTTGGTGACGGCCAATTAAATATGTCAGTGATAGTGGATGATAATAAAGGTATTATTGAAGAAAATGCTGAAGGCAAAGAAACTAAAAATAAAAAAGACCAATATACTGTAATGTTAGGTTATACTCATAATATTGATAAACTTCATTTCGGAGTGGAAGGTTTATTTACTTTGGCTGACGACAGCTTAGCAGCTCCTATGACATTTGGTTTAAATATAGGACACAAAGATGTTGCTGGTTTCACTTTAGATCTATTTGCCGGATATTCGCAACAAAGCGTTGAAACTAAAGAAATGATAGACGATCAGCAATTTGGTTATCCGCAAGCTGAATATTCTGCATATCTAATGAGACTTAAAACTACTAGAAAAATTGGTCCCGGCAAAGTTGTTGCCTGGTTTGATTATGCAAACAGAACAGATAAAACTGTTGAAGACGTTGATATTAAAAATAACTTTATGTACCTTTGGTTTGGGTATACTTGGGTAGTTTACTCTTCTGATAGTGGAAGCTTTGACGTAACACCAAGAATCAGATATCAAATTAATGATATTAAAACCGGAGATACGGACAAAATCAACCTTCTAACTAGAAACAGACTTGAACTGGAATTCAATTATATATTCAAATAAGTCCTGTTAGCTTTCTTATATAAAAGCCATAATCTCAATCGATTATGGCTTTTATTGTTTTTGCAAAATAGTTATAAATAATAATGCATTTTGCAAGTCTGTATTATATAAATACTATCATACTTTTCTAAATATTATTTTAGTAAATAAACGACTATTTATTATGATTGATATTGAATTTCAAGAAAAACCAACGATTTTAATAGTTGATGATCAACCACAAAACATCCAACTATTAGCAAATGTGCTTAAGGAAAAGTACAAGTTGCTTATTGCCAGTAGTGCAGAAAAAGCATTCAAAATTATGGAAAAAATCCTTCCTGATTTAATTCTTTTGGATGTTATGATGCCTGGCATGGATGGTTATGACGTTTGCAAAATCTTACAAGAACACGATGAAACAAAAGATATTCCAATTATCTTCCTAACAGCTAAAAGCGATGTGGAAAATGTAATTCATGGCTTAGAACTCGGAGCCTCTGATTACATTACCAAACCATTCAGCATCAGAGAGCTTAATGTACGTATAAGTAATTTGCTAAAGCTTTCTATGGCCTATCAGTATATGAATATGCAGAAACAGGAAATGGAAGAAATGAGCGAAGAACTCATACGCTACACAAGTGATTTATACGAGTCTCAAAAAAGTGTAGAAGAAAATGCATATCAAATGAATAAACTACTTGGTGAGCTAGCTGAATCTCAGGACAAACTAAAATTTGCTAATATTGATCTTGAGAAATCAAACAAAGAAAAAGATAAATTCTTTTCTATTATTGCTCACGATCTTAAAAGTCCACTCGCCAGTCTGAGTGCATTACTACAGATGATTCAAGATGAAAGAGACACAATGAGCGATGAAGAAAAACATGAAATTTTAGGTCTCTTATTGAATAACTCTAAACATGTGTACGGTTTATTAGAAAATCTCCTTGACTGGTCACGAGTTCAACGAAAAGCAATCCAGTTTAAACCAATAAAAATTTTAGCTAAAGATACTGCAGAAGAAACTGTGCAGCTTCTTGAGGCTCAAGCAGCAAATAAAAGCATCAGCTTGGCTAACGAGATTGACCCGAATGTAGCAATAAATGCGGATTACATGATGTATTCCACTTTAATCAGGAATCTTGTTTCAAATGCAATAAAATTTACTCCTGAAGGTGGGCATATAAAAATTACTTCCGAAAAGCATGCTGATTTTATTAGGTTCAACATCATTGATAATGGAATTGGAATGGATGCTGCTACTCAGGCAAAGTTATTTAAAATTGACGAACACATTACCTCCGTTGGTACTAACAATGAAAGAGGTACCGGTTTGGGACTTATTCTTTGCCAAGAATTCGTTCTTTTGCATAAAGGAGAGATCGGTGTTGCATCAGAGCAAGGAAAAGGATCAATATTCTACTTTACATTACCACTTTTTAAATAGAAAAAATGAAACAATTATTCAAGAATATTGGTGACCCATTACTCAGTTTATATACTCTGATGTTTAAAGATAAAAAACTTGAATCAGAATATAGAAAATCGAACATAAAGAGGCACTTTTTATCCCAACGTATAATTTTGCTAACTGCAATTTTATTTTTTGCTGCGTTCGCATTTTACGATTTTAAAGTTCAACCTTACGAAGCTGAACATATAATTTTGGTAAGACTGGGAATTTTCTCTCCTATTTTACTATCGTTATGGTTATTATCTTCATTTCAAAAGATTAGAAACTATTATAATCTGATAGCCTCTATCATGGTTGTGATTTGTGCCTCAGGGATAAGTTATGTTATCTCCAATTCACCATTC
>JBFHIJ010000011.1:0-92055 GCA_041596515.1 Chlorobiota bacterium
TAACATGAACTACTTCTGGACAAAAGAAGAAGTTCTTGAAAAATTAGACAAAAAAATGACTGACGCATATCATGCAGTTTCTGATTTAGCTCAATCAAGAAACGTATACATGAGAGATGCTGCTTACATGATCTCTGTTTCAAGAGTTGCTGAAGCATGCAAAATGCGTGGTTGGGTATAATCTATTAGTTTAGAGAATACTAAAATCATATAAAAAGAGCCGATCTTAATGATTGGCTTTTTTTGTATTTATAATTACATTGATTCAATCTTTTTTTTCTTCTTCTTTTTGCATTTACCATTGCACTTTCCTTCACACAATGTTCCCTTGCATTTAAGCTTATCCAAATTTTTACTCTTTTTTCCCATAAATCTTTCTTAGTTTTACCAAAATAATATAATTGACGTTTTATCTAATAGGAATATTGATTTATGCGGAACGATACTAAAGCGATATTACTTGCTATTGTGGCAGTTCTTGCATGGTCAACTGTAGCAACTGCTTTTAAGCTTGCACTTAATTATGCTCAGCCAATCAATCTTGTTTTTTATTCCTCATTATTTTCTACAGTTATTTTGGCTTTTGCAAACCTAAAACAATTTAAAACTTATAAAGTAGACGATGTTAAAAATCATTTGAAACTATCTATTTTACCCGGATTTATAAATCCATTTATTTATTATATAGTACTGTTCACATCCTATGACATGCTACCAGCTGCCCATGCACAAATAATCAACTACTCATGGGGTGTAATACTTGCAGTCATGTCTGCATTAGTTTTGAAAAAGAAGCTGAGTGTTATCTCTCTTTTAGGTGTTCTAATAAGTTTTATTGGTACCGGAGTTGTGATTTTGGGAAGCAGCTCAGCAGTAGGCGAAAAGAATATTTTAGGATATATCTTTGCATTTGCCAGTGCTTTTCTTTGGGCAATATATTGGATTATTAATATGAAAGACAAAAGGGACGCTTCAGAAAAGTTATTTTGGAACTTTTTTGTATCTCTCGCATTTTTGTTGACATATTCCATAATAGACGCTGATATGCTTGTTTTCAGCTCGGAGGTAATATTATATTCTGCATATATTGGCACATTTGAGATGGGCTTAACTTTTATATTATGGGGAAAAGCCTTATATTACTCAAATGATACTGCGAAAATAAGTAATTTAATTTATTTATCCCCTTTTCTGTCACTTATATTAATCAATGCAGTGTTAAATGAGGCGATAGAAATGTCTGCAGTTATGGGGCTTTTGCTTATTGTGGTTGGCTTAATTATTAATTTTTCTCAAAAAAAAGTTTAGGAGAGATGCTATGAGTGCAAAGAATGGGGACACAGTAAAAGTACATTACACAGGCAAATTGTCATCAGGTGAAGTTTTTGATTCTTCCGAAGGTAGAGATCCAATTCAATTTGCTATCGGTGGTGGTCAAGTGATACCTGGTTTCGAACAAGGCATCGAAGGTATGCAGATCGGCGATAAAAAAACAGTTGAAATATCTGTAGATCAAGCATATGGTGAGTATAGAGATGAACTTATATTCCCAATAGGAAAAGATAAGCTTCCAGCTGAAATCAACCCTGAAGTAGGCATGCAATTGACTATGAATAACCCTCAAGGTCAAGTATTTCCTGTAACTGTAAAAGAAATTACAGATGATACTATCATGCTAGATGCTAATCACAAATTAGCCGGCAAAGACCTTATCTTTGATTTAGAATTAGTAGAAATCGTATAAGATATAGGTTTTACAAAAAATTTGAAAAGGGACTTCCACTTAGTTTTGGAAGTCCCTTTTCCGTATAAAAGGTATATTTTTTATTTCGTTCTGATTACTATCTTCCTTGATAAGGTACACCCTTTGTCATCCACTCGGGAGCCGGAGTGTCTAATAGATAATGGTCAAAAAATTCTTTCATCTTGATAGCGTAATCTAATTTATTATGATACTTTCTAGGATGATGTGGTTCGTTTCTATATTCTAAGAATATACAGTTTTTATTTAACCTTCTGTATGCCATATATAACTCTATTCCTTGTTCCCAGGGCACTGCTTCGTCAATGTTGCCGAACATAAACAGAAATGGCGTGTTAGCTTTAGGTGCTTGCATCACAGGAGAGTTCCTTAGATAGCTATCAAGTGAGTCCCATAATGTACCGCCAATTCTACTTTGTTGCTTTTCATACTGGAACTGGCGAGTTAAACCTGAACCCAAACGAATACCACTGTAGGCACTTGTCATATTGGCTACAGGAGCACCTGCACATGCTGCTGCAAACATATCAGTAGCAGTTATCATAAATGCAGTTTCATAACCACCCCATGAGTGTCCCTGTATTGCTATTTTTTTAGCATCGGCTATACCCATGTCTATCAAATGCTGAGCACCACGAGTCAAGGCATCTGTTGCATCCATTCCCGGATTGCCGTCTACATACTTTATATCCGGTAAAAGCACTACGTAACCGTCGTTCAAGTATACTTGGAAGCACGGTCTATGATTAATTTGAGGCAGGGTAAAATTAAACATTCTGTCTGAAAACGTTTCGTAGAAGTAAATCAAAACAGGGTAACGTTTAGAAGGATCAAAGTTTTCAGGTTTAAGTACAATTCCCTGCAAATCTTCTCCTCTGCCGTTTTTCCATTCTGTAAGCTCAGCATTGCCCCATTTATATTCAGACAGTTCTGGGTTCACATTAGTTGTTTTTTGAGGCATTTCCATGTTAAAATTTGTGAGCCACAAATCAGGGAATTCCTCATAGCTTTCACGTGAAATTACAACTCTGTCTGCGTGCTCTGCTTTAGCAATAATTCTGTATCTTTTGTTCTCTTTTAATAACTGCTTGATTTCGCTATTTGTAAATTTCATTGTATATATAGCTTGAAATTTTTGTTTATAGTGGAATCCTTCTAAGAGCAGAGAGTCTTCGTATGTATAATATTTTCGTTTGCCAAGTAGATTTTTAATTCTGAAGCGAAGAGTGTCAGCTCTTCCTTTTCCATTAGTGATATTAGAATAGTTAGAAGGCATAAGTGTACTAAATTTCCAAATATCGTATTTGTCATATATCATCACAGCATCATCGTTTTCAAACCACCCGGCAATACCGTATGGCTGAGGCGATTCAGGTTTATCATTGTCTTCATCATAAAACTTAACGTCTATTTTATCAGTAAGATTGCTCGCCGTTTGTTTTATCGTATTATACAAATACCAGTCCCCACTGTCGTAATAAGCTATATACTTACCATTAGGAGATAGAGTGCCGGATGTAATATTTTTAGTTGAAATTTTATATTTTTTACCAGTCATCAGCTCGACAGCATAAATATCCTGATACCAGCCGTCCCAGGTAATTAATTTGTTATAAGGCTTAGCATTATATGCAATAGCGTAATTAGGATTTTCTGTAAACTGTACTTCCGGTAGAGTTGTATCAGCAAGTTGGACATATTTATTTGGAGTAAGGAAATAACATGTCATATATGTTCTGTTTTTTTCTTCTTTCCATTCCTTTTTTTGATTTGGAATAATTTTAGGGTCATTCCAATGCCAAATATCAAGTTCGGTATGAGCTAATATAGTATCTATATTTTGATAATTTTTAATATCATATTTGATTTCGTCTTCATCTTCAAGTTTTTCCCATTTAGGTTTTAAACCGAAGAAGAGTCTTTCGCCGTCTTTAGTCCATTTCAAATCATTCTTCTCAGGTAAATACCAAGAACCATTCTCATGAGCTTGGTTATATATAGGATAGGTATCATTTTTTTCTGCATCCCAATTGTACATTTCAGAGTATTTAATTTCACCTTCATCATCCAAAGGAGATTGCATAAAGGTTAAAACATTATATACTTTATTCCAAGCGAGATTAGAAAATTTATTGTCCTTTTCTATTTTTACTGCAGAAATTGGAGCAAATTCCTCTTTTAAATTTCGGTAATATAAACCATCTTTCTTACTGTCAGGTGAAGATACTGAGTAAAATAAGTAAGTAGAGTTACTATCTAAAGCATAATCAATAACGTCGTCCATCATAATTTCTGTGCCGGAAGTAAGATGCCTCAAGATAAAAGGTCTTCCTGTTTTTTTCTTTTTAAGATCTTTATGTTTAACAGGGTCTTTGTCTTTCATATAAACAATCCATCTACTATCTTCAGTGAACTCATATTTGTTAACTTCAGGAATATCAGTAGAGATTCCGGATTCTAAATTTAGAAGAACTAAATTATTTTTAGGTTTATCGTTATCCTTATCCTGATCCTTATCAGTATTAATTCTTTCCAAAATGTCAGGTCTTTTCTTTACCGCTGCCCATTTAGTGTCATTAGAGAACAAAGTAGAAGTACCTCTATCTACGAAATGTTCGTCTTCGTTTAAAGTAGATTTTATATATGCAGTAGTATTCCCTCTATCAGGATATGTACAGTAAGAAACCCATTTCCCATTATCAGAAATATTTTGTAATGTTATACCTTGAAATCTCATTACATCTGGAAATGTAAATTCTCTTTCACCACTAAATAGTGCTAATGAAGAGATGATAAGCACTGTTAGTAGTAAAAGAATATAAATTTTTCTCTTCATGACACTCACTCATATTTACACAAATTAACTAAGATATGTAAGTTATCATTTTTTTCTAAGTTATAGAAATATTTGCGTCTTCTAATAAAATATTATTGATGATTTGGTTTGATCTGTATATAAATAATTTTAGCAATTACAAGAAATTATGGCTCAAGATGATATTTCCAAATTGATAGTAAACTTATTTATTATGTCTCAGATTCTATTTCCATCCGATTTTAAAAAATATAAGAATACGATTCAATATTATCAATAATTCACTTACAATAGAAGCGTAAAATGTGTATATTATAATGCTAGGATAAGTATACTAGTGTCTTATTATTACCATGCTATATTGCTATTAATCAATACAAGGCTGACAATAATAAGCGATATAATTTATTACTATAGACTATGGATTCTATGCAGATGCCAAATTTACTTCTACAAAATTCTGATATTTTCTCGAATGATGATGTTCTTTGTAAACAACTTCAGAATAGATTCCAAATATTAAAAGATATAAGAAAAGCAGGCACAGAAGTCAATAGTGATATTACATTTGAGTGGAATTTCTATAAAGATGGAAAAGCATGGCTCTGCAAGGCAATGCTAAAGAAAAAAACAATATTTTGGATTTCGGTGTGGGATGATTGCTTTAAAGTTACTTTCTACTTTTCAGGAAAGAAAAAAGAAGCTTTCTTGGAATCAGATATCAATGAAAGCTACAAAGGAATTATTAAATCGGCGAAACCAGCCGGAAAAATTTGTCCCCTTACTATAGAATTTAAAGAGACTCAGGACATTAAAGATTTTGCTACAATTGTGGCACTTAAAATAAAGCTAAAATAAATCATATTCATAAAATCAGAGATAGCTATGAATAGTATTGTACTTCATGAGGTAGGTCTTAGAGATGGTTTGCAAATGGAAAAGCAAGTTATTACTACAAAACAAAAAATAGAATGGACTGAAAAATTAATCAAATCCGGAGTTGAAATAATTCAACTTGGCTCTTTTGTGCATCCTGTTAAAGTACCTCAAATGGCAGATACAGATGAACTTTTCAGGTATTTTTCTAAGAAAGAAAATCATCCTGAAAATGTCATTTTTTCAGGTCTTGTATTAAATGAAAAGGGAATGCTACGTGGAATGGATTGTGGAGTAGATATGTTCTGCCTTGGAGTATCAGCTAGTGACACTCACAGTAAAAAAAACACTGGGATGTCATCGATTGAAGCTCAAGATAGAATAATTGCCATGGCCGGAGAAATCGCTAAAGACGGTAAGAAAGTGCAGGCTTCTGTGCAATCTGCTTTTGGTTGCGGTTTTGAAGGTAAAATTGATGAACTGAAAGTACTTGAAATAATAAAACGGTACGTTAGCAGCGGTATCAAATACATAAGTTTAGCAGACACTGCCGGGCACGCTAACCCTGCACAAGTGCAAAGACTGTTTAGTGCTGTTCGTGACATAGCTCCTGATGTAGAGATAGCTTGCCATTTTCATAATACTTATGGCTTAGGCATTATAAATTGCAAGGCAGCTTTTGATAGTGGAGTAAGATATTTTGAAACTGCATTTGGAGGCATTGGCGGATGTCCGTTTACAAAAGTTGCTGCAGGAAATGTCTGCACTGAAGACTTTGTAAACTATTTACAACGAATGGGCTACCGAAAAGATATTAAAAATGATGTGCTTATTGACCTTGCAAAAGATATGTCTAAGGTCTTAGATAAGGTACTTCCGGGATATGTATATAAAACCGGTAGTTTATCTTATTAGTATTGTGTGTTATAGGGAGATAATATGAAAAAGCTTTTAGAAGGGATTAGAGTGCTTGATTTAACCAATGTACTCTCAGGTCCATTTGCTTCTTTGCATCTTGCATGGCTGGGTGCAGAAGTAATTAAAATTGAAAATCCAAATGGGGGAGACCTCGCCAGAAAATTAGGTTGCGTTCCCGAATACAATCAGAAACTAATGGGGACAAGTTTTCTTGCTCAAAATGCAAACAAAAAATCCTTGACCCTTAATCTAAAAGAAGAAAAGGGCAAAGAGATATTCAAAAAATTAGCCGAATCAGCTGATGTAGTAGTCGAAAACTTTCGTCCCGGCGTGATGGACAGGCTTGGTGTTGGATATGAAGTGATAAAAGAAATAAATCCTAAGATTATTTATTTAGCCATTTCAGGTTACGGACAGACAGGCCCGGATGCTAAGAAACCTGCTTACGACCAGATTATTCAGGGACTTTCAGGTGTGATGTCAATAAATGGCAATAAGGACTTAAATCCGCTTAGAGCCGGATTTCCTCTCTGCGACACAGTGGGTGGTTTAAATGGTGCATTTGCTATTATGTCAGCTCTCTTTTATAGAGAAAGGCATGGCATAGGTCAGTTTATAGATATATCACTTCTTGATTCGATTATGCCACTAATGGGCTGGGTAGCAGCTAACTTACTAATAGGGGAGCAGCAGCCTACATTGCTCGGCAATGATAATTTTACCGCAGCTCCTTCTGGAATGTTTGTTACAAAAGATGGCTACATTAATATTGCTGCAAACAAGCAAGAGCAGTGGCAAGCAGTGACAGATGTGCTTGGTTTGCCTGAGTTAAAAGAAGATACCCGATTCAAGGAAAGGGATACAAGAAAAGCAAATAGAAATGAGCTAACTCCTATTTTAGAAGAAAAACTCAAAGAGAGAAATACTGAAGAATGGGTTACGCTTTTGAATAAAGCAGGAGTGCCGTCAGGAGCTATTTTAAGTTTAGAAGATGCACTTCAACAGCCTCAGGCAAATCATAGAAATACCTTTACAGATGTGCGTGTGGACGAGCTGGATAGAAGCGTAAAATTATTCAATATGACCGCTAAATTCAGTGAAACTCCGGGTGTCGTTGAAACTCCGCCACCTACTCTATCTCAACACACCAATGAGATATTAGAAAGTGTTGGATATACTGCAGCCGATCTAAAGGACTTAAAAGAAAGCGGTGTTATTTAGAGAATATCACTAAAATTATTCTACTCTAAAAGGATTTTATCATCTAAAGAATGGGATAAGTTTAAATAGATAAAATCAAGAAAGAATCAGATTTAACTTTGGAAAATGGGCTTTCCAGAGATATTATAGGGAGTAAACCAATGGGAAAAACAATAGTAGAAAAAATACTGGCGAAGCAAACCGGTATTGAAAACCTTAAAATTGGTGACGTTGTAGAGCCTAAGGTAGGTTTGGCGATGTCTCATGAAAATGGATCTCTGGTAGTTAATCAGTTTTATGAAATTTATAAAGAATTAGAGAAACCGGCTCGGGTATGGGACCCCGGCAAAATTGCTTTAATCTTTGATCACAGAGTTCCTGCAGAAAGTAAAAAAACTGCTAGCAATCAGGCTAAAATCAGAGCTTTTGTAAAAGAGCAAAATATAGACAAATTTCATGATATTCGCGGTGACGAAGGTGGAATCTGCCACCAAATATTGCCTGAAAATGGATATGTACATCCCGGAGAAGTTGTTGTGGGCACAGACAGCCACACTACTACACACGGTGCATTAGGTGCATTTGCGTTTGGCATTGGAGCTACGGAAATGGCAGCCGTTTGGGCATTAGGTAAAATTCTAAATGTAGAAGTGCCTAACACTATCAAAGTAGTAGTGACTGGTGAGCTTAAGCCGTATGTATATGCAAAAGATATAATACTTAATCTAATTGGTAAAATATCTGCAGAGGGTGGAAACTTCAGAGTTCTGGAATTTCACGGAGATACTATTAAAAAAATGAGTACTTCAGGGCGTTTGACTATTAGTAACATGAGTGTAGAGGCAGGAGCCACTGCCGGAATAATTCCTCCTGATGCTGAAACTGTGCGTTACCTAAGAGAAGAAGCAGGATATACCGGAGAAATTGATATGGTAGCTCCTGATGAAGATGCTGTATATGAAAGAGTAGTAGAAATTGATGCTTCTTCATTAGAGCCTCAAATAGCTGCTCCTCACACCGTAGATAACGTAAAAGATATCAGCGAACTTGTAGGAATAGCAGTGCAACAGGCAGTCGTGGGTTCATGTACTAATGGTAGAATAGAAGATATTAAAGATGCAGCTGACATAGTCAGAGGCAAAAAGGTATCAAGAGATACAAGGCTTCTTGTGTTCCCTGCATCATATAAAATATATAATGAAGCATTAGAAAAAGGCTACATTACTGATATTGTAAAAGCAGGTGGAGTAGTTATGAACCCAGGCTGCGGACCTTGCTTAGGCGTTCATCAAGGTGCATTAGGCGACGGAGAGCGAGCAATCGCAACGACCAATCGTAACTTTCAGGGGCGCATGGGTAATCCTAACTCTGAAGTATATTTAAGCTCAGCTGCCGTAGCTGCGGCAAGTGCATTAACCGGAGTTATTACTAATCCGCAAAAAGGAGGTTTCTAATGTCTCAAGTTATATATAAATTCGCAGATGATATCTCAACTGATATTATATATCCCGGAAGATATATGGCAACAGTATTGCCTACAGAAACTCCAGAATATGCTTTTGCAGATATACCTGATTTAAATACAATGCTCAATACAGACTCAAAAGAAAAGCAGATGATAGTCGTTGGTGGTAAAAACTTTGGCTGCGGGTCATCCCGTGAGCAAGCTGCATCCACTTTAAAAGGGCACGAGCTAATAATAGTTGCTAAAGACTTTGCACGCATATTTATCCAAAATGCAATCAACCTTGGCTTAAGAACAGTTATTTGTCCAAACGTAGAGGCAGAAGTTGACCATGATTTGGAAGTAACAGATACAAAAGTAATCAATCGAACCACGGGAAAAGAATTTGATATAATTCCGTTGCCTCCAGCTAGGCAGGCAATAGTAGATGCCGGAGGATTGATACCATATACAAGGAAAAAACTCTTAGAACAGGCTTAAAACAGAAAAACGAGCATTAGAGACGTACCGATATTTGCGCCTCTAATGCTTTAATTTTATAATATGTCATCGATATTCCCAACCGGTCTGGCTATTACAGCTTTTTCGCCATTTACTACTATTGGTCTTTCGATTAGGCGAGGGTAATCCACCATAGCCCGTATTATTTCATCATCAGACAAATCTTTACTTTTAAAGTTTTCTTTCCAGTCTTTTTCTTTTAAGCGAACAAGTTCTATAGGTTTGATATTTAATTTCTTTATTACTGCTTTAAGCGTGTCAAAATCAAAAATATCATCCAAATATTTTATAGTTTCAAATTCAACAGATTTTTCCTCAAGGTATTTCAAGCCTTCTCTGCTTTTTGAACATCTGGGATTATGATATAGCTTAATCATAAAAATATCTCCTTTTATTAAGTCTTTAAACAGTCAAGTAAGCGAAAGAATAATCCATTTATTGCATAACCTTGCATAGAGACAAAGAATTAATTGGTATCCAAAATAAAAGGCACTTATATTAGTTTACAAAAATAAAAGAAGACGGAAGTGTAAATGAAAGACATACATCAATTTATTGACAGGCCTTTTCTTATAAGCAGAGACTCTGTGCTTACCTATAGATTGTTTCATAAAAATGTAAATCGACTTGCTGGTAAATTTAAAGAAATTGGAATAAAAGAAGGTGATATTGTAGCCTATTTTAATAAAAATTCTTATATGTTCCCGATAGTTTTCTTTGCTTTAGGCAAAATTGGTGCAACTCTCTTGCCTATTAATATTCGTTTTCCTGCCTTGCAAGTAATAGAGCTACTTGATGAGCTTGATGTAAAGCACATTGTAGTATCGAATTTATATATAGATGAATCTTTCGAGCGTCTAAAGAAGATAATCCTTGAGGATATGATAGATATCAACGAAACATATACTGATGAAGATGAAACCCCGTTTCTTTTAGAAGAGCATTTGAATCAAGATGCTAGCATAATATTTACTTCCGGCAGTACCGGAAAACCAAAAGCAGCTTTGCATTCATATGCAAATCATTACTATAGCGCTATTGGTTCCAATGAAAATATTAAACTAAAGAAAAATAATCGATGGCTTGCTATACTGCCAACTTATCACGTTGGTGGTATTTCTGTATTTTTCAGAGGATACTTAGCCGGTGCAACAATTGTGATACCTGACACTAATCTGAGTATAATTGAGAATATTTCCAGAAACAAAGTTTCACATGTTTCTATGGTCTCTACTCAGATTTATAGGATGTTAGATGATGATGACTCTATAGGAGCTTTAAAGAAGCTTAAAGCTATCCTTTTGGGTGGTAGTGCTATGCCTGCCGGCCTGGTTACTAAGTGCTATAATTCAGGATTGAATATTCATGTTTCTTATGGAAGCACTGAGATGAGTTCACAAATTTCTACAACAAACCATAATGCTGATTTATCTGAATTACTGACTAGCGGAAAAGTTCTGAAACATAGGAAATTAAAAATATCTAATGAGGGAGAAATATTAGTAAAAGGAAAGACACTTTTTAAAGGTTATTTGCAAAATGGCAAAATCTTTAGCAGACAGGATATGGATGCATGGTATCATACAGGAGATCTTGGGAAAATAGATAAAAATGGGTTGCTGACAGTATATGGCAGGCAAGATAATATGTTTATATCAGGTGGTGAAAATATTCAGCCTGAAGAGATTGAAAAAGAACTCTGCAAGATAGATCACATTATAGATGCAGTAGTGGTAGGCATAGAAGATAGAGAATTTGGGATGAGACCTGTAGCTTTCGTAAAAACTGAAAATAATGAAGAAATTAAACCGGAAGAGCTAAACAAAGAGCTTTCTAAAAATATAGCCAGATATAAAATACCTGTTAAATACCATAAATTCCCCGAAAATATGTCTGAAATCAGCCTAAAAGTTGACAGACAATATTTTCGAGGAATTGCTGAAAAAACGTCATCCTTTGATATGATCCAGAGCATTGCGGAGATTGTCAGGAAGTAATACTGCTTCTCTACTCGCATTGCCAAGACATATATGACTGGTTCTTGCAATTACTGCAAGTGTATCCTTAGTATAAACTTGGTATTCGAGTTTATACTTAAAGTCATTTCGCTCCACACAAAATATTCTTATAGAAATATTATCTCCTGCGCGAAGCGGAGCCTTATAAGAGGCTTCGGTGTGTAGAATAGGTAGAATAACACCTGCACTATCAAGTATAGAGCTAATAGGGAAGTCTGCTGTTTCTAAAAATATTTCATAAGCACGATGAATGATATTGAATATCTTAGCATAAAACATGACACCAGCGGCATCAGTATCTTCGAAAAAAATCTTAGTTCTGTGTTCAAACATTATATCACCTTTACTCCGATTAGTGTAATATCGTCAAATTGTTGGGTACCAATTGCAAATTGCTGAACATCTTCGACTATAATATTGAGCATTTCGTTTACCGGGAACTTTCGAATATCTTTAAGCAAACTTTCCAATCTCTCTTCTCCATACTCAGCATTTTGAGTGTCTAAAGCTTCAGTAATGCCGTCAGTAAACAAGCATATCACCGAGTCTTTGTGAAGTTTTACCACAGCTTGCTCATATTCAAAAGGCTCATCCATAAATCCTAAAATCAAACCACCTGCTTTTAGATGTTCTATCTGCAAATCCGAATGCAAGATTACAGGTGGATTATGCCCTGCGTTTATATACTCAAATGTCTGATACTCAGAGTCCAAGATGCCGACAAAAAAAGTAACAAATTTATCAGATGAAGTATTTAAAAAGACTATTTTATTAAGTCTTTGCACTATCTCTTTTAAGGGTAGTCCAAGAGGAGCTATTACTCGCAAAGCAGCTTGGACATTAGCCATTAATAATGCTGCCGGCAGTCCCTTGCCCGAAACATCTGCAATGGCAACCAAGGTTCTTGTATCACTCAGCTTAATAAAATCAAAATAATCTCCACCTACGTGTCTTGACGGCAAACTAATGCCGTGTATTTCAAAATTATTTACACTTGGAACATTTTTTGGTAATAAATTTTTTTGTATATCTAAAGCTAAGTTCAATTCATTTTCTAACTTTTTCTTTTCAATTTCCTCTTTGAATAACCGTTCTGATTCAAGAGTTGAAATTGAAGTATTCCCCAATGCTTCTATAAACTGAATGTTTTCATCAGTAAAATTACTAGCATTCATCTTTTTTCCAATGATAAGTAGGGCTTTAGGATTACCTTGCACGAACATAGGGGCAATCACTTTTATACCATATTTTAGGCAGTATTCACTAAAATTTTCGCCATAGTTTGAATTATCACAGATAACCGGCTCTTTAATGCGAGTCATTCTATTCAAAACAGACACATCTTCTAACTTTTCAAATCTATTGATATAAGCATCTTCTATTTTGTTATTTTCTATCTGGAATATCGCGAAACGATTTACCATGAGCTGCCCCATCAAATGGAAAGAAAGCATTTTTATTATTTCTTTTTTGGATAGTAGATTGCTAAAGTCTCTAGACATTTCAAACAAAGTCGTAAGCAGCTGATTCCTTTGTTCGATTGTTATTTTTTCCTGAATAAGTGATGCCTGGTGTTCTGCGTTTTGCAGTGCATTCGCAGATATTGTGCATACAAGCCGAGCATATTTTTCTTCCTCAGATGATAGATTGTTTCCAGTGAGTCTATCTCCCAAACAGATGAAAGCAAAAAGCTTTTCCCTATATTCTATCGGAAAAACAAATCGAATATTTTGCTCGCCCAAATATTCTCTTAGGTCTGAGTAGTCCCCTGAGCATTTTGATAAATCATATTTAAAAAAGCTTGGTGAAAACTTACCCTTACTTAAAAACAGGCTCAACCCATTATTTTTAGGCAGTAAAACTCCTGCTCTAAGTACTTTAAGCTTACCCATTAGAGAGAGCAAAGTAGAGTTTAAAATAAATTCTTTATCATGTGTTTCATTAAGTCTGGCGCTTAACTCTAACAGCGATTCCAGATTGATAATAATATTTTGCTGCATATTTTATATAGTCTTATACTAATCATTTAATGGGTAAATATAGTCAATATTCCGATCAAAATCCATAACAGTTGTTATTCGAAGCGATTTAGTATCTAATATATGAACTTGGTTGGCATTTTCTGAAATTAGAGGTAAAATATACTCTCCGGTAAAGCTATTAAGTGTCATTTGAGAATATGCCACACTGTTTAGTATAGCGATGTTATTCTTGAATTTTAAATTATATCGAAAAATACCTTCATTAGTTGTAATTAGTACAAAAGATAAATCAGTAATTCCCATATTTATTGGGATTTGATTTTCTGCTACGAGGTTATTGTGGCCAATAGAAATGCCTTGCAGTAATTCCATGTTTTCTCTTTTGTATAATAATAGACGAGCTGCAGATTTCGCAGAATTATCATACTTGCCTGCACCGGCAGTAACAACTGTAAATAAATCGTCTATAGCATAATAGTCAATTAATACAGGGGCTGCTTCAGTACTTTTGCTTGTGATTAGTTCGTCTGTGCGAGTGTCATAAATATCTATTTTGTTTTCGAGTGGGTTACAAACAAAAAGTTCATGACCATAATATGTCATACCAAAAGCAGATTTACTTGATTCAATGATTTTTACAAAGGTATTATTACTAATATCAATCACAGCAATTTTTCCGCTTAGACCTGAAGATAAGTAAGCTGTACTTGAATTGGGAAAGATCATTTGCGAGTGTTTATCAAATTCAGCCGGAATTTCTAATTTAGTTGATATGCTACGAGAACTGTTGTCTAAGACATAACATAATCCGTTTTGCGTTAATATGTAAGAATATTTGAGAAATGATTGTATACAAACTACAGTGTCAGTAGGTGGAATTTCCGTAAAATCATGCAAACTAATATCTGTAAATGAGTTATTATTATAATTGTATATGCTCAAAGTGGAGTTGCTGTTTTCATATACGATATAATTCTTTTCAACGGGCGGAGCTTGAATTATATTATCGTCAACTGTACAAGAGTAAAGAGTAAATGCAAACAAAAATAGCAGTAGATGTTTCATATCAATAGAACCGTAATTTAATGTGTCAAATAGTTTGTACTTATATATAATAATTAAACGGTAAAAAGTTACACAAATATTTGCAAAATATCACAAAATATCAAAAAATATCAAAAATAATGTGCTATTTGCTACTAAGCTGATTAATATCTTGCTTTTGACGGAGTTTCTTGCAGCTTATTTCTTAGTTTTAGCTTCTACAATAACTGTCCTGCAGTAAAATTTACTTTAATATTTTTTTTTACACCAACTGTATACTCATTTTCTGTTGACAAGGTTCTATAATCTTAAGTCCATACATTATTATCTCTGTGTAGAATTTATATTATATATTATTAGTCAATTCTAACTTACACTATATTTCATTTAAAAAAAAACAGCTGTTAAAAAAATAATACGCAAGCTGATGCAATCTAAATCAGACTAATAGTTTGTAACGTCGAACAAAAAAAGTATATTGGTGTATTATCTTTTACTTTCGAGACTAATTCAGTATTTTTGCAGAATTGATAATAAAGTGATATTGATATGAAAGAGAAAATTAAGGTACATCCTTACGAACCTCAATATAGGGAAGAATGGGAAACATTTGTTGAAAGTTCTAATAATGGAACAATGTTTCACCTGCAGCAATTTTTAGATTATCACCAAGCAGGGAAGTTTCAGTTTGACTGCCTGATGTTTCGTAGGGGGAATAAACTTGTTGCAGTACTCCCGGGCGGTTTGAAGCAAAATGGTGCAGTTTACTGGTCGCCTGTAGGGGCAAGTTACGGTTCCATTGTAACTCAGGACATATCATTTGAAGAGTCATTAGAAATAGTTGATACTTTCATGGAATATTGTAAAGAAACTGGTATTAAAGAAGCATTTCTTATCCCACCTCCTATAGTTTATACTAAAAATTATTCTCAGCATATAGAATATGCAATGCTGTATCGTAAATTTGATTTCGAATTGCATTATATTTCTCATGCTATTGATTTAAAGCACGGTGACAACTTCTTAAAGCATTTTGATAAAACTGCACGTAAAACTTGCAGGAAAATACTAAGAGAAGGAAAAATTAGAATAGAAGAAAGTGATGACTACGAAACGTTTAATAAAATATTACTCTCCAACAAAGCAAGACATGATATCAAACCTACACATACTTTAGAAGACATGATAGTAATTAAAAATACGATGCCTGATAAAGTCAGACTTAATATAGTATATTACGATGATAAACCAATCGCAGGGTCATGGCTGTTCTTAGCTAATAGTAAAGTAGTACTTTGCTTTTATAATATGCTTTACTATGAATACGAGCACCTGAAGCCTGTATATTTAATTATGTATGAAACTGTTCGCTGGGCTATAGAAAATGGCTATGAATGGGTAGATATCGGAGTTTCACAAGACACAAAGGCCGAAGACCCAATGACTCCTTCAATAAACTTGATAAACTTTAAAGAAAGATTTGATTCGAGGGGAATACTCCGAAGCACTTATCATTTTGATTTTACAAACGAGTAAAAGCGTAAATACCTAATTAATGCAAAAATGGGTTGATTTGAAAAAAATCAACCCATTTGCTATATCTATAAGAATAAAAGGCTGACTAAATCATGCCTAATTCTTTACCAACTTTTTTGAATGCATCGATTGCATGATCCAAATGTTCGTCTGTGTGAGCAGCAGAAATTTGAACTCTGATTCTATCTTTACCTCTAGGTACTACAGGGAAAGAGAAAGCAGTTACATAAACGCCTTCTTCTAGCATTCTATCTGCAAATTTAACAGCTAATTCTGAGCAGTTGTCATATTTACCAAACATGATAGGACAAATTGCGTGTTCACCGGGGATAATATCAAAACCAGCTTTAGTCATTTCTTTACGAAAACGTTTTGTATTTGCTTCTAATTTATCTCTCAATTCAGTAGATTCTGATAGAATATCAAGACATTTGATAGTAGCCCCAACCACAGCAGGAGCCAAAGTATTAGAAAATAGATACGGACGAGCTTTATTACGCATCCAATCTATAACTTCTTGTTTTGCCGCAATACAACCACCTGAAGCACCACCAAGAGCTTTGCCGAAAGTAGTAGTGATGATATCAACTCTTTCCATCACATCATGGTGCTCGTGAGTACCACGACCTTTTTTACCCATAAAACCGGAAGAGTGAGAATCATCAACCATAACAAGTGCATCATATTTTTCAGCTAAATCGCAAATTGCAGGAAGATTAGCAATGTCGCCATCCATAGAGAAAACACCATCAGTTGCAATAACTTTAAATCTGCAGCCTGCTTCATCAGCTTCTTTCAAGCAACGTTCCAAACCTTTCAAAGTTTTACCTGTAGATGGATCTAATTCTTCCTTATCAGAGAAGTTACCATGGTTAAAAATCCATCTTTTAGCTTTCGCCAAACGGATACCGTCAATTATAGAAGCATGGTTTAGAGCATCAGTAATGATAGCATCTTCAGGTCCGAAAAGGGGTTCGAAAACTGCACCATTTGCATCAAAAGCAGAGCAAAATAAAATAGAATCTTCCATACCTAAGAAGTCAGCTACTTTTTTTTCTAATACTTTATGGTCATCTTGCGTACCGCAAATAAAACGAACAGAAGAAAGACCAAAACCACGTTTATCGATTTCATCATGAGCAGCTTTGATTAGCTCAGGGTGTGAAGACAAACCCAAATAGTTATTAGCGCAAAAGTTAAGAACTTTTTTGTCATTTACTAAAATCTCAGGGCCTTGAGGGCTTTCGATTATTCTCTCGTGTTTATATAACTTTTGTTCTTCCAAGCTCTTTAATTCGCCTGCAAGAAAGTCTTTCATTTTAGTGTACATAACAACTCCAATTATATAATCTAATTATCTAAAATTGAATCGTACTAAAATAAGAAAAAAAATGGAAATCAGTCGTTTAAAACGATAAAATATTATAACAATATAAGATAGGTCTGATTATACTAATTAGATTTGTCTGATTCGAAATCAAGTTTAAGAGAGTCTATTTGAGACTCAATACTCAGCGAATCAATCTTAGGCGTAGAAGTAGTGTCAGGAAAGAAAAATCCTTTGATTATGTCTTTGGCAATAGGTGCAGCCACAGTAGAGCCATATCCGGCATTTTCCACCATGCAGGCAACTGCTATTTTAGGATTATCCTTAGGAGCAAAACAAATAAACCATGAGTGGTCTTTTCCATGCGGATTTTGAGCTGTTCCGGTCTTGCCACATATATCCAATCCAGGGATTTGAACATTGGTAGCAGTTCCACCCGGCTTATTTACTACATCGAACATCCCATCATGAATAAGATTAAATATCTTTGGATCTATAGGTAGTTTAGTTTCGGTATAGTTAATAGGTTCATTCTTTTGAGTTTCAGGGTCATATATATGACTGACATTATGAGGTTGAATTATTGTGCCACCATTAGCGAGAGCTGCAGTATAAACCGCTACTTGCAATGGTGTAGTCGAAATTTCGCCCTGACCTATGCCCCAGTTTAAAACTATACCTTTAGGGATATATTTGAGTCTTTTCATTAGTTGATCTCGGGAAGGAAAAGAGCCTGAAGATTCATAAGGTACATCTATATTTGTTTTGTCGCCAAAACCAAAGAGCTTGCCATACTCATATATCTTATCAAGCCCAAGTTTTAGCCCCACATGGTAAAAGAAAGTATTACACGAACCTTGAATAGCTTGCTGAGCTTTAACATTACCATGCACATGCGTACATCCAAAATGCCTATCTCCAAAATACATACCACCATTACAAGTAAAAGTTGTATTCTCATCTATAACTCCTTCTTGCATAGCAGCAGCAAGCATTAACATTTTCCATGTAGAACCGGGAGCATAAGCAGACTGAAATGCACGAGGCAATAAAGGTTTACCATCGTTGTTTCTCAGTGAGTCATATAATTTAGCCGGTATCCTGCCTGAAAAATCTCTTGGATCGAAGTCCGGTTTGCTAGCCATAACAATAATCTCACCTGTATTAGGATCAATGGCAACAACAGCACCACGTTTACCATCTAACAGTTTTTCTGCCATAACTTGCAAGTCAATATCAATAGTTAATTGCAAATCTTTACCATTTGTAGCAGGTATATCATTTTTACCATTTTCAAAACTTGCCACAGGGCGCCCCCTTTTATCTACCGCAACAAACTTATAACCACTTCTGCCTTTTAAGAAGTTTTCATAAGAAGATTCAAGTCCTGCTTTACCTATCATGTCTCCGGGACGAAGATATGGTTTGCGACGTAAGTTAGCTTGTGAAACTTCACCTGTATATCCAAGTAAGTGTGCCATATTGCAGTCAAATTCATAGAGGCGTTTAGATTCTATAGCTACATCTATACCAGGTAAGAAATCATTATATTCTTCGATTCGCGAAACAATTTCAAAAGATGCGTCTCTGTGTATTTTAATTGGTTCGAACTTCGAGAAAGAAGAAAATTTATTTAAAGTCTTTTGAATAGAGATTGAATCTGTCTCTAATAAAGAGCATAATAAAGGCATAGCAATTGGGTCAAACTCTTTAGGTGTCAGTGTAATAGAAAATGAAGCTTCATTATGGACTATCAGTTTACCATTCCTATCATACATATTTCCTCTGAATGGCTCTACATTTACTTTTTTTATTGCCTGAGCTTCTGACTCAACCATATATTCGCTACCTTCCAGCAACTGCAATTGCGCCAGTCTTACTATAAATATAAAAGCAACTACATATAGAAGTAGCTTAAAGACGTTTTTACGTCCGTTAGACCCAAAAAATGGGTTTTCTCCCATGGAGCGTTTTATTGGCATTGCAGTTTTTCTTTAGAATCAACAAACGAGTTTGCAAAATAAGTAAAAAGAATTGAAATATTAAATATTAGGTTCTGATTTTGTGTGATACTTTTCCGCCAGTGAAGTTAAAGCCAAGCCAAACGCGACTACAAACAGACCATCTCTATATGCAAATTGGCTGGAAGTAGTGTTCACAATGAAAAGAGTTAGCATTATAATAAAGCCTGAAAGAGCTATCCTCTTAAAAAATGGATTTTTAATTTGCTTAGTTAACTCAAAGGCTTTTAATAGCGTAAGTAGCATCACTGATAAATATGCTAAGGTTAGAGGAGCTCCAATTCGATAGAAGAAATAAATGTATCCATTGTGGATGATATTAGTTCTCTTTGTCCTCTCTGGGATGGGATCATAAAAATGAAATTCTGCAGAGAGTCCATTGCCTGACAGCATATTATATGGCACTGTATGATCTAAAGCCACTTCGTACTCTGCCAATCTGGAGAGTAAGGAATAATCTTGCATTCCTTTCGTAGAAGAAAAAAAGCGTTTTTCAACGAAAGTAAAGAATAATTTTGCGTTGTCCTGAAAAAATATCAATGCTGTAGCACTAGTTACAAGTAAAATTATAAGTGCATACACTGAAAACATAATTTTCTTTCTATAAGGTAGAAAAAGGAACACAAAGAATAATAATAATATCTCTACTGCCCAAAATGTCCTAGAGAATGTAATAATCAAGGCTGTAAAGCAAATGGCAGAAAAACCCATAAAATATGCTTTTACTGCTCGAGAGTAATCACCAAAGCTAAATAATATTGCTACTGCTATGCTAACTGTCAATATTGTCTGATTCTCTCTTACAGAAGTACCTAATTGATATGCATACATTACATTATCTGCAGTCAATATTTTATAATAAGTATAAAACTGCCCAAAACTAACCGCGAGCACAGATAAAGAAAATATAAAAAGCAGACGCTCAATATCTTTTTTATCTTCAAACTCTTCTTTCAATGGAAAATAGTAGAGAGTTATCAGTAGCAAAATATACTCTCTCAGCCAATTAAACAAGTCTACATCATTAAAAAATGCAACTATAGCATTGCCTAACAGAGCTACAAAGAAAAATATCAGTAACCAGTCCTTCAATGAACTTGTTACATTCTTTTTATGCACAAATACTGTCCAAAAGAACCAAATAGCTAAGCCAAAAACCAGATAAACACCAACAAACACATCTAAAACAGATACACCTTCACTATTAGATAGGAAGAATACCGAACTAAAAAGTGCAACTGAATACAGCCAAAACTTCTTATTGTAAAACATGATTGTAAGAAAAGCAATGCCTAATGTGGCAGGCACAATAAGCAGTTGCAGCTCCAGCAATAATGCCAAAACAATCCCTAACAATGATATAGTCAAAGTTAAGAAACCATAAGTAAATGGTATTTTGTTTATGTAGGGAGTCTTATTAGTCATTCGTATTGGTTTCACTATCTATACTTTGTTGATATTTTTCCTTTAACTCCTTATATGAGTTAAAGAAGACAACAAATAACATAGCTAAGACGAAGCCTCCAAAAGTAGAGCCAGCAACGATCACCGAGCGCTTAGGTTTAGATTTCTTTTGTGGTACAATAGCTTCATCTAATACATATAGATTTTTTTGGTTTTTATTAATGTCAAGTCTTGTTTCTTCATACATAGGCATAAGGAATGCTTTTACTTTAGTGAAAGTTTCATATTCGGCATAAAGTTTCAAATAATTTATACCAACTTCCGCTGCATCATTAAGAGCAAAATTTCCGGCAAAGCCCGGTTCAGTTTCAATTTCATCCAGTTTTTGAAGTGACTTGTTGTATAAGTCCTTTATAAGTTTTGTTTTGGAGTAATCTTCGCCGTAGTTATCTCTAAGGAACTGGTATTGAATTTCGTATTGAATAGATTGTGCCTTAAATTCGGCTAAGGAAGAGCTAACTGCTTTAGCTTGATCCATCGGACTTAAAACTTGTTTCGATTTAGCATATATTTGAAGTTTAGTGCCAATATCCTGCAAAGTAGAATCCGTAGCTGCTACTCTTTTCTCTAAGTATTTGAGATTATCAGAGGTCTCTGTTTTACTGAGTTTAATAGCAAAGTTATTTGCTATTTCAACATAATCATTTGCCATTTCTGCGCATCTGTTTTTATCTTTATCAGTAACGCTAATCAGATAATTTCCTTCTTTTTCGTAAGTAACGTCTACGTTGGATAGAAACTCAGCTCTGACATCATCCATCAGAGTATCAGGTATGTCATAGCTCTTTGGCAAGTCATATTTTTTAATCATAGAATCTATGACTGTTCTCGATTCCAACACAACAATAAAGGTATAACTATCTCCTGATTTACCACCTAATTTGGATAGACCAAAATCTTTCAAAGCAGAAGTAACACTACCCATGAGTCCGGAGGTACCGGAGGCATCTTTGGGTGGTACCACATTTACTTTTGCAGTGTACCATGGTGGAAGTAAAAGAGCAACTATAACGGATGCTATAGCACATAATGCAGTAAAAGAAATAATAAAAATTTTATGTTTAAACAGTAAAAAAAGTAGCTTTAGATTGCTGTAGGTATTGTTTTCCATAGTCTAAGTCTTTCTTTGTAAGTTTGAATAATATGCAATATATAAAATCTTTTGAAGTAATCCATACTACAAGGTATAGGCTTATTTGTTCAAAAATTTTACAATCATTTTATCGTACAAATAACCTGTAAATGGAATAAGTGTAGAAATCATGTATATCTGATAACGAGTTTCTAAATTTACCATGCCGAAAAGTAAAGTATAATACAAGAAAAATAGTATGAATAGCAAAGCTATCGGCTTATTGTCTTTAAAGCATCTAAATAAACCGTAAAGTCCTGCAGGAATTGTGATGATAATAAAAAACAAATAAGGTATGCTTTTGGCACGAGGTGTATAAATATCAACAGACCACAGGAATAACATTCTTTTCAAAGACAGTACAGCATATTCCTTAGGGTTGTTGAATATGAAAGATTGTGCTTCTTCTTTGAAAATGCTGTCAGCCGCTATTTCAAAATATGCATTATACTCAAGAGAGTCTAACTTGTCAATCAAATGCGGAGAGTGGTCTTTATTTAGCCATATAGATTCATGGTTTTTCCCAAAAGCACCACCGGTAGCAATGTCGTTATTTCCACGCCATATTTCATGCCAAGGGTGAGAAACTATCGGTACAAATTTGCTAAAAAGTTGTGTGTTTCTATACATCCACGGAGAAATTGCAATGAGTATTAAGAATACGGAAATGCCATAATGTAAGATTACAGTAGACAGCTTATGCTTCTTTAAAAATACAACTATAGCCGATGTTATAAAAAGCAATACATTCCCTAAAATAAGGAATTCACTTCTTGTTAGTATCTGCAAGCTAATTAGCAAAGAGGAAATTACTAAGAGCTTTATGTCAGGTTTATTTATATATAAAATCAAGCTAAATAATATAGCTAAAGCCAGCATCTGATATAGTGGTGAGCCACTAAAAGTAATACAACCAAAAGCATTTGGTAGAAACATCAATGCCATAATTCCAGAGATTTTTGCAGCTCTTTCTTTAAAGAATTGTTGTGCTATTTTATATACTAATATTACAGTTACGGAGCTGAAAATTGCATTTAACAACATGAGTAGGAAGTAGCCTTTGGCATTATCCCCGAAGATTTCCATACCTACATAAAGAATATATGGGTTCACCGGAGGGATAAAAGCACCTTCAAACTCAGGTGGCAGTGCATGCTCAGCCAGCCTTTCGACTGAGTTCGAAGGATATGGCCAGTGCATAGAAAAACCATTATCGTTCAGCAGGTTTCGGGCTATTTTACCATGTTCGTACATCTCAGGATTGTCAAAATTACCCATTACAATAATCAAGGCTATTCTAATTATAAACGCTCCGATGAACAGAGCATAGGCAAATTTTTTACTATCTAACTGCATAAGATTAATATTTTATGTGAAACTAAAACATAAGCTTGTAAGATAAGAAAAAAGAAAATATAAATATCAAAAACTTAGATTCTTTTCCCCATTTTACTATATTACTACGATTTTAAACAAATATTTCATATAATCGTATACTTTGTAAGAATAATATTTATATTTACTAGGGTAAGAATTATGACCTATAAGATGCTGAGACTATTTTTTCTCATGTTGATTGTTTCTCCAACGCTTCTCGCTGACGATTTAATGGAAATCGCAAATGGGGAACTCACAAGAAATTTCGTTACATTACAGAAACAGGAGATACCTCCCTATTTCATTTCATACTCCATTACTGAAACGATAAGTAATTCGATTACTGCTTCATTTGGAAGAATTGAAAACAAATCTATTAATGATGTTAATAGAATTTTAGATATAGATTTAAGAGTAGGAGACTATCAGTTTGATAATACTCATATCATCCGTGGGAATCCGTTTAATTTTGGTTCCGGAGCAGGATCTGCAGTGTTGCCCCTTACAAATGATAAAAATGCCTTAACCAATGCAATGTGGTTTTCCACTGATAATCTATACAAAAAAGCTACTGAGAGATATGAAAAAGCTCTTACTAATAAAGCTGTGAAAGTAGCAGAAGAAGATTCAAGTGCAGATTTCTCAGAAGAAACAAAAGTTGTTGACATTCAACCGCTTCAGACGCTTGAGTTTGATGCTGCTAAATGGGAGAAATTAGCCACAAATCTATCCGCCATGTTCTCTTCAGAACCATTGATCTATAACGCAACCGTGTCAGTTCGAACTGAATTAAAACATAAATATTTTGTTAGTAGTGAGGGCACAAAACTGAGATGGTCTGAAAAAGGGGCAAGAGTCATGGTCAGCGCTAAAACAAAAGCAGATGACGGTATGTCGCTGCCATTGTACGAAAGCTATTTTGCTTTTAATCCAAAAGACTTGCCCAGCGAAAAAGAAATAGCTGCAGATATTAAAAAGATGATAAATTTACTTGTTGCTTTAAGAGATGCTCCTATGGCTACTACTTATACAGGGCCTGCTATACTTTCAGGAGAAGCTTCAGGAGTGTTCTTTCATGAAATATTTGGGCATAGAGTAGAGGGGCATCGCGAAAAAGATCCTAACTCATCCCAAACGTTTAAGCAATCTATTGGGGAAGAAATATTGCCTTCATTTATTGATGTGGTATTTGACCCTACTAAAAAAGAACTTCAAGGAAAAGAAATATCCGGTTATTATCCTTATGACGACGAGGGTGTAAAAGCTCAAAGAGTTGAAACTGTAAAAGATGGCAAGTTTTCTCACTTCCTTATGTCAAGATCTCCTATAGAAAACTTCTCACATTCAAATGGACATGGCAGGAAACAACAAGGATATAACGCTGTTTCCAGACAGTCTAACCTGATTGTAACAGCTCATAAGACTGAATCAAAAGATGAGCTGAAAGAACAATTACGCAAACTAAGCAAAGAGCAAGGTAAAGAATATGGCTTATACTTTGAAACTGTTTCAGGTGGTTTTACATTTACAAACAGAACTATTCCAAATGCGTTCAATGTAACTCCATTGGTTGTATATAAAATATATGTAGATGGCAGACCTGATGAGTTAGTCAGAGGTGTAGATTTAATAGGCACTCCTCTTACTACATTTGCTAATATAGTGGCTTCGGCTGATGATTTGGGTGTGTTTAATGGCATTTGTGGAGCAGAGTCCGGTGGTGTACCGGTTTCAGCTTGTTCGCCTTCATTATTAGTTTCGACTATAGAAGTGCAAAAAAAGAAAAAATCGCAAGCTAAACCACCATTGCTTCCTTCACCTGTAGGAGCAACTATTAATCCTTAATAGGAGAGAATAAATGAGACTTTATCAGGAAAAACAAAAATTTGACTCTAAATGGCTTAAAGCATTGCTGATAATAGGCTTTTTTGTGCCGATGCTGTTTCTTATGTATGGCAGTTACAAGCAGCTCATAGAAGGTGTGCCGTTTGGAGATAATCCCGCTAGCGATCTTGGATTAATTATTACTTTGGTGATGATGCTTATTTTAGCGGTAGTTATATATTTTGTTTTTTTCAGATCACAGATGATTATAGAAATGGATGAAACAAAAATATCTGTTAAATTTTTTCCGCTAATATGGACTGAAAGAACATATAAAAAAGAAGATATTGAATCATTTTCCGTAGAAAAATATAATTCGTTGCTAAGATACGGCGGTTGGGGCTTAAGATACCGTAGCCGAAAGGAACTGGCTATTAATACTTCAGGAAATGAAGGGATATTATTAGTCCTTCGAAACGGTAAAAAAGTTATGCTAGGTACAAAAAATACTGAGCAGTTCGCTGCAGCCTTAAATAAAATGTTAAACAATTAATTCGGTCATAAGAATGAAGAAAATTATATTATTATTATTGATTTGCTTACCTTTTGTAGCAAAAGCCAATGATAACCAACAAATCCTAAAAGCTATGCATGATGAAATCAATCGCTCTATGGATGAGTTAAAATTAGACAATTTGGAAAAACCGTACTACATAGAGTATTCCTTAAATATTATGGATTCTTATACTGTCAAGTCAGAATTAGGTGCGATTAATGAAGGCTCACATACTAAATTTGCTCGATTGACAGTTGGTGTGCGAGTGGGTGATTACACATTTGATAACTCAAACTTCTTTGACATCGGGCTTAGTTTCTTTGGGTCGAGCGATGATGAAGAAAGATATAAATCAAGAAAAATACCTTTTGACTTGGACTATCTATCTCTTAGAAGAGAGCTTTGGCTTGCTACGGATGCTGCGTACAAACAGTCCGCTGAGTTGCTCTCCAAAAAAGAAGCTACTATCAAAAATCGAATGAGGAAAGATACAACTCACGATTTCATAAAAGTAGATCCAAAGAAATCATTTGATATAGAGCCATATCCAAACTTTGATAATAAGTATTTTAAAAAAGTAGTAGAAACGCTTTCCGGTATTTTTAAAAATTCTCCAAGTGTCCAGATTTCCGGGTGCAATGTTGAGTTCCAACCGCAAACGATTTACTATGTTAATTCCGAAGGTATGGAATATATAAAAACTAAATTCTTTACCGGATTAGAAGTATTAGCTGCAACTCAAGCAGTAGACGGTATGCCTTTAGCAGATTTTCACACAGCTTATGCTAAGTATCCTAAAGATTTACCATCTTTAGATTCATTGAAAAAAGCGGTGACTATCGTACGTGATAACATAGAAGCTATGGTTAAAGCAGATGCTTTAGAAGAAACCTACGCCGGACCTGTAATCTTTGCAGACCAGGCAGCTTCAGAAATATTTGCGCAGGTGTTTGCCCCAAATCTTGTAGCTCAAAGAGATGCTCTAACTGAAGGCGGAGTGCAAACTTCTGACAGATACGGAGCATTTCAAAGAAAAATAGGAGGTAGAGTGCTACCTGAATTTATGTCAATGGATGCTTTCCCTAATAAAGAAGAATATGACGGAGTTAAACTGCTTGGCAATTATAAAGTAGATGACGATGGTCTAGCTCCTGCGGATGTCAACTTAGTAAAAGAGGGCTACCTTAAAAACCTATTATCATCGAGAGTGCCTACAAGAAGAGTAAGAGAATCTAACGGCCATAAGAGAGGTGGCGCACCTATGTTCAGCAATTTAGTAGTTACTGCTAATGAAAATGAGCTATCTTATGACGAACTAAAAGAACGTATGATGAAGCTCTGCAAGGACAGAGAACTACCTTACGGTTTAGTTATCAAAAAGCTTATGAATCAGAATCTGATGTATACATCATTGTATCGAATGACTAAAGGTGCAATTAGCTTCCCGAGATCGCAAGACCAAATAATAGTGCTCGAAGCGTATAAAGTATTCCCTGATGGTAGAGAAGAGAGAGTAAGGGGTACACTTGCAAAAGGATTTACAGTGCAATCATTTAAAGATATTATCAACGTCGGCAATGAGTCTTATGTACATAGTCTATTAGCACCTTCCGTAGTTTCTTCATTTATGAGTGGCGGAGATAGGTTCGTGGCTGCTTCTATAGTAACACCGGATTTACTTTTTGAAGATGGCGAGATTAGAATAATTGAAGATGACTTCAACAAACTTCCATTTGTAGAGTCACCAATAAGTAGTAAATAAAATCTAAATAGATAGGATTTCATAAAAGGTATGCAGTGATGTGTACCTTTTTTTTAAACCGGGCTTATGAATAACAAAATTGCATTTGTAATAGATAGTCCTGCCTAAAATCATAATCCCTTTAAAAACAGAAAACTTTTATCAATCAAAATCGTAATTTTTGAGAGATACATATTTTAATCACTAAATACTTAATTATTATGAAAACAACAATACATCTGCTTATTGCAGTCCTTATGAGCCTCAGCTCTTTTTCTCAAGATATAAGTGGCTCTTGGACAGGAGAATTAGCTGTACAAGGGACGAAATTGAAACTTAACTTTAATATTGACAAAGACGGAAGTACGTATAAAGCAACTATGGATAGCCCAAGCCAAGGAGCTTATGGAATTCCGGCAAGTAACATTACTTTTACCAATTCGGTGTTGGAAATTGAAATTGGGTCTGCAGGGATTTCTTACACAGGCAAACTAATTGATGATGCAAATATAGATGGCAAATTTATTCAGGGAGGACAGCAATTTGACTTGGATCTTACCAGAAGCAAGGAAAAAGCAACAGGACCAATAAGACCACAAGAACCTAAAAAACCTTACTCATATATTAGTACAGAAGTTAGTTTTGTAAATGCTGAAGATAATATAACACTTAAAGGTACTTTGACAACACCCAAAAGTGGCTCTAATTTCCCGGCAGTAATTCTCGTTAGTGGTAGCGGAGCACAAAACCGCGATGAAGAACTAATGGGGCACAAACCATTCCTGGTCTTAGCAGATTTCTTAACAAGAAATGGAATTGCTGTGTTGCGCTATGATGATAGAGGAACGGCCGAATCCGGTGGAGATTTTAGCTCAGCAACTACTCATGACTTCGCAAAAGATGCTAAGGCAGCAGTCGAATTTCTTCGCAAAAGAGATGATATAAATCATTCTAAAATAGGAGTTGTCGGACACAGTGAAGGTGGGGCAATTGCTCCTATGCTTGCTTCTAAAGATGCTGATATAGCATATATAATTCTCATGGCTGGTCCGATATTAGACGGCAAAGATCTCATGCTTTTACAGAAATATAAAATAGAAGCACAAATGGGAGTTCCAAAAAGTGTCTTAGATAATAATAATAAAATATTTTCAGACGCCTATGATATTCTTATAGATAAAAATCTTAATGGCAATTTACTCAGGGATTCTTTATCCAATCATTTCCAAAGAGAATATGCCGGGGCTCTGCCTAAAAACAACATAGATGAACTTGTCAGCCAACTAACAAATATATGGTGGAGAGCTTTTATTTCTCTAAAACCGGCAGAATACCTAAAAGAAGTTAAATGCCCTACTTTAGCTATTTTTGGAGGGAAAGACCTACAAGTACCTTCAAAAGAGAATATTGAAAATTTAGAGACGTTAGCGAGTAAAAACTCAAACATGAAAGTAGAAATTAAAGAATTTAAAGACTTAAATCATCTATTCCAAGAGTGTACTACTGGTATGCCAAATGAATATGCTCAAATAGAGCAAACAATGTCTCCGAAAGTATTGGAATTGATAAAATCTTGGATATTAAAAAGGTAGGAATAAAGTCGAAAACATATTTTCATTTTCATCATGAATTTCTGTTTTGACTAATTTTAGCTAGAAATTATACGAAATCCCCAATAAGACTTAATTTCCTGTTGGGGATTCTTCTAAAAAAAGTTGATATGAGCTATATAGTTAAATCATATAATATCAAAATCTTACACTGTCTTCTTATACCTCAATATCGCACTTACATTAAATATCACTGCGAAAATTCCCATCATTTTAAAATGGAACACTATATTTTCAAATCCTGCACCTTTAAGCATCACCATCCTAATAACTTCTATAAAGTAGCGAATTGGATTGAGGTAAGTAAGGTATTGCACAAACTCAGGCATATTTTCTATTGGTGTGAAAAGCCCTGATAATAATATAAAAATTACCATAACGAACCATGAAAGAAACATTGCTTGCTGCTGCGTAGTTGTAAATGTTGATATAAATAAGCCTATTCCTAAAAACACAATCATATACGCAGTTGCAAATAGAAATATCAAACCGATGCTTCCAAGAATAGGAATGTTATATACCAGTTTTGCTACAACTAAACCAAGAGCCAACTCAAATAATGCAATTACTAAAAATGGTAATAGTTTGCCAATTATAAATTCGTGCTTTTTGATAGGAGTTACGTTAATCTGCTCTATAGTACCGATTTCCTTTTCCTTTACAATGTTCATCGAAGACAAGAAAGTACCAATCATAGTAACTAAAAGCACCAAAATGCCCGGCACCATAAACGTATCATACTTTAAATCTTCGTTGTACCAATTAGAGTATTCGACATTTATATGTTTAAGTGGAGCTTGGAGAACTGAGTTAGAAGCCAGCGATAGCTCTTTAGCAATTTCCGCATTATAGTCATTCATTATATTTGACGCGTAGTTCATTGCCAAACCTGCTTTAGTGCCGTCAATAGCATTGGCGACAATCTTAGTTTTTGCTCTCTTTTCGCGAACTAAGTCATATTCAAAATTCTTTGGAATTTCTATATATAAATCTGCTTTAGAATCCTGAATAGCTTCATTTGCATAAACTTCGCTGAGGCACACTTCTTTCAGTACAAAATAAGGTGAAGCATCAAATTTATGGATAATCTGTCTGGAAACAGAAGACATATCCTTATCAACAATGTATAGTTTCAGGTTTTTAATGTCAAAAGTTGCCGCGTTAGCAAGTATCAAAAGCTGTATTATAGGCATAATGAAAATTATAGGCAACATGGCTTTATTCCTAAAAACCTGCTTGAATTCTTTCTCTAAAAGGAATTTTATATTTCGCATTTTACAACCTAATTTTGAAGTTCTTGATACTAAGCAAAATAAATCCAACTGTCATACCAATTAGAACAAGAGTTTCTTGCCATAGTAGCTCTAATCCGGCTCCTTTCAGCATAATATCTTTCACAATAATTATGAACCAGCTGGAAGGATTAATCCTTGCTACTACCTGTAAAGGTAGAGGCATATTTTCAATTGGAAATATAAATCCTGATAGTAAGATAGTCGGTAGCATCAGCCCTACAAGACTAACCATGAGAGCTACTTGCTGAGTTTTGGCTTTAGTAGAGATAAAAATACCTAATGATAGTGCCATCATGATAAACAAAGCACATTCTAACAATAATAAAAGTAAGCTACCAACAATAGGAACACCGAAGATAAACTTACCCATTATCAAGATTAGTATCGCATCTATATATGCTATCAGTAGATAAGGAATAACCTTCGATATAATGATAATTATTGGTTTCATTGGCGAAGCCAGTAATAGCTCCATATTTCCATTCTCTTTTTCTCTTGTTAGAGATATGGAAGTCATCATAGCTGACACAAGCATCAATATTACAGTTATTAGTCCCGGAACGAATAGATACACGCCTTTTAGGCTTTTATTATATCGCATTTCCATCTGGTTATCAATAATAAAGTCCGGCATAGCTACATTATTCAGTTCATTTGTGAAGATACGAATGATAGAACTTGTATAATTTATAAGAGTTGTGCCTGTATTAGGATCGGTTGCATCTGAAATAATATGAATATTTGCAGAGCCTTCTTTGTTTAGATTTTCTGTGAAGTTGGGCTCTATAACGATTACTTGTTTGACTTCTCCTGTTTTAAAGGTTTCCTCTATTTCACTATCAGAACTCAAATAAGAATGTAACTTAAAATAATTAGTAGCAAGTATTTTATTTATCAGTTTCTGAGATTGGAAATCTTTTGATTTATCATAAATAGAAATATTTGCGTTATTAATTTCATTGGTGATAGCAAATCCAAATAGCAAGATTTGTATGATAGGCATACCAAATAAAATCAATAATGTTTTTTTATCTCTAAAAATATGATAGAACTCTTTTTTTGTAAAGACTAATAGTTTCTTCATTATTTGGCTCTTGCTATCTTTAGAAAAACTTCGTCCATATTGTCAGTTTCGTATCGTTTCTTAAGTCCGGTCGGTGAGTCTAAAGCTTCTATCCTGCCGTCAACCATCATCGAAATTCTATCGCAGTATTCTGCTTCATCCATGTAGTGAGTCGTGACAAAAACAGTCACGCCGCGATGAGCAGTTTCGTAAATCATTTCCCAAAACTGCCTTCTGGTGATTGGATCTACTCCTCCGGTAGGTTCGTCTAAAAATACAATACTGGGTGAATGGATAACAGCAATAGAAAAAGCAATTTTCTGCTTCCAACCCAGAGGTAGCTCACCAACTAATGTTTTTCGCAAATCTTCTAGTTGGAATCTATGTATCAGCTCATTTGCTTTTTCTTTGATTTGGCTGTTGCTTAAGCCATAAATGCCTGCAAAAAATCTGATATTTTCGTATAAAGTCAAATCTTCGTAAAGCGAGAACTTTTGTGACATATAACCGATGCGTTTTTTTATCTGTTCAGACTGTGAAAATACATCATAACCTACCACAGTTGCTTTGCCCGACGAGGGAGAGAGTAAACCCGTCAGCATCTTCATTGCGGTTGTTTTGCCGGCACCGTTAGCACCTAAAAAGCCAAATATTTCTCCCTTCTTCACATTGAAAGAAATTGAGTCCACAGCTGTAAAGTTTCCAAAAGTCTTAGTCAAATTTTCTGCTTCTATTACATAATTGTTATTCATCTTCTTTCACCATCAGCTCAATGAATGAATCTTCTATGCCCGGACTTATTTTTGCAATCTCGAACTCTTTCTCGCATTTTTCTTTCAAATAATTAGTAAGATGCTCAATGTCAAATTTGCCTTTTGGTGCAAAGTGGCAGCTTTCACCAAATGGATAAGCTGAGTGAGTATTTTCGTAATTCCTTAAGTGGGTGATGAGTAGGTGCATATCATCAGCCTTTATCGCATAAAGCTCTTTATTAAATTTATCCTCAATTTCTTTAGGAGTTGCCACGCCCAGTATCTTGCCCTCTTGAATCAATGCTATTCTGTCGCATCGTTTTGCCTCGTCCATGTAAGGAGTTGAAACGAATATCGTAATACCGTACTTTTTTAAATCTCTTAGCATATCCCAAAATTCTTTCCTTGAGACAGGGTCTACTCCCGTAGTAGGTTCATCTAAAAAAAGCACTTCCGGCTTATGAATCAGAGCGCATGACAGAGCCAGTTTTTGCTTCATTCCACCGGAAAGGTTACCTGCTAATCTATCTTTAAATGGCTCTATTTGAGAATAAATAGGAGCAATGAGGTGATAATTTTCTTCTATAGTTGTATCAAAAATTCCCGCAAACAAATCAAGATTTTCTTTAATAGATAAATCGGTATATAAGGCAAACTTACCGGGCATATATCCAATAATCTGTCTCACTTTTTTATATTCTTTGACAACGTCTAGCCCCATCACATAAGCCTCTCCGGCATCCGGAATTAACAAAGATGTTAAAATCCTTATGAGAGTAGTCTTTCCGGCACCGTCAGGCCCGATAAGACCAAATATTTCGCCTTCATTGACTTCAATATTTACAGGTTCCAATGACCTGCAGTCACTATAAGATTTTTCTATGTCTTTGATTAAAATGCTTGACATAGCTATTTAGCTCCGTTTTCAAAAGTAATTTCACCAGGCATGCCAATCTTAATTGATCCATCATTTTCGACAATTACTTTCACTGCATATACCAAGTTGACTCTTTCTTCTTTAGTTTGTACAATCTTTGGTGTAAACTCGGATTTATCAGAAATCCACGAGATAGTTCCGTTGAAATATTTAAGTTCATCGCCCTTGTCAATAGCTACTTTAACACTTTTACCTATTTTAACTTTTGCCAAGCTTGATTCGCTAACATAAACTCTTAAAGTCATCTGGCTAAGATCTGCAATTTTACATATTGGTTTTCCGGGAGCTGCAAATTCTCCGTTTTCAATATATTTTTTTAAGACAGTGCCCGTGGTAGGTGATTTTATTTTGGATCTTTCTATCATATCAGCAACCTGTCTGATATTTGCTGATAATGGTTCTTTTTCGCTTAATAGTCCTCTGTTCGCTGTGGAGATAGATGACTTAGTTGCAGCGATTTTTTTATCTACTACTTCTAACTCACCGCTTATATCATCCAACTGTTTAGTAGTCGCCGCTGAGTCTTTTAGTAATCTTTCTACTCTGTTTTTCTCTCTGAGCAGATTAGCTCTCTGCTTTTCTAAGACATCAATTTGCACTTGCAAATTCTGCGTTTTAGCATCTATAGCATTTCCTGAGGCTAAAAGCTGTTCCTTTTTAAGATGAAGCTGCACAGTATCAATCACTGCAATTAGCTGTTCTTCTTGGATTTCATCGCCTTCGTCTATCATAATATTTGTAACTTTCCCGTTAGTTTCAGCAGATACTATGATTTCAGTAGCTTCAAAATTACCATAAGCATCAGCTTTTTCTTCATGCCTGTTACAAGCAACAGCAATTAAAGCTATCAGGATTAAAAAATAGTATTTCATAATATCACCTTATATTATTTATTGCCGGTTTGAATTAAAAGATTGCTTATAGCTAACTGTTTCTGAATGTAGTGCACTGAGCGATTTATTTTTGCATCAGTTAGATTTTTTATTTCTAAAATATACTGGGTTGAAGTGATTGTTCCGTTTTGGAGTTGTGAAAAAGCCATATCTACAACTCTTTCCTGCATCTCTATAACGCTGTCATCTGTTGTAAGAAGAGCCATATACTTTTGAATATTTTGCTTCTCAGATATAATAATATTATTCAGACTTCTTTTGAGTTCGTATTTGTCATTATTATTTATTTCTTGGTTTAGAGTAATCACTTCTTTTGTTTTTGTTGATTTATACCAATCAAAAGGCTGCCATTTTAAGTTAATTCCTGCCATATAGTATGTTTGGAAACCTTCTTCAAAAATATTCATAGGATTAGGGTTCCCGTAACCGACTTTTGCGAATGCTGCTATTTTTGGCATCAAGTTACTTGCTGCGGACTCTTTAGTCGATTCCAATAGCTCATTTTTGTAATCTAAACTTTTAAGCTCTGCTCTTTTAAGCTCTATAACAGAATTAAATATATCTTGATTAGGACTTACCAGATTCCCGTTAGTAAACTCAGGCATCTCCAGATAGTTTGCTAATGTTTCTTTGATTGACTTCAAATCAGACTGTGTCGCACTCAACTTCATTTTTATTTTTTCTATTTCAATCTGTAATGACAGTAGATTGCTTTTTATAATCACACCGTTTTTATACATAGACTGAAGTTGATTTTCACGAGATTGCAAAAATTCAATATTTTCTTGTAAAATAACTGAATTTTGCTGCAGTAAAAGGGCTGAGAAGAATAGTCTACTAATGTTTTCCTTAAGAGTTTGTGTGGTAATCTCTATAGAATTTTTCTCTAAAATATTTTGCAATTCTTTGATTCCAATTGCTGCTGAAATGTTTCCGCCATCCCATATAAGTTGCTGAATCTGAGCACTAACTTGATAGTTTTCTTTAGGTATTTCATTCATACTAAAATTTGGTAACTTTATTGGCAGTGACATCACGTCACTCTGCACAGTAGCGCTTGCATCCAAAGAAAGCTGCGGAAAGTATAAAGAATTAAGATTGTACCTCTCCAAATCATTCTTATTGTCTATCAGCTTGGCATTGTTTTGTTGTTTATTCTTGCGAATAGCAGCATCTAAGCATTCATCTAAAGTGATTTCAGAAGCATGCATAACAGAATACTGTAAGAGTGCAACAAGCACAAAGAAACCGGAGAAGAGTATATTTTTCATATCCTTCCTACTTCTTAATTTTAATACTGTTCATAATAAACTCTGGTATGTGTTTTTTTCGATCTTCAAGAAACTGATAGTATTCGTTGTTATCATAACCGAAGTTGTACTGCATAAGAGGTCTGGCTGCAAAAGGGAAAATGCACAGAGACATAATATTTGCAATTAAATGTTGCAGTTTTATAGGTCTTATATTTCCGAATTCTATTTCTTTATCCAAATCTACTTGAAGCTTTTGTATTTTTTCATGCATAAGATTTTTATTGAATAGATTAAATATATAATCCGGATTTTGCTGAAGCTCATTAAGGATAAAGTTCGGGAATTGTGGATTTTGTTGAAGCATAGAAATATATTGATTACAAAATTGAGAAATCTTTTCCTCTAAGCCTAAATCTGTGTTTAATAATTCGGATATTTTACCTAAAAAAGTAGAAAGTACCGAGTTAAAAATCTTATCGAATAATAGCTGTTTACTTCTGAAATAATAATGCAAAGAAGCTTTATTTATACCGGCTTCATCAGCAATCTCCTGCATACGAGCTCCGGAAAATCCTTTTTTTGTGAAGACCTTCATTGCTGCCAGTAGTATTCTTTCCTCTGTTACAGTCTCTTGACTCATCTCTTGACCTTTTAGCATATTTATATTTGTCATTAAAGTTTCAATCTCAAAAGAAGCTGATAGGTATAAATGGATTTAATGAAATAAACATACATTGTTGATTGCATTCTTTAGCCATCTTATGTAAAGATTTAATATTGTCTTCTATTAAGATAGAATATGTATAGTCTCCTCCTATTATACTTTGCTCGATTGTTTCAAGGCAGAAACAAAATAAATCTTCCAAGCCCTCAAAACGTTTTAGTAAATATTCAATATCTACTTCTAATTCCACAGCAATGTCCGCTAATTGGCATTGTGTAAATCCTTTGCTACTTAGTGTTTTAAGAGTAGCTGTTACAATACTGGAATCCATTTTTTTCATATTACCATATAGTATAATCAAACAGATTGAATAAATAGTTTAACCATTTGGTTAAATGTAAGTATAAATTATTTTGTTTCCAAATAGTATTTAAAAAAAAGCAGAGATTGTTTTAGTCCAATCTCTGCTTACCTAAAAAATCTATAAATCAACAATATCTAAAGTTTTTTATAAAGTAGCCATCCACCACTAAAAATAAAACAACTCATTAGAGCTATAATGCCCCATTCAGGCAAAGTAGGGACTACTCCAACATGTACTGCCTCAGAATAAAATGTTCCGTTAGCAGTAGTTATATATGCTCTTGTGTAGTACCCGGGGCCAATAGATAGATTTGTTGCGTTTAGTGTGTATGAAGTATTCCCACCTGAACCAACGGACTCAATACCTACATTTGAGGATAGAGTAGGAGTTTGAGAAGTGCTCCAAACAATACCTTTTGCAGTAACAGTAGTAGCAATTTGATTATCAATACTACAATCAAAGCTGTATTCTGTATCGCTTATCTTAACTACCTGATCGATAGCAATACTCAAATCCAAAGTAGTAAAGGATACTTCGTTTCCATAGCTCGTTCCGGCAGTATTTGTGGCATAAGCTCTTACGTAATATAGAGTACCGGCTTCAAGATTTGTTAGGGCAGAGGTAAATACTCCGTTGCCGGTTCCATCATCTGTATGTCCGGCTTCATTGCTTGTAAGAGTAGGAGTTGCGGTTTTACTCCATACAATTCCTCTGACTGACACAGCCGCACCACCATTATCTGTAACCTCACCACCGGAGGTAGCAGTGCCTTCTGTAATGCTTGATACGGCAGTACTTGTTAGAGTAGGAGGAGAGACAGCAACACCGGTACCACTTATTGAAAATAAATATGGGTTTTCGTCAGTATCATCATTTGCAATAGAAACAGTTGCATTGCGAATTGCAGCAACACTAGGATCAAACTGGATAGTAAAAGTGCTCGTACCTCCATCAGCAGCTACCGGTGAACTTGGCTGAGCAGTAACTGAAAAGTCCGCAGCGTCTGCACCGCCTATGGTAACTTTCGGTGTACCTGATAGAGTCAAATCACCGTTTCCGGAATTAGTAATTGTAAAAGTACGACTAAGAGTACCACCTACTGTTGTTGTTGAGCCAAAATCAGTGTGGTCATCTACAGATGGAGTGGCATCATTATTTGCAATAGAAGAACCATTCCCGGTAATGTCTATTTCAGGAGAAACAGTACCAGTACCCTGTATATCGAAGTTGTAAGGATTTTCATCGCTGTCATCATTTGCTATGCTAACCGTTGCGGATTTGACACCTACTACGCTAGGGTCAAAAGTTACCTGAAATGTAGTAGTTCCGCTTAGAGCAGTTACCGGAGTAGTTGGCAGAGATGTTACTGTAAAATCAGCTGCATTTGCACCGCTTATACTAACTAAAGGAGTACCTGTCAGAGCCAAATTTTTAGGTCCTGTATTTGCGATAGTAAAAGTGCGAACCACAGTAGTTCCTGCAATATTTGCAGAGCCGAAATCTGTATGATCTGCTACGTCTGGACTGGCGTCTCCATCGGCAATAGAAACTGAATTACCCTGCACATCCATCTCAGGCACTACTGAAAAAGTGAAGTCATCTATTCGGAGGTTTGTGATACCAGCCCCAAGAATAAAATTTACTTCATCTATTAATTCCGTATTATGTGAGACAGGGATTTCCCAATACTCATAATCATCAAGGTTACCGTTGAATAATTTAGTTAAATCACTACCTACTTGAGCTCCATTATTGTAAAACTTTAAAGTCACAGACCCAGTTAATTTATCAGGATCTCCTGGGTAAAGATATAGACTTTTTAAGTAAAACTTACCTACACTTATAGAAATACTCCCGATATTTCCAAATACAGGGAATACACGATCTGTACTAACCATAAACTGAGAATTACTATTGCCATCGAAAAAGGGATTAGAATTATAAATTTCAAGCCAGTTAGATAGATTAAAATTATATCCGTTATTTGAAAAAGTTTGCGAAACATTATTTTCTCCTTCAAAATCTTCAGTTAACTCTTGTGCAATTCCGATGTCGATAAGAAAAATACAAAGCATTAAATAAGTGACAAGTAGTTTCATAATAAGCACCTGTGATTGTATAATAGTTAAAATACAATAATAGAAAAAATATTTAATTTTGCAAACATTATTTATTTAGGATGATAGTATCACAAAACTCTATACTAGAAATTCTATTGAAAGTACCTGCAATTAGATGCTAAAACAAGTAAAATATGGTATGTATCTACGTTTTTATCCCTAGTAGTGATTGATAGGTAGAAATGAGTATTTTTAAGATGATTCAATGCTCTTATTATAAAAAAACAGCTTATTTCCACAGTTATTTCCCCTCTATATGTCGCAAATTATCCTTAAATTTGAATAATAGAATTGAAAGGAGAGAAGAATATGTTTATATCGTTTGAAGGCATCGACGGCTGTGGTAAGTCCACTCAGCTAAAAAATGTAGCTGATTATTTGACCGAACTTGGTATGAAAGTAATGACCATCCGGGAACCGGGTGGGAATCGCCTTTCTGAGTCTATCAGAGAGATACTCCTTGATAAAACTTACAAACTGTCTCCGGTTACAGAACTTTTACTCTTTGAAGCTGCCAGAGCTCATTTAGTAGAAACTGTGATTATACCTGCTATACAAGATGGATTTATTGTATTGTCCGATCGTTTTTTTGACTCTACAACTGCCTATCAGGGTTTTGGACGTGGTTTGGATATGGATGATGTAATTCATTGCAACGCGATTGCCACTGAAGGACTCAAACCGGATATAACATTTTACTTAGATGTGTCATTAGAAGTCGCAGCGAAGCGATCAGGTTTTCGTGAGAAAGATAGGATAGAGCTTGCAGGTAATTCATTTTATGAAAGAGTCCGTATCGGCTTTCAGGAACTTGCTAAAATGGAACCTCAAAGAATAATTCAGATTGATGCAACTCACTCACGCGAAGAAACATTCGGCACAATAATAAAAATCCTAAAAGAAAAGAGTATTTTGTCTTAGTGGAATATTTTGATTTCAGAGCTTACATTTTTACAAATATAACTCCTCACTTATTCGTCTCAGATTTCTTGATTGAAACTATTGTTGATTAGTACAATTGTTATGACGAGGATAAGATGATAAATAAACTGATTACCGCGGTACTGCCTTTGATGCCAAAATCTTTGGTGCACATATTTGCTAAAAAGTATATTGCAGGCGAACAGTTAACGGATGCTATTAACACGACCAGAAACTTTGAGACTTTGGGTGGCAAGACCACTATCGACGTTTTGGGCGAATTTGTGACTAATAAAGATGCAGCGAATCACGAAAAAGATATGTGCTTAAATGTGATAGATGCGATAGACAAGCACAAACTCCCTACTTATCTTTCCATTAAGCCTACTTCAGTTGGGCTAGGTATAGATTATAATTTTGGATTTGAGAATATAAAAGAGCTTGTGACTAAAGCTAAATCATTAGGAGTTTTTGTTAGGCTTGATATGGAAAACTCACCATACACAGATGATACTTTAAAAGCATATAAGCAACTTAGAGGTGACGGGTTTGATAATGTAGGATTTGTTATTCAGGCTTATATGAAACGCTCCTACGATGATTTAAATAGCCTTAAAGACTACAAGCCAAACGTTAGGCTTTGCAAAGGTATATATAACGAATCCCCTGAAATAGCATATAAAGATTTCCATGAAATCAGAGAGAATTACAAAAAATTATTTCATTTTATGACAGATAATGATTTCTTTATCGGCATTGCAACTCACGACGAATATTTAATTGATTTTGCTGAGGCTGAAATCAAAAAACGTGGAATGACAGAACAAAATTATGAATTCCAAATGCTTCTTGGCGTAAAAGAGAATAGAAGAAATGAGTTGCTTACTAATGGTCATAATGTTAGAATTTACGTTCCGTTTGGAGAAGATTGGTATGGATATTCAATCAGAAGACTCAAAGAAAATCCGAAAATGGCAGGGCATATCGCCAAATCTATTTTCACATTCAATGGTTAAGCTATTACTTACTTTGCTGACTCTTTCTATAGTGGTGGCATGTCAGCGACCTGACCAGCCACCTACAGATAAGCCTATAGATGCTAAAGCAGGTGAAGAAGTAATAGAGAAGGAAGTAGCTTTTGATGATGATGACATTTGTGTAGCTACGTTTAATATTGCTTGGCTGGGCGACGGCAAAAGTGATAGAATAGATAGGATAGAAGAAGATTACAAAAATGTAGCAGATGTTATTTCTCAAATAGAGGCGGATGTTATAGCACTGCAGGAGATCGAAAATGATGCTGCTATCAAGCGAGTATTAAAGTATCTACCGCAATATGATTATTTTATAGATAACAATGCGGGTGCACAAAATGTAGGACTTATTTACAATAGAGAACTTGAAGTAGAAATATTAGATGTGTACGAACCTGTAACAACCGGCAATAAAAGACTTCGTCCCGGACTGTGGGCGAGGATTAAAAAAGGAAATTTCGATTTTTATGCTATGGTTGTACATTTTAAATCAACTTCAAGATATGACAAAGGTGAAGAAGGTAAAAAGCGTAGTAGAGGCATAAGACGTAAACAAGCAGAGGTAATAAACCACTGGGCGGACTCACTGCTTCATAATGGAAGTGAGCAAGACATTATTATATTAGGTGACTTTAACGACTCACCTGTTAAAAAAAGATATAATACTTTAAACAAGATAAATTCTAAAAATTTAGAATTTGTTACTGCAGATTTATATAGTTGTAAATTTGAGAAGTTAAAAGGAATAGATCATTTATTGGTTTCGACTAGTGCAAAAGAAAGACTTTTAGCAAAATCTATTGGAGTTTATAATCTACATAAAGCTTATAAAAAAAATATAGCAAAAAATATTTCTGACCATTGCCCCGTATTTGCAAGGTTTGACATAAAAAAAACAGATAATGATTGATAATTGGAAAATATTTGCTTTATATATTCTATTTTTTTGTTAATTTCACAGTATTGGATTTCGTAGAAAAAGAAGGTTACTCATGAAAGGTAAAGGTAGAATCATAAAAGAAGTAAAAGAGAACTATGTACTCTTAAAACTTGAAGGTTCTTTTAATAGTTACGAGCATGATGAAGAGATTAGAGAGATGTTTAGAGAAGTGGCAAAAGGTCAACCTGCTAATGTTATTGTTGATTTTAAAGAAGTATTTTACTTCAACTCTACTGCCATTAGAGGACTACTCTCAGGAAATGCTTTTGTAAACAGAGCGGAAGGTAGGATTATCTTTTGCAATCTGAGTGATTACATAGCAAATATATTTAAAATTACGAACCTGCATCTTACGTTTAAAATATTAGATTCGGTTGAGGATGCAGAAGAAGAACTGAAAAATCCATCAGATGATTTATAATATAAAAAGCCGCCTCTAAGGTGGCTTTTTTGGTAAATCCCCTTAACCCCCTTTATCAAGGGGGCTTAGAGAGAAATATTGTATAATATAGTTGCTGTCATATTTATCTGTGAGTCTTGGAGCATTAAATTATTCAAATCCTCCAAACCCCCTTTGTCAAGGGGGCTTAGAGAGAAATATTGTATTATGTTTTATCGTGAAATGATAATATAGTCGGAATGATAAATGTAGCTGATATGATATTTATTGTGGTTTGCCGTCAGGATTAATCATTGGATAATCCGGCACTACTGCACCTTTTTTAATTCTTTTTAGTTTATTTTTGCCTAAGGTTTTGCGTAATGTAGATAGTCTTTCATAAAAGAGGATTCCATTCAAATGGTCAATTTCATGTTGCATACATCTGGCAAGAAATCCGTCGACCTCAACCACTGTTTCTTTCATGTCTAAATCGAAATATTTAACTTTTATTGTCGCAGGACGTACGACTTTTTCAAAATATTCAGGAATGCTTAAACAACCTTCGTAATCATCACTAGTTTCTTCAGATGAATCAATGATTTCAGGGTTTATCATGGTAATTTGTTCGCTCAGCACTTCTTCATCACCTACTCCTAAATCAATGACTACAATCGCTCTTTTGTCTCCAACCTGATTTGCTGCAAGCCCGACACCATTGCTAATGTTGTATAGCGTTTCGTACATATCATCTACCAATTGCCTGACCGAATCGTCAATAACTTCAACTTTCGAAGCTTTATTTTTGAGCACAGGATGGAAGCTATTGTATATTGGTAATACTGCCATAATTATCTATAATTTGTTTCACAAGTACCTTTTAGAAAACGGACTGATTTAGTCTTTATTTCAAATATAAAGTTTTCCACGTAAGCATAAAAATTAAATAAAATTACTGAATTATATGTAAATTTGCTACTCAAAGCAGCATAAAGTCAATTTAAGAAATTTTTGTATAAGAGTAACTATTGTTATGAAGATTTCTATCATAGGAGCCGGAAGAAGCGGTCTTGCAGCAGCAAAACTAGCTCACTCCAAAGGGTACGATGTATTCGTATCTGAAAGTAAAACTAAAGAACACTACACAGAAGCTGCCAATGAGTTTGATGATTTAGGTATCGATTACGAATTTGGCACTAATACTCAGGAAAAAATACTAAATGCTGACAGGTTAATCCTTTCACCGGGGGTGCCTCCGACTGTAGATTTTATTATCGAAGCGGAGAAAAAGGGGATGGATATAATAAGCGAACTGGAATTTGCCTGGGAATTTACAAATCAGAAAATAATTGCTATAACTGGTACCAATGGCAAAACAACAACTACCGCTCTGACCGGGCATATCTTTAAGTCTGCCGGAGTAGATGTACATATTTGTGGCAATATTGGTACTCCACTTTCGAGTGCAATCCCTAATCTAAAAAAAGATTCGGTTATAGTGCTTGAACTTAGCAGTTATCAGTTAGACAGAACCAAAAAATTTCGTCCTGATGTAGCTGTTATTTTAAATCTAACGCCTGATCATCTAAGTTATCATGGTAACTTGGAGAACTATAGAAAGGCAAAATACAAAATAACAGCAAATCAAACAGATGAGGATTATCTAATAATAAATGGCGATGACGACGCACTTATTGCATCTGAAATTAACACAAAAGCCAACTTATTATTCTTTTCAGTGTCGCCTTTAAATCGGGGGATTTATTTGCAAGACGACACTATAAAATATCAAATCTCAAAGCAGCATAAAACGGAGGAGCTAATGACAGTTGGAAAACTATCTTTACCGGGTATTCACAATACATATAATTCTATGGCGGCAGCCTTAGCTGCACGCGTTTTAGAAATTAGAAATGAAAATATCAGAGATAGCTTGATGAGTTTTCAAGGTGTGGAGCACAGATTGGAATTTGTGAAAAGTGTTATGGGAGTTGATTATATCAATGACTCTAAAGCTACCAACATCAATGCTACATGGTATGCTCTTTCTAGTTATGACAAACCAATAATCTGGATTGCCGGAGGTAGAGGTGATAATAACGACTACTCACAACTTGATTCGCTTGTTGATAAAAATGTCAAATGCATAATTGCTATAGGTGAAGAAGCGGATGCTGTGTTTAATCATTTCTGCTTAAAGACTAAAGTCGATAGAGCAAGCAGTCTCGAAGAAGCTGTGAAAATGGCTTCGGAATTAGCTGATTATGGGGAGATTGTTTTGTTTACGCCTGCGTGTAAATCTTTTGATATGTTTGCTAATTTTGAGCATCGTGGCCAGATTTTTAAATCTGCTGTTTGTTCTTTATAGGTTTAGAAACTAAATTTAATTTGGTACTAAATTAGCAATTTTACATATTAACATTTGCACAGAGTCGCTCGGTGCATGTTATTAACAATAAAATGACTATACTTATAGAGATATAATATTACTTATATATCCTGTTAATTCCTTAGGGGGGAAGAATAGATGGATAATTTGCAAAATAAAGGACATATCGACTGGTTTGTCCTTTTGCCTATTGCTGCATTGATGCTTTTCAGTAGCTCATTTGTATATTCTGCAAGTGCAGTAAAGTCTGCAATAGATTTTGGGGCATCCGATACGTTGCTATGGAAACATATATTACGTATAGGTTTAGGTATATTTTTCATGATTAGCTTCGCTAAAATAGATTATCATATTTGGGAAAAATTAGCAAAACCAATAATCTATATTGCTATAGTGTTACTGGTGTGGGTTCTTATAGGTGGTAAAACATATAATGGAGCTACCAGATGGCTTGATTTTGGTTTGTTTAACATACAACCTTCCGAGTTTGCAAAATTTGCTTTAGTAATAAATCTTGCTGCACTCTTAAAATTTAAACAGCCTGTTATAAAAGACTTGGAAAAAGGATTCTTTCCTTTACTATTTTGGGTCGTAGCGGTTTGTGGATTAATCGCGTTCCAACCTAACTTCTCGACCATGATGGTAATATTTATTATCTCATTTATGATGCTGTTTATTGGAAATACTAATATTTTGCATATTTTGAGTACTGGGACAATCGGACTGATTTTAGCTACATTTTATGCAATATCAGCGGATTATCGTATGCAGAGAATATTATCTTTCTTTGGGATGAATGATGTATCTGCTGCTTCACAAAATGAGAATTACCAACTTGATCAGGCTTTGATTGCTCTCGGAAATGGCGGACTTACAGGTTTAGGTCCAGGTCAAAACAGACAAAGCAACTTCCTCCCGGAACCCTATGGTGATTTTATATTCTCAATTATAGGAGAAGAATATGGGTTTATCGGGTTGTTAATTATTTTATTAGTGTTTGTCTGGATATTTTGGAGAGGTTTCAAAATTGCTAAAAATGCGCCTGATGATTTTGGTTATTTTTTAGCAGCAGGTATTGTGCTAACTTTTGGTGTATATGTTTTTGTGAATGCCGGGGTAAACACAGGTTTGCTACCAACAACGGGCGTTCCAATGCCATTTCTCAGTTATGGTGGTACGGCAGTACTTTTCAATGCCGCTGCAATAGGAATTTTGCTAAACGTCTCTGCTCAATCAAATGTTTATCTTAAAAAGAAGTAAAATATGAATCAATTAGACCCGACCATAAAAACTATTTGGCGAATTAATATTTTAGGTCGCTATTTGTTTTACTCTATAGCATTATTTCTAATAGAGTGGCTTCTCATAGAACCAAATATAGTTTGGAAAATACCACTAGGTAGTGTAAGCGCAATCGTTTTTACATTTGGGTTGACTTGGGCGATATTTATGCCAATATATCGTTATAAATATTGGAAATTTTCCATAGAAGATAACGAGATAAGAATAAAATACGGTGTTTTTACCAGAGTAACTACTACTGCACCTTTTGTTAGGATTCAGCACATAGATGTTCAGCAAAGTGTACTGGAAAGGATGAATGGTCTCTCAAAGCTTATTATTTATACTGCCGGCTCAAGAGGAGCGGATATATTGATTCCCGGTCTACCAATCGAGTATGCAGAAGATATGAGAGACAGTTTGAAAGATTTAATTAGCACGGAAGAGTTCTAATGAAACGACTTCATCCCAATACAATCATATATAGGATTATCGTGGCATCCCCGCAGTATCTTCTACCAGCTTATCTAATATACAGTAATCAAAGTAGGTACGAAGATAAAATGTTTTTCTTCTTAGGGCTGTTTGCCTTGTTATTTATATTGCCTGTAGCAATCTTGAATTATGTGTTTTATAAGTATCAAATAAGCGAAACAGAAGTCTTAATAAAGTCTGGCATTTTTGCTAAGAAGCAGAGAGTTATACCACTATCAAAGATTCAGAATATCAATATAGAACAAAACTTTCTGCAAAAGATTCTACGAATTTCCCAGTTAAAGCTGGAAACCGCCGGAGATGCGACTTCTGAAGCAGCTTTGCAATATATTTCATACAAAGAAGCTGAAAATATACAAGAGTTTATTCAAGCTAAAAAAGAAAAACTTGAGTCAGAGGATGTACCTAAAAACAACTTAGAAGATTGCAATGATGTCCCATTGTCAGAGAAAGAAACAGGTAGCGATGAAATATTTAGGCTGACTTCCAAAGAATTATTACGATTTGGGATGCTGAGATTTAGGCCGGTAGTCTTGCTATTTATGTCGTGGATGTATTCATTTGCACAGCCACTGATATATACGAGTGACTCCAATGAATTTGACCATCTTATAGATTATTTAACATCACTTAACAGTTTTGAATTAGTGTTGTATTTATCTGCATTTGTTATTGCTATAATCATTACTTCATGGCTTGCAGATATAGTTTTGACTTTTAATAAGTACTATAAATTTAATCTAAGAAAAGCTAAAGGCAAGTTGCATAGTTCCTACGGATTTACCAGTACGAAGAAGGCAACGATACCTCTAAAACGCTTGCAATCTTTAACGCTTAAAACAAATATTATAAAGAAAATGTTCAACTTTTATTCTTTAGAAATACAAACTGCAGGATTTGGAGAGAATAACATAAAACCGGAAGCAGTAATACCTTTCTCAAAAAAGGATAAAATCTTAGATTTAATACGTGATGTGTTTGATTTTCGAATGCCTGTAAAACTACAAAGCATTTCACCTTTGAGTGTCAGAAGAGCATTTTTCAAATTAGCATTTTTCTGGACATTGTTGCTTGGACTTTTTACATACTTTTTAGGCTATTACATATTAATTGGAGTCGCAGTTTATCCATTGTTATATTTATTTGCTTATCTCAGATATATCAATCGTGGCTATATTATAGCCGGAGACAAGTTAGCTGTGAAGCAAGGCGTATGGTTTAAGAGATTTACAGTGATTCCTATACGAAAAATTCAGACATTCAGAATACATCAGACAATATTCCAGCGTAGATTAGGCCTTGCAACCGTTAATGTAGACACTGCAGCATCAGGTATCACTGGTGATATATCAATAATTGATGTTGATTTGAGAGATGCAGCAAGACTCAACAATGGAATAAAAAACAAGTTTTTTGAAACTTTATAAATCTATGTATAGTATTGTTTATAATAAAAGATTTATATAGTTTAAGCGTTTAAATATCTTAATTTCGACAATATAGGATAAAAAATATTATGGCTTGGTTTCTTAGGACTAAACAGAATATAGACAATCAAAAATCTAAAGAAATGCCTAATGGCTTATGGACGAAATGTCCTTCTTGTAAAGAAGTCATATATAAAGATCAATTAGAAGAAGAACTCTACACCTGCTTTAAATGTGGTCATCATTTTAGAATAGGTAGCAATGATTATTTAAATATAATATTTGATAAGGATTCATTTGTAGAAACAAATACAGATATCAAATCTGCAGATCCATTAGAATTTACGGATACGAAACCTTACCCTCAAAGAATAGAGGAAGGCGATAAAAAAACAGGTCTTAATGATTCCGTTACTTCAGGATATGGTACTGTGGATGGTAGAAAGCTTTCAGCTGCTTTTATGAACTTCAATTATATTGGCGGTTCGCTTGGTGCAGTCGCCGGCGAAAAGATTTACAGGGCAGCTAAGTACTCGTTAGACAACAGAGTGCCTTTATTAGTCCTGTCTGCTTCCGGTGGTGCGCGGATGCAGGAAGCTGCATACTCACTAATGCAAATGGCAAAAACAAGCGCCATATTAGGAGAACTTGCGGAAAATAAGATTCCTTATATTTCCTTTTTAACCGATCCTACTACCGGCGGAGTCAGTGCATCTTATGCGATGCTAGGCGATGTAAATATTGCAGAACCCGGAGCGCTTATTGGTTTTGCCGGACCTAGAGTAATAGAGCAGACTATTCGTAAGAAATTGCCACAAGGTTTCCAAAGAGCAGAATTTTTATTAGAGCATGGCTTTTTAGATATGATAGTGAAAAGGCAGGATCTCAAGACAAAAATATCTGAATTAATCAAGTGGTACGGATTTTAAAATGGTTAGGCTTACATTTTTTCTATTGCTCCTTATGTTTACAACAAAATTGCAATCACAAGGAGTTATACCAAAAGAGAAAGATGATCAGTATAAATATAATCAGCTTTTTTTAGGAATTGGCTATCCGTTTATTGTTAATTCTAAAGATTTTATTGAAGACTTTCAGGATTATTTGGGAGCTTCGGAAAATACTTTTTCTGCTAATACACTTTTACAATTTCAGTTTAAACTCAAACCTATATACGATATTAGAATTGGCTTGGATGTTTCTTATTATAGATTGACACTGAATGATACATATTCTTTGGAAGCATTACTTGCTAATGCTAAATATCAAAGAGACTTTAGTCAGGAGGTGGATGTTAGTAATATACCAATATTTTTAACCTTTGATTATGTCCCATATCCTGTACCATATAAATCATACGTTGGCTTTGGTGTAGGTATTTGCTATAGCTCTTTAACTTGGTTAGAGTCCTTTTCTAGCTCATATCGGTTTGACCATTATATACCCGGAGAGCATATCAATGAAGACAATATATCACCGTGCTTTAAGTTGTTTACCGGGGTAGAGTTAAGTTTCGACGAAACATTAGATTACTCTTTTTTAGGTTCTTTATGTTTTGAGTTATCTTATGTATTTTATTCAGGTTCTGTTAAATTTTTTGAAAATACTTCGCAACAAAATTATTCTTTGCCCGTTGATTTAAGTAGGGATTATAAGTTATTCCCGAGTTCACTAAATTTATCTATGCTTGTATCATTTAATATGAGCGAGAAATTTTTCATCAGAAATAAGGACAGAGACTAAACGAGCAAAAGTTGCGTAGGCGGATATTATGTATCCATAAAAATCTAAAATATTTTTCAAAATTTATTACGGACGAGGTGGCTATGCAAACAAACGTAACATTCAGACATTTTAACGGGCAACATCCAAAATTACATCAGGCTGCTCTTGATACAGTCAAAAATTTTGAAAAGTATCATGACGGCATTCTTTCAGCGAATATCGATTTCATAAATGAGCATGACAAAATTGTTCAATTTACGTTAAATCTTGAGGGTGATACGATTGTAGCCAAAGAAGAGAGTGATGATTTTAATAAGAGTTTGAATTTAGCTTCTGATAAAGTTAAAAGACAAATACGGAAATGGAAAACAAAGCATTCCCATAAATAAATATTTTTCTTTATTTTAAGAAGGTCGGCGATGCCGACCTTTTTTTTCATATATAGAGATATGTTATGGATCAGCTAAAAAATCTACAACCACTTACTCCAAACGAAATAAAAGTAGATACTTTGCTTGGATCTCCCTGCGATTTTGTCCACCTAAATGAGCCTGTGGGTTTAGATAATCTAATTTACGACAAGAATCTTTATAGGCCTCAATTAGCACTTTCAGGTTATGTCGGCCTCTTTACGTATAAAAGAATACAGATATTTGGTAATACTGAAATGTATTATTTAGAGGATATGACTCTTGAGGAAAGAATCAAATCTTTCAATGTTATTTGTAAGTTTCCCATACCGTGCATTATTATTACAAACAATAACAAAATAGACAAAGAACTTTTAGATATTGCTACAAACAATAATATTGCTGTCTTTCGTACTGCTTATGATACTACCAAAACTTCTTACTTGCTTTCGGAGTACTTGGATGATCAATTTGCTCTGCAAGTAGTGTTGCATGGCTCTTTAGTAGATGTCTATGGTGTAGGCATTCTATTTGTAGGCAGGAGCGGTATAGGTAAAAGTGAAATTGCTCTTGATTTGATAGAAAGAGGCCACAGATTAGTGGCAGACGATATAGTAATGCTGACCAAAAAGAGGGGAAGCATACTTATGGGGACGGGCACTTCGCTTGTGCAGCACTTTATGGAATTTCGCGGTTTGGGGATGATTGATATTAGACAAATATTTGGAATTAGATCTATTCGCTTTCAGAAACGGTTAGAAATTTTAGTAGAACTCGAAGATTATACAAGTGCCAGCGACTATACCCGAACCGGATTAGAGGCTGATTCGATAAATATTTTGGGAATTGACCTTGAAACTATTAAATTACCAATATTTCCGGGTAAGAATATAACAGTAATTGCAGAAGTAATTGCCTTAAATTATTTACTCAGAACTTATGGATATAACTCTGCGAATGTATTTTCAGATAGATTATCCGAGACTATTCGTCAAAAATCGACAATGGGCCGGGGATTTCACGATCAGAGAATTATTAATTATTTCCAGGGAGATAGGGAATAAGATAGAGTTAATCTTTCTGTTATACTCTAATGAAGTAAAGTTATTATGACTTTCGCATAGTGAAATATGGTTTAAAAAAGCGAAGTAATAATAAAAATTACATAATTCCTGCCTCTTAGTATGGATATTTGTTTAATTTAGTAGAAATTAGAGAATTACAATAAATATAATTTAATAAAGGTGCTTTGATTATGCTAAAACGATTTGGCTTATTGATGTATTTAACCGCATTCATTGTCATGTTTAATACTTCTTTGTCTCAAGACAATAAAAATATTGACTTTAAAGCGGTAACTAATGCTAAAGAATTAAAAGCCGGTGATATCTTTAATGTTAGGCTAAGTTTTGACATTGAAGACCACTGGTATACCTACAGTCTTAAGATGCAAATTAATGGAGAGGGCATTGGTCCTACTCCGACAGAAATTACAGTAAAAAATACTGACTTATTTGAGTTAGATCCTGAAGCTGTCATTGCACAGAAACCTGTAGTCAAGATGGACGAAGGGTTTGAGATGGAAATTGAAGTCTATAAGCATAAAGCAGAATTCATTTTACCTATTAAAGCTAAAAAGGATTTGACTTTAGAATCCGGAAAAGAATTAGTATTAGTTTATTTACAGCAGTGCGATACTGCAAGATGCCTTCCACCTACCGAATTTGAAGTTCCTATAGAATATACTGATAAAGAAGTTTCAACAGTATTGCCTGTAGCTAAAGAAGATAATAAGGTAGAAACAAAAAAAGATTCTAAAATATTTGTTACCGATGCTACGACTGAAATAGAAGAAGTAAAGAAAAAAGGCGTTATGTCTTTCCTTTGGTTTGCAATGGGAGCAGGTGCTTTAGCTCTTTTGACTCCTTGCGTATTTCCTATGATTCCTATTACAGTTTCGTTCTTCACTAAAAGAGCTGAACAACATAAAGGGAAAGGCGTGCGAGATGCTACTCTTTATGCAATTGGTATCATGGCTACATTTACAGCTCTGGGTATGATCTTAGCTCTTATTTATGGTGCCTCGGGGATTAGTAATTTTGCGACAAATGGCTGGGTAAATATGTTTATCGCAGCTTTATTTATCGTTTTTGCTTTTAACTTATTTGGTGCTTTTGAAATTCAAATGCCTACAGGGCTAATGAATAAATTGAATACTAAGAGCCAAGGTTCGGGTATTGTTAGTGTATTATTAATGGGACTAACCTTCTCTCTGACTTCTTTTACATGTACTGTGCCATTTGTAGGAACTACACTTATTTCGACTGCTAATGGAGAGTGGTTTTATCCGATTCTCGGTATGTTAGCGTTTTCCGGTGTTTTTGCTGCTCCATTTTTCTTATTAGCTTTGTTCCCAACATTTATGCAGAAAATGCCTAAAGCTGGTGGCTGGATGAATAACGTTAAAGTTGTAATGGGCTTTTTAGAAATAGCAGCTGCAATCAAATTTGTATCAAATGCAGACTTAGTATGGAATTGGGGAATCATGCCTCCTGTGATTTTCCTGGCAATATGGATTGCATGTGCTATCATGATTGTATTATATATCTTAGGTAAATTTAAATTAGCACATGACGCTCCTTTAAATGGAGTTGGTCCAATGAGAATAACTTTTGCTACCATTTTCCTAACAATTACTATCTTCTTGTTTTCAGGACTCAATGGTGGTTCATTAGGAGAGTTGGATGCGTTTATTCCGCCTCCGAATTACTCAGAAATGATGGGAGATGATTCCGGAAGTTCTAATATCCCGGCCTCAGTTGATCCTAAAGCACCTATAGGTGGTAGTGAAAAAGAAATGAAAGACAGAGCTATGCAAGGCTGGCTTAAAAACTATCAAGAAGGCCTAGATTTAGCTAAAAAAGAGAATAAAATACTATTTGTAGATTTTACTGGCTTCACCTGTACCAATTGCCGTTGGATGGAGACTAAAATGTTTCCTAAACCAGCTGTAATGGAAAAAATGGAGCAAATGGTCAGAGTAAAATTATTTACAGATCGTAACAAAGAACCGTATATTTCTAATCAAAAATTGCAACAAGAAAAATTTGGTTCGATTGAGCTTCCGTTATATGTGTTATTAACACCTAATGGTGAGTTTATCGCTTCGAATAGTTTTACTAGAGATCAAACTCAGTTCTTAGAGTTTTTAGACAAAGGATTAGATGCAGTAGAATAGCATTAAATAAAATATCTAACAAAGGCCTCTTCAGATTATATTTGAAGAGGTTTTTTTTATTCTTAAATTGCAATTTACAATTAGATTATCATATAGGTGATATAATGAAATACTTGCAAATCGTATTACTGTTTCTCTTGCTCATTGGTTGTTACGGAATTGAAAGTGATAAAAAATTTGACTTGCAACTGGATATTAATCAAAATTTTAAACATGGATATAATATCTGCAATGTAACTCAGGAAACTGTGAATGGAAGTACGATATCTTCAGATAGTTCATTTTCGTCAACAAATATAAATGTAATAAAAAGAACAAATGATTATTATACAATAGAGCATAAAGAAGAATCAAAAAAATATACAGAACTATTTGATCTGTCAGATTTAAGATTAATTGTCAGTTTTGATTATTATGGTAAATATTTAGGAGTAGAAAATGAAATTGAATTGACAGACTATATGTATGATGCAATAACTTCTAATGCAAAAAAAACATATTCTGTTGTTACGAATCCAGAATTCAAAAAACAAATGATTGACAAATTTGATGCTGAGTATAGAACTATATTTACGAAAGAACGTTTGTTGAGTATTGTACAAGCAATGATAAATATGTCAGATATTACTGACTGTATTGGTTGTACTATAGGAGATACGTTAAATATTGATTCTGAATTGTCATTGCCAATGTTAGGAAAAGTTAAAAGTTGTAGGAAGATATTTATAGAAGAATTAAGCAAAATAAATAACTATAGAGTTGTTCTCATTGATACTTTGGATTCGGTTGACTATAATAATAAACTTATCAATCTAGCTAATATAAGCGAAAAGGATAATTTTACTTATAACAAAAATGTTAGAAAATACTATTACTCCGAAGCTTATATCACAATCAATGCAAAGAATGGACTGTGCGAACATAGCAAAATTAAAATTACAAAAAGATCTGAAGCTAATGGTTATATCGAAGAAATAGTTGAAATAACTACAAGTAATCTTAGAAATGATCTATAATATAGTAAATATACGATTTTTATTTATTACTATTTATAAATCGTCTAATTTGACACATATTTTAGTTAGATGTTTGTAAAATTGCTAAATTTAAGTCATAGCATTACCACAGGGAAAAAAAGATATTCGTGTTATGGTGAAATATTTGAAGTTTATAATAACATATCTTTTATTCTAACTTTACAAGTCTAGTTACTTTCTCAAAAGTCATTTACTGTATCTATGAAATAAACAAAGATACCCTAAAATTGATTTCCTATGTTCTAATCTTAGTTGGCAATGATTGGGATTATAAATTAGTCCCAGACATTCAATATTCCTTCTTCAGTCAAAATGAAGACTTACTTCAAAACAAAACTGACATTTTCAAATATCCTGAATTATCCGCCAAACAGAAGAAGGATATAGATAGTCTTCTGAGCATTTTGGAGAATTCAATTAGTGAAGATATAAATCATTACTCAGGAGATGAAAAGTCTCTTTATATGCTTTATATGGCAGCTTTAAATGAGTATAAAAATTCAAGCGACTTATTATCAAAAATTGAAGACTACTTTCTTTTTGATGGAGCATTGAAAGAGACACTGGGTGAGTTTCAATGGCAACATAAGTAATCTTTATCTTATTACAAAATATTTATAGTTGGTAATAAATTCTGTTGTTCAACATGTATAAAAAGAATTTTACTTGTTGATTTTATAGGAAATTATGTATATTAGCAGACCATTTTAGTCCTATCTTTACTAAAACTATCCATATTATAAAAACTTCATTTGCAGAGCCGAAAATATTGACTATTTTTGCAAATAGGATTACAATAGTCCTATTTAGATAATCGTCGCATGACTTAAACAAAAACAACGGCATAATAGGCAAATATTTATGTTCAAACTCTCAAAGAAAGTTGAATACGCAATCTTGGCTGTGCAGTATATGGCTATGAATTCTAAAGGTATTGTTTCGGCAAAAGAAATAGCCGAGCACCTTAATATATCTTTTGAGTTCCTTTCTAAAGCCCTTCAAAAGCTGATGAAAAACGGCATCATTGAATCCAAACAAGGAATCAAAGGCGGGTATGTACTTAGCAGGCCTGCGGAATTGATTTCCCTTGCTGATATTATTAATGCACAAAGTAATGAAATTAGAGTTGTTGATTGTTTGACTGATGATAGCGACTGCGTGTGCGTACGTGAAGAGGATTGTACTCTTCGCTCACCTATGCAAAACATTCAACAAAGAATAAATTCAATTTTAAAATCAACCAGTTTAGCTGATATTTGTAGTAGCAAAAAGCCCCTGATAGATGCAAATGAGATATTAAATTATAAATTCGAAGGTAATAGTGATGAATAAAGAGCAAGTAGAACAAAAGTTCCTTGAGGATCTTGCCCAAAGTGACTATAAGTATGGTTTTACTACCAATATAGAACAGGAATTCGCTCCCAAAGGTTTGGATGAGGATACAGTTAGATTCATTTCTGCTAAGAAAAACGAACCTGAGTTTATGCTTGAGTATAGGTTAAAAGCTTTCAGACATTGGCTAACTATGAAAGAACCGGATTGGGCAAAGCTTAGTTATCCTCCTATTGATTATCAAGATATTCATTACTATGCTGCACCTAAAAAGAATGAAGGACCTAAAAATTTAGATGAAGTTGACCCGGAAATTTTGGATACTTATGCTAAATTAGGTATTCCGCTTAATGAACAAAAAAAATTACAAGGTATAGCTGTTGATGCGGTTATGGATAGTGTATCTGTAGCAACTACTTTCAAAGATACACTGTCAAAATATGGTATCATATTTATGCCAATCAGTGAAGCTCTGCAGGAACATCCTGAATTAGTAAAAAAATACTTAGGTAGCGTAGTGCCTTACACTGACAACTACTTTGCGGCTTTAAATGCTGCTGTATTTAGTGATGGCTCGTTTGTATATATTCCAAAGGGTGTAAGATCTCCTATGGAGCTTTCTACATATTTCAGGATTAACGCCTCTTCTACTGGTCAGTTTGAAAGGACTTTGATTATTGCCGAAGAAGGCAGTTATGTGTCTTATCTTGAGGGATGTACTGCTCCTATGAGAGATGAAAACCAGCTGCATGCTGCTGTGGTAGAACTGGTTGCGGAAGAGAAAGCTGAAATCAAATACTCTACCGTGCAGAACTGGTACCCGGGAGATAAAGAAGGAAAAGGCGGCATTTATAATTTTGTGACTAAACGAGGTATGTGTGCAGGATATAAATCAAAAATATCATGGACTCAGGTAGAAACTGGTTCATCGATAACTTGGAAATATCCAAGCTGTATACTTAAAGGCGAAGAGTCTATAGGAGAGTTTTATTCAGTGGCTATGACTAATAACAGACAAGTAGCTGACACAGGCAGTAAAATGATTCATATAGGTAAAAACTCTAAAAGTCGTATTGTATCAAAAGGTATCTCTGCCGGCAAGTCGGAAAATAGTTATCGCGGTTTGGTAAAAGTAGGTAAAAAGGCAGATGGTGCAAGAAACTTTTCACAATGTGACTCTCTTCTTATTGGTGACAAATGCGGCGCTCACACATTCCCTTATTTGGAAATTAGTAATAAATCGGCAGTGGTCGAACACGAAGCAACAACTTCAAAAATATCCGAAGATGTAATCTTCTATCTAAACCAAAGAGGGATTAATAATGAAGATGCAGTAGCTCTGATTGTAAATGGTTATGCCAAAGAAGTTTTAAACAAACTGCCTATGGAATTTGCAGTCGAAGCTCAAAAACTTCTTGCTATAAGTCTTGAAGGCAGTGTAGGTTAATCTTTAGACTTGTGAACTGGAATCAAAATAAATAATATAATAAAATAAAATAGAAATAGGATTTTAGGATATGTCACTCTTAAAAATAGAAAATCTTAAAGCAAAAATTGAAGGCAATGAAATATTGCACGGCTTAAATTTAGAAATTAAGCCCGGTGAAATTCATGCAATTATGGGGCCTAATGGTTCTGGTAAAAGTACTCTTGCTTCTGTATTAGCAGGTAAAGAAGAGTATGAAGTAACGGATGGCAAGGTAACTTTTGACGGTAAAGACTTATTTGAAATGTCTCCTGAAGAAAGAGCAAGAGAAGGTATGTTTTTAGCTTTCCAATATCCTGTAGAAATTCCGGGAGTTTCTAATGCGAACTTTATGAAAACTGCAGTCAATGAAATAAGAAAACATAGAGGTCAGGATGCTTTAGATGCAATGGACTTCCTGCAGCTTATGAAAGAAAAAGCTAAATATGTGGAATTAGACTCTCAGTTTCTTACTCGTTCAGTGAATCATGGTTTTTCCGGTGGTGAAAAGAAAAGAAACGAAATATTTCAAATGGCTATGTTAGATCCTAAACTTGCTGTTTTGGATGAAACAGACTCCGGTTTGGATATTGATGCTCTAAGAATTGTGGCTTCAGGAGTAAACAAACTTAAAAATAAAAACAATTCTTTTGTAGTTATCACTCACTACCAAAGATTATTAGATTATATAGTACCTGACTATGTTCACGTGTTATACAATGGTCGTATCGTTAAATCAGGCACTAAAGAATTAGCCTTAGAATTGGAAGAAAAAGGATACGATTGGATTAAAGAACTTGTTGACTAATTAAATCAGGTAAAAAGAATGTCAAAAACTGAATTTATAAATAAAATTGCCTCTGAGTTCGAAACTTTGTCCTCTCATCTGAACGGACAAAAAGACTCTGACTCTTATGGCAAAAGAAAAGAAGCTATAGCGGCTTTTAATGAAGCCGGACTTCCAACTTTAAAACATGAGCATTGGAAATACACAAAACTTTCTTTTTTGCATCAATTTGATTTTGATTTTGCTATTGGTGGTAATGTCAGCAAAGAAGAAGTTGAAGCTAAAGTCCCTAAATTTGATGCCTATAAGTTGGTTTTTGTAAATGGAATTTACAATGCAAGCTTATCAGATGATGTCAAAGTAAAAGGATTGACAATAGATAATCTTTCAAAAGTACTTGCAAAAAAAGAAGTTGCAGCGCTATACTCGCAAGTAGCGGATTATAAAAAGAATCCATTTCTTGCTTTAAATACTGCGATGTCTTTCGAAGGTGCTTATGTCAAAGTACATAAAAACACCGTGATAGACAAACCTTTGCATGTTGTTATTATTAACGAAAGCAAAGAAAAATCTTCAAAATCATATTTTAGAAATATGATTGAAGTTGGTGAAAATGCTTCTGTTAAAATAATAGAAACAAATCATACATTTGGCGACAATGCTGCTCTGACTAATGTGGTATCTGAAATATTTCTTGCTCAAAATGCAAAATCAGAATATCACAAATTGCAGATAGATGTTGATAACTCATATTACTTGGGTACAGTTCAGGCTTATCAGGAAAGAGATTCGCATTTCAAAAGTTCCTCGATTAGTCTGTCCGGAAAGTTTGTTAGAAATAATTTGGATAGTGTGTTGAATGGCAAAGGTTGCTTGACAGATTTTGACGGATTCTATTATGCAGAAAAAGACAATCTGGTAGATAATCATACATTTATCGACCATGCGAACCCACATTGTGACAGCAATGAGTTTTACAAAGGTATCATGAATGATAAAGGTACAGCAGTATTTAATGGTAAAATCTTAGTACGGCCTGATGCTCAGCAGACTAATGCTTATCAGTCAAATAAAAATATTTTACTTTCAGATGATGCTACAATCAATACGAAGCCTGAACTTGAAATTTATGCGGATGACGTAAAATGCAGTCATGGTGCTACTTGTGGTTATTTGGACGAAGAGTCCTTATTCTATTTGAAAGCACGTGGTATTGGTGAAAAAGAAGCAAAAACTCTACTTCTAAATGCGTTTGCAGGAGAAGTATTCGAACGAATAGGAATTGAAGACTTGAGAAACTATGCAATCGAATTGGCATTTAGCAGACTTCATTTTTAGTTTGCTAAAAAAACAATAGCTATTCATACATAGTGTTTTCAAAATACAGGATATGCAAGGATTAGGATAATGTCAACTTTTGATGTAAACAAAGTGCGAGCTGATTTCCCGACATTGACTCAAAAAGTCAGAGGCAAGGATTTAGTATATTTGGATAATGCAGCCACATCACATAAGCCTAAGTGTGTTATTGATGCTGTTAGTGATTTCTATAGAAACTATAACAGCAACATTCACAGAGGTGTGCATAAGCTTAGCCAGATTGCTACAGATAAGTACGAAAATGCTCGCAAAATCATAAAAGATTTTATGAATGCTGATTCTACTGAAGAAATAATTTTTACCAAAGGAACAACGGATTCTATGAATTTGTTTGCTAATTCTTTTGGGAAGGCGTATTTGAAAGCAGACGATGAAATACTAATATCTCACATGGAACACCATTCAAATATAGTGCCATGGCAGATACTTTGTGAAGATAGAGGGTGTAAGCTAAAAGTAGCTCCAATCAATGACAAAGGTGAGATAATTTGGGAAGAATTTGAAAAACTAATTACTGATAAGACTAAGCTTATTTCTGTTGTACATATATCAAATTCACTTGGTACTGTAAATCCTATTAAAAAGATTATAGATGCAGGTCATGCCCGTGGTATACCTGTAATGATAGATGGTGCTCAGTCTATCCATCATGTAGAAATAGATGTGAAAGAGCTTGATTGTGATTTCTTTGCTTTTTCAGGACATAAGATATATGGTCCTACGGGTATCGGTGTGCTCTACGGCAAAAAGAAATATCTAAATGAAATACCGCCATATCAAGGTGGAGGAGATATGATTCTATCCGTGAGCTTCGAAAAAACAATTTATAACGAGTTGCCTTACAAATTTGAAGCAGGTACTCCTAATATTGCCGGAGCTATTGGTCTTGGTGAAGCTATAAGATATGTTTCTGAACTGGGAATTCGTAATATTGCAGAATATGAAAAAGAGCTATTAGATTATGCTACTGAGCAAGTTTCGGCTATTCCCGGAGTGAATATTATCGGGACTGCAGACAAGAAAGCGAGTGTACTATCTTTCGTCATGGAAGCAGCACATCCTCATGATGTAGGCACTATGATGGATATGGATGGAGTCGCTATCCGAACGGGGCATCACTGCACAGAACCGGTAATGAGAAGATTTGAAGTGCCGGCTACTTCCCGAGCATCTTTTTCTTTTTACAATACGAAGGAAGAGATAGACGTTTTAGTAAAATCGATTGCAAAGATAATCGATATGTTTAGTTAGAAAAGGCATAAATCATGAATGAATTACAAGAGTTATATCAACAGGTTATCTTAGATCACAATAAAAATCCTAGAAATTTCGGGATATTAGATACTTGCACTCATACTGCTGAAGGGCACAACCCGCTCTGCGGAGATCATATAGATCTTTTTGTAGAGATGAAAGAGGACGTAATAGAAGATGTAAAATTCAAAGGTGCCGGCTGTGCTATTTCTAAAGCATCAGCTTCAATTATGACTACTTTGCTCAAAGGCAAAACAGTTGCTCAAGCTAAAGAGATGTTTACTGAGTTCCATGAGTTAGTGACATCTGACCCCGAATCGGATCCTGATGTTGTAAATCTTGGTAAACTTGCAGTTTTCTGCGGAGTTAGAGAGTTTCCTGCAAGAGTGAAATGTGCAAGTTTAGCATGGCACACATTAATGAATGCACTAGAAGAAAAAGAAAAAGCTGCAAAAACGGAGGAATAAAAATGGCTATATCTCCACAAGAATTAGAAAAAAAAGTTATAGAAGAAATTAAAGATATATTTGATCCGGAAATACCGGTGAATATCTATGATTTAGGTCTTATTTATGATATTAGCGTAACTGCTCAAAACGAGGTAGTAGTGCTTATGACTCTTACTTCTCCAAACTGCCCTGTGGCTGAGGGATTGCCCACTGATGTGCAGGAAAGGATAAAGGATATACCTGAGGTAACGAATGCAAAGGTACTGCTGACTTTTGATCCACCTTGGACAAAAGACCTTCTGAGTGATGCCGCCAAGTTAGAACTCGGATTGTTATAATAATTTACTGATGCAATGGGAATTAAATTTCATAAACTGAAGGTAAGTAAAGTTATCAGAGAAACAGAAGAAGCAGTAGCTTTGTCATTTGATATACCGGAAAGCCTAAAAAATACATTTGAATATAAACACGGTCAGTTTTTGACCCTTAAATTCGATGTTAATGGTAAAGAGGAGAGACGTGCTTACTCTATATGCAGTAGCCCGGTAGTTGACGAAGGTGTCTCTGTAGCAGTTAAAAAAATTGCAAATGGCACAGTTTCTAAATATATTACTGAGCAAATTAAACCGGGAGACGAAGTCGAAGTCATGAAGCCAATGGGCAGATTTACTATTGATTTGAATCCGGAAAATGAGAAACTTTACTATCATATCGGTGCCGGTAGTGGGATAACACCGCTTATCTCAATTATAAAAACAACTTTAGCAGTTGAACCCAAAAGTATAGTTCATTTGCTTTATGCAAATAAAAACCAGAGTTCGATACTTTTTGCTAAAGAATTTCAGAATTTACAAATAAAATATGGTAATCGTTTTAGGATTACTTATATATATAGCCGACCTACAAGTAAGTGGCAAGGACTAAAAGGGCGCATTACAAAAGACCTAGTAAATAACTTTATTGCTGCCCATGAAGAAGATGAAAAGGGTCGAGAGTTCTTTATGTGTGGACCTTCAGGGATGATGGAAACGGTTGAAAGCACTTTGAAGGAAGATGGTGTGGTAGATAAAAATATTCATAAAGAATCATTTAATGCTACACTGCCAAAAAAACAGGAAGAAGAGGTAAAAGCTCATAAAGTCAAAATAAGGATTTATGGCGAAGAGCACGAAATTATGGTCGAGCCTGAAGAAACAATAATAATGGCATCCATGCGAGAGGGGCAAGATCCTCCATACAGTTGCCAGATTGGTGCCTGCTCTACTTGTAGAGCAAAAGTTCTGTCAGGGAAAGTTAAAATGGATGAAAACGAAGGTCTGACGGATCAAGAAGTTGCAGACGGGTACGTACTGTCATGCACTGCACATCCGCTTACAGATGATGTATATGTAGATTTCGATGTTTAATCTAAAATAAATAGGGAAACGCAATGAGCGATACAATCCAGCAAATGGAAGTCAGAATTCCTACAGATGTAATTGGTTCTGAAACTTCAGATGATATTATCATCACTCAGATAGCTATTGAAAAAGTAGTAGCTGTAAAAAATGAAAATAATATTGGCGATGAAATGCGTCTTAGAATAGGTGCCCAAAGTGGTGGTTGCTCTGGTATGCAATATGTTATGGGCTTTGACGATAAAACTAACGAAGGTGATAAAGTTATCGAATTAGACTCAATTAGTGTAGTTGTTGATAACAAAAGTCTATTTTACTTGATGGGAGTTACTTTGGATTACAAAGAAACTGAACAAGGAAGTGGGTTTGTTTTCAATAATCCTAATAACGTACACTCTTGTGGTTGTGGTGGCGGTGGTCATCAGCACTAAAATATTAATAAAGCCGTAAGAGATTAACTCACTTACGGCTTTATTAATTACAATCGTTGATGTTAAAATTCTAATCTACATCTTCCCATGGCAAATTTACCTTAATTGACATAGCTTTTGGAAGTGAGCCGATGATAGCTGGATCTAACGTTCTATTTAAAAATAGAGATATACCCGGCTGTTTATTGGCGGAAGCTTCAGCCCAACTTACATAAACACCAATATGCTGGAAAGCCTGAATAGCTAATTCCGCTTTATTTGTCTTCAATTGAGCACCTATATTACCATAACCAACACTTAAAAACTTAGTATTTTTTCCTGTACCAGTCCAAATAACAAAAACTCCCTCTGAGCCTTGAATAAATTCGTGATTAAGATCGAGCTTAAATAAATTGCACCATTGGTTTCCTTTGCATTTAAACCATTCTAAAGTCATATATTTATCCTTTAAAAAAATTATTTGTTAACTAAGTAAGATAAGCCACATATCGCAGCAGTTTCTGCTCTTAGCCTTCTGCTACCCAATTTCCACTTTGTAGAATTATGTTCAATTAGAAGAGATAATTCATCATTTGAAAAGCCGCCTTCAGGACCTGCTAATAGTATAATTTCCGAATCATCTAAGAAGCAATCTGTACTAGGTTCATTTCCATCTTCATCCAATAGGATTAAATGGTAATTGCTTCTTAAAGTTAATAACTGATTCAGTTTAATATTATTGTGAATTTTTGGCAAAAAAGCTCTTTTACACTGTTTTATGGCAGCAATTGCCTTAGATTCAAGTCTTTCATCAGTTAATTTTAGCCTTTCGCTAAAATCTGTATCTAAGATATAAATATTTTTGACACCAAGTTCAATTGCTTTTTCGATAGCAAATTCCATTCTATCTCTATTGGAAAGTCTTCCAATTGCCAAGGAATAATTGAGTTTTGCTTCGCCTCGTCCTCCGATGAACTCGATAGGAGAAAGCTCAAAAGTATTCTTATCATGCCGTGTGACGCTACACATAGCCATAAGGCCTGTTCCGTTTGTAACAAGTATTTGCTCATCCGGATTCAGCCTAAGTGCTTTTATATGCTTACATTCTTCAAAAGGAGGAATGAAAGCAGGCGTTTTATTTTCAAGTAGCTTATAATAAATGCATTCCATAAACATTAATACTATCGGTTATTCAAAGGAATTTATTATTTTTGATTATCAGTATAATCAGGTTATTTATTATGGTTGCAAAGCAAACACTATTCCAAAAATTAGTAAACGAAAAAAGCGCTCAAGCGTACGAAGATAAATCAGGCTTAAAATACTCATGGCAGGTTAGGTTCTTGATTTTAGCTACTACAGTTATAGTATGTAGTTTTTTCTTCGTGTTTCACTTTGAGCAAGATGTAAATACTAACAATCAGATATCAGGTGTACTTGGTTCTACATGGTCTGAGCAAAGTGTTTTAGCAGAGTATTCTTTTCCGATATACAAACCTGCTATAGAATATCAAAATGAAATCAATCGATCTATTAAGTCAGTGCCGTCAGTTTTTATTTTTGATGTTAATTCATATAAAATAGCGAAGGATCATATATCTCTGATTTATGACCTCTTAGAGTCTTATGATGAAGAAAGTACTAAGGAATTGACCACTCCATATTTGACTGAAAGCAATATACAATCTTTTACCAAATTGAAAAAAAAACAAAGACTTAGCTTTTTGTCAAAATCAAAATCAGTACTAAATAGTTATATCGATGATATTTATCAAAACGGGTTTGTAGATATAGCTGTATCGGGTATTAAAACTGATTTTATTATTGTGCAAACTGATGATAATCTAAGAAAAAATATTAAAACTCTGCTTCTGCTCGACAATTCTACGCTTAGCGACAAATATGAAAAGAATGTGCTTGTAAGATTTGATGAAAAAATGCATGAGCTTTTAAAGCAAATTGTAGCAGAAAATTTGAGACCAAACCTTCTATACTCAGCTGATTTGACAAATATCGAAAAAGCTACTGCCAAAAATTCGGTTGCTCGAACAATGGGAGTTGTAAAAAAAGGAGAAGTTATCATAAACAAAAACGATGTGATTACTGATGATCACATTTCCAAGCTAAATTCGTATTATTTGTCAGAAAATATGAAAAGTGAATCCAGAATAAGCCTTACTAATGTACTTGGCTCTATCGGGCACTTTTTTACTATTTATACTATTTTGCTTTTTTATCTGTTTTATATACGCAAAAAAATATTTTATGATAACGTCCAGTTAGCAATTATAAGTGTTATATTAATTTTATCATCTCTGCTTGCTTGGGTGTCGATGGAGGTGCCGAGTTCCTTTCCGTTAGAGTATTTGATAGTGGTGCCTGCTTTTTCTATGCTGGCAGCAATTGTATTTGATTCCAGAACGGGTTTTTATGTTACTGTAACTATTGCACTGCTTGTGGCAGGCATAAGAGGTACTGATTATATTACGGGACTTAGTTTGATGTTTGCCGGTACTCTGGCCGCCTACACCGTAAAAGATATTCAAAATAGAACTCAGATGTTTCAGTCGATATTCTTTATTTTCTTAGGTTTTTTAGTGCCGATTACTGCCTTTAATCTGGAAAGATCCATGGATATGGATATTATGATTAAGCAACTGATCTTAGCATCTGTAAATTCGGCAATTTCACCTCTAATCACATTTGGTATGTTGATTATGACTGAAAGAATCTCAAATATTGCAACCGATTTGAGGATTCAGGAATTTGACTCTTTAAATCATCCTCTTTTGAAAAAAATGAGTGATATAGCACCAGGCACATACCAGCATACTTTATCTGTGGCTACGTTATCAGAGAGGTGTGCCGATGCAATAGGAGCTAATCCGCTTCTGACTAAAGTTGGTACTTATTATCATGACATAGGTAAAATGTCTAAAGCTGAGTATTTTACCGAAAATCAGATGGATATTGGTAATAAGCATGATATGCTTGCTCCGAAGAAAAGTGCTCAAGCAATTAAAGATCACGTTTCTGAAGGCATCATCCTTGCTCGTCAGTATAAATTACCCAAAAGGTTAATTGATTTTATTCCTATGCACCATGGTACTACTCTTATTAAACACTTTTATGCAAAAGCTGTAGAGATAGCTGTTGAAGGGGAACCGGTAGACCAAAGAGATTTCCGTTACCCCGGTCCTAAACCTGCAACTAAAGAATCTGCAATACTTATGATTTGTGACAGTGCAGAAGCCATGTCTAGGATTCAAGTGAAAGATCATTCGGAACTTGAAAAAATGATTAGTAATAACATAAAGGACAGACTTTTAGACGGTCAGTTTGACGAATGCGAAATAACAATGAAGGATTTGGATATAATTAAAGAAACTATCCTGAAAGATCTTATTTCCAGAGGTCACCAAAGAGTAAAATACAAAGAAATACCTAAGACTGATGAAAATACAAAAGCATAATAAAATTGACTTGCCTAAATCATTCAAAAGATTAATCAAGCAATATATAGAATATGTGACTTTAGAAAAGGGACTTTCGGATAATACGAAAGTCTCTTATGCTAATGATATTAATAATCTTGCCCAATTTCTTGCTACTATGGAATTAGAAAAATTTGAAGATGTGGTAAAAGAAGATTTAATTGCTTTTTTATATTATATTTCAGACTTAGGGCTATCTAATACTACCCGTGCAAGATATCTATCTACTTTTAGAAACTTCTTTAAATATCTTGTATCTGAAGGCATCATGCCTACTGATATTAGTGAAACAGTAGATATGCCAAAGCAGAAAAGGAAAATACCTGAAACTCTTACCTATCATGAAATAAATGCCATAATTAATGCCCCGGATGCAGAAACTATCGGTGGGCTTAGGAACAGAGCTATGCTCGAGTTACTTTATGCTTGTGGCCTTAGGGTTTCAGAATTGCTTACTATCCAAAGGAAAGATATCTTTAGAGATGTGGAAATTATAAGGGTTATAGGTAAAGGCTCTAAAGAGCGATTTATTCCAATAGGCAAATCAGCACTTAAGTGGATTGAGCTCTACTTAATTGAAACTCGTCCGGAAATAGCAAATATACATTCCGAAGATGCATTGTTTCTTAATCTGAGAGGCAAGCCTATGTCGAGAATGGGGTTCTGGAAATTGCTAAAAAAATATGCGGATGAATCAGGTATTTTAAAAAATGTGCATCCACATACCTTTAGGCATTCCTTTGCTACTCATCTGTTAGAAGGTGGAGCTGATTTAAGAGCTGTGCAGGAAATGCTTGGCCACTCTGACATTTCTACAACTCAAATTTATACCCACATAGACAGAGAGTACCTCAAAGAAGTACATAAAACTTTCCACCCACGAAGTTAGCTTATAACTTCCAGTCTAATTGCAAATATATTCGTTTATCTATTGGGCTAAATGTCTCATCCCATCCTGAACTCAGCGTTTTCTCATCAGGTTTTTCGAGATAAGTAAACCTTGCTGACAGTGTAAAAGAATTGAGATTATAAGCAATAAACGTAGAAACTCTATAGCCCTTCAAATATAGTGCGAGGATGTTAGAGTAGCCCGGGATTGCATATTCATAAAACCATATCGCACTGTCGTAATCATCTGTATCAAATTCAGTGAAAGATATCCCAAGGTCGAGCCCAAAATCAGTATCCAATTTTGTAGAGATGTAATACCCAAAACCTGAAGAGGTGTTTTCAGGTATCTGAAGAGCTGAATATTGTAGACCTGTCTTTAGCCTAAGATTGCAAGCGGCAAATTTATACTCTCCTTTATATTGCATTTTATATTTTGACTTTCTTGCATCATAAAACTCTTTAAACTCTCTATTGCCAATCTTACCATAATCTGTTTTCTTTTCACACTTAAATTGGAACTCTAGATAGTTTTTGCGAAGGAGTAAGTATTCCAAATTACCGAGATATTCATATCCTTTGACTTGACTTGGCACATAGTATGTCGAATCCTGCGAGGAAAAAATATCTAAATAAGCAGAAATTATAGTTTTGTAAAATCTAATTGTTTTAACTCCTACATAAATGCCTTTTTCATTTGAAGGATATGAAAACTCACCAAAAGCATTTCCGAAAGGAGATCGGAAGCCTTTAGAGTAATTCCTTAAATTAAATGCAAATTGAGCAATAGAAGATTTACCTATTGCACCAAAAATAAACGCAGTATTGTTATTTGCATCTGCTGCAAATTCGGAACTAAATTTTAGATTGTCCCACTTTCCGGCATCTAAGGAAAGTGAGTTGAGCAGTCCATATTTACCGTAGAATGCTGAAGAACTGCCTGATAGTAAGGGAAGAGAATAATCAACATAAAGAGCCGTGCCGGTAAGCTTTACATAATTCAAATCTAACTCAAAACCACCGCCTGCTAAAGTTTCTTTAAAAGCATCTTTCTTTTCTAATTCGGTGTCAGATCTGTAGAAACCTGATTGATAGATAGATGATATATATCCGTTGTCTTCAGCGTCCGTCTTGATATTTCCGGATTTTGCTTGGTTTGAGTAAAAAATATCTAAAGAAAGGTCAATACCTAATAAGTTGGATAACATGTTTGTTTTTGCCGAGAATCCACGCATTCTACGTGATTCTAAGGTAGAAGTATACGGACGATGAGAATAATCATAGCTGTAAATTCCTGATATAACTTCCGTACTTTTTCTGGGAGCAAAACCTGAGGCTAATATCAAACCGCTTCCACGTTTTAAATAGTAATCGCCTGCTATAATCTGGTAAGAATCATCTTCGTACGATGCATGTAAAGAATAATAGTCAAAAGCGAGATTTTCACCGGCATCTTTATCAGTTACTATACCAATATTCACTTCACTTGAATCAAAAATATAAGAATTATGGATTTTTTGATAAAAGTTAAACTTACTGCCTTCGTACTTAGCTTTTCCCTTATTTTCTTCGGGTTCGTAACCTCTGATTTGCATTAATTTATTCTTGTATCTGCCTCTGTATGAGGCGTTGATGATAGTTTTATCCGTTTGTTCTTCTTCCAATCTGACACAAAGTAATAGAAGTTCAATTTCATATTCTTTGAAGCGTCCTGTGCTAAGTAAATATTCTTTTGTAAATTTGCTCTCTTTGATGATGTCTTTTAATAGATCTTTCTGAAATTGATTGATACAAATAAGTTTATCTATTTCCTCAAGATTAGATGCATCAACGTATATAGGGGTGTCTACCAGCTCTTCGATTTCACTAATATGCTCACTGATATCAGAATTATCGTCATATTGCTCTAATAGTTCTTCCAAACTAGGTTCGGATGCAATGACTAGTATTGGTAGCAAAAGGAAAAGTAAAATAGATTTAAACATTATCACACCTTTACATATATAGTGTTTATAAAATAAAAATATCATAAGAAATATGCAAGAATATATAATTGATGCACATAATGTAATTCATACTAACGTGCAGTTTCGTAATCAAATTTCTCAGGGAATAGATGCGGCGAGGTTATCTTTTTTAACTGCAGTTGAGTCTTATTCTACAGACTACCCTAGTTATACCTTTACAGTAGTTTTCGATGGCAGAAACGCCGGAGTTGGGTCTGCATACCATCAGGTAAAAGTTCAGTATTCAAATAATAAAACAGCAGATGAACTAATAAAAAAAAGAATTAGGAAACTTTCCGGCAACAAAAATGTAATAATAGTAAGTAGCGACACAGAAATACATAACTATGCCCGTGTGAACGCGATGAAGGTGGAAGGAGCTACTCAATTTGCGCAAAAAATATTATCAGGAAAACGTAAAAATACCGGTGGTACAAAAGGCAAAAAAAGATTTATACACGACACTAAAAATGAAAAACCAACTTCAGTATCTAAAAGAGAGATTGAAGAAATGAAAAAGCTTTTTGGTCTAAGCTAATTTTTATATTTTTGATATAGATTGAATAAATATATTGGATTACCTATGAAAACTATTTTTCTTCTGATTGTTGTAGCTCTATTCCTGCCAAATATGCTTTCTGCCGGCGAAATAGAAGCGCGAGTATCCGTTAATATGGAACTCCTCACTCAGGAACAACAAATCAATGTTAGTTCTATGCAGGGAGATGTGGAAAGCTATCTTAATGCTACTCAGTATACAGATATAGACTGGGAGGGTCCTGCTATCCCTGTGGATGTTTCTATTTTTTTAACAGGCGGAAGCAACTATAAATACTCTGCTCGCATTTTTATCTCTGCCAAGAGATACATTTATGGATCTGAAGGAGCAACTGTTACTGCAAATTTTATCGATGATAAATGGAGTTTTGAGTATTCACGTAATGCAGTTTTTTCCTATGATCCCAATAGATTTCACGAATTCTCTTCTTTATTAGATTACTATATGCTTTTAATCATTGGTATCGATGCTGATACTTATGAAGATGGTTCTGGTTATCCTATTTATGAAAGAGCAAAAAACATAGTAAGATTAGGGAATGCTGCCAATGGCAACGGATATGAAACATACTCTCAACCGGGTGACTATACAAGATATAACCTTGTCAATGAGCTTACAGATCCTACTTATGACGCATTTAAAACACTGGTATTCGAATACTATGTGGATGGTCTTGATCAGATGGCTGTAAATAAAGACGAAGCTCTGGGGGTTATCGCTGAGATAATAGGAGATATGGCTGAGTTTAAAAAGAAAAAATTAGTAAGATCTAGCATGTATGTATCTCTTTGGTTTGCAACTAAGTTTAACGAACTTGCAACTCTATTCAAAGGATATTCAGACGAAAAGGTTTTCAATGATTTAATATATTTAGATCCTACTAATGGTTCTGTTTATTTAGAAGCACAAGAAAGCAATTAAAGAAATATCATATCTCAAATTGTATTTTTATAAAACCCCTTTGCAAAAGTAAAGAAACTCTGGCAAAGGGGTTTTTCGATTTAATATGACCCAATCTTTTTATATCCTTGTAAATCTCCTGTATCTATGCTAAATTGTTTGCTTTATCAATAATTTAATATGTAAATGATACGCCATTACTATACATTACTAAAACTTGCTAAAAGCTTTCAAAAGCTCATAGGTTTCCGTGTAACGGAATGTTTTACACAGGAAAAAGACACAGTCACAATAGAATTTAGCGATGGTAGCAATACTGAAACTCTACATTTCTCTGCAGATCCGAAATTTTGCAGTATATATCTGAGATATAACTTTAGTCGTGCCGGCAAAAACACAACTGATTTGATGCCAGAGTTATTGGGAGAGTACTTACAGGACATAACTGTTAAAGATAATGACCGAGTGCTGGTTTTTGATTTTGTATCAATAAAACTATATGTGATGCTCTATGGAGGTTCGGAAAGTAATTTGGTTCTTACATCAAAGCAAAATGATACAATTTTAGATGCACTAAACAGAAGAAAAGCTCCACTAGGGGAGAAACTAATACCTAAGCAGGCGAATAACAAAAACTATCGCCAATTTGCAGATGATTCGAAGTTGCGAGATGTGCTATCAAAGTCAAGCCTTTTACTTGGAAAAGACTATGCAGAAGAGTTTATGTTAAGAAATAATATCGACATAAACTCGCTCAAATCACATTTTAAAGAAAGCGAGGTTCAGAGTCTCATCATACAAGCAAATGCTTTTAAAGAAGAGCTATTGAGCTCAGAAGAGTATTATCTTTACCGTCGCGAAAATGATAGTATAATATTTAGCATGATAGAGCTTAGCAAATATCCGGTTGCTGAAAAGCAGTCTGATAATATACATAAAGCAATACAAATGCGACTAAGCTACGAACACAAAGAAGATACTTATGCTAAGGACTATAAAGACGTAGAAAAAAGATTAGACTCAAAGGTTCTTAAATTAAGACGAAATATTGGGTTTGCTTCTGACTTTTCTAAAACAGAAGAAAAAATTGAAAAATACACCTTATGGGGTGAAGTGCTTTTATCACAGCCAAACGCAAAAGACAGACCCGGGAAATCTATTGTTTTGAATGATTGGACTGGGAATGAAGTAAAAATTCCATTAGACGATAAGTATGATATGATGCAAAATGCTCATATATTTTACGAAAAAGCAAAAAAATCAAAGCAGGAGCTGGCAGTACGTAAGCAGCGGATACCGAAACTACAAGAAGAACTTGATAGACTTAGTGAAATAAAAAAAGAATTAGAAAGCATTGATAATATAAAGGATTTGAATAAATTTGTAAATCAACATCAAAAGATTTTAGGAATCAAAAAACAAGGAAATAAGACTTTGGACGCTTCTGATAAGTATAAAACATTTGATTTAGGTGATGGATTTACTCTTTTTGTAGGTAAAAATGCTGCTAATAATGACGAGCTGACTATGCGATTTGCTAAAGCAAATGATTTGTGGTTTCACGTTAGGGGCATTAGTGGTTCGCATGCTGTGATAAGGATTGAAAAAGGTCAAAAGCCGGGCAAGCACATTATAGAAAAAGCTGCGTCAATTACAGCCTATTACTCAAAAATGAGAAATGCAGGACTAACGCCTGTTGCATATACAGAAAAGAAATACGTTAGAAAGCCAAAAGGTGCTAACCCGGGGCAGGTGCTTATAAGTAAAGAAAAAGTAGTGCAGGTGGTGCCGGGCTTACCTGATGGATATACTGAATAAAGGAGATTAATATGAAGAAAATTATATTACTGTTTGTGTTGCTATTTGTTACTATGGCGTATGCCGCCAATCTGACAAGTAGTCTTAAGATAGAAAAAAACAGTAACTTCAAATATTATATTGTTAATGATTCAAAACATTTACTCAGAGCCGGCAATGGCAAGTTGGATAAGTATGACACTATAGCTTCGTCCGAAAGCTTTTATGCGGATCTATTGTATTTTAAAACCGACGAAGATAGATTAAATGCTCTGGTTGCTTTATCTAATGTTATTACTTATGAAAAGGACCCCGGAAGAGGAATGGAAATCAAATCTAAAAATGATATTGTAGATTTGAACGATATCGGTGGTGAAATGTCATTTAGCAGTAGAGGTTTAGATGCTAAAGTAGAATCTTTAGACAACGTAAACTCACTTTCTTATCTTCTTTTACCTGATATTATGGATCAACTCAAAAATCTTGCTTTCCCTTTGCCAAATAATGGCGCCAATGTAGGAGCAGAGTGGTCGGCAGAAAAAACTTATACTCAAAAGTATGAATTTGCTACTTTAGAATCTATACATCAGTTAAATTATAAGCTGATAGCTTTCAAAGATTACAAGGGGCATTACTGTGCTGAGGTTGACTTTTTAACTAAGAAAAATACTTATAGCTCAGTAGCTAACATCACTGCATTTAGAAGTAAAATTATGGGCAAAGCTATGATAGAGGTTGAAACAGGTATTGTAATTAATCTCCAAATTTCTAATGACTTCAACCTAATTACTGAAGACAATGGAATGAGCTATCAAACTGAAACTTCTTCTTTTACTGAGTATACTTTAAGGTATAAACAATAACTTAACCGAAAAGATTACACTTTCTGTTATAGTTTTACAAGATTTGTTAAATTTATATATTTAGTAATAAATACATAAATCTGTAAACTTAATGTTATAGATAATATTAAATAGTACCATTTTTTCCTAAACTTCTTTTAGCCATAAAACCTAATCCTAAAAACTTCAATAATACTTCGTAAAAGTATGAAAGTGGTTTGAAATTGAACCAATTTATAGAGAATTCTAATATCAGAGAACACCTATTTTGATGACTCTTAGGGGTATGCTAATCCCTAATTATTCAAATAATAACATGACAAATTGCGGTCAGATGGAATGTGTATAATTATTTTCAAATGTTTAAGTAAATTGTATAGATACATACAATAGTTATAAATACCGCATTCTACTTAGTATACCAAGATATTTTATTCATAGAATTTCTAAATCATTTCTAACAAATATAACCGCAATAAGCCATAATGTCAGCTATGCCAGAATTATCTATTAGAATCCACTGTTCATATTCCAGATTATCCACAACTAAATATAGACCAAATTTAATATTTAATACGCACCTAATAAAGGGTAGACTAGTAGGGATTAACACTTATATCAGCAAAAATACGTATTCCATGCTATTGTATATTAAATTCTAATCAGCTAAGTTATACTTAACATTATAGCATCAAGTAATTATTGTTTCAACAAGTAGCAATAATGTGCTTTAGTTTAGGATGTATTTAAAAACAGGTATAAAACTAATTTCTACTACTTCTTCTAAGTACTAACTATCTCAAGTTATATCTGGGTTAATGTTAAAAATCAGATATTTCGAGTATCAATACAATACAAGTATCATTTTTTAGCTATCAGGAGTCTTATGATGAAATCTGTAAAGATTTTTTTGCTGCTTGCAGTTTTTACGATAGTAGCAAGTATTAGTGCAGTCGCCAACGGGCGATATTTCTCAGATTTTAATGATCTCTCAGAATGGAGCGTGGATAGATATACTCCAAATTTGTTCGAGCAGGTTACCTTTCAAAACGATTACCGCCTTCACATACAAGTAACCGCAGATGCGGTTGAGAGAGGAAGTCAGAATGGAGCATTTTACAACACTCATGGTAAAACGATAGAAACAAACATAGCTGTTACTAATGCAAATCCAGCTATAATCAGTGGGAAACTTTATATTCCTGCATCATGGAGTTCGTCACATAGAAGATCTGACATTTGGGGAGCTACTCAGATAGTTGGGCAAACTTACCTATATTACCCAATCATAGGTTTTGCAAATACAACTGGTGCTAATCCTACTTTTCGTGCATGGAATTCGAATGATGGTTGGCATAACGTAAATTATGCTATTACTTATGATACATGGTATGATTTAAGTATAAGTATTGAAGAAAATCAAAATAAATACTATATAAATGGTGATTTGGTTTATATAGAGGTACTTCCTACTGAAGATGTTCAATATAATTTAAAAGATATATTTGTGCAGGGTTATAACTTTGGTAATCCAAATCTACCTGTGGCAGAGCAAGCTTTCAATGATGACTATGACATCTATTGGGATGATATTGCAGCAAGAAATAATAATGATAAAGTAGTCAATGTTACTCAAACTACTACTTACGAAAATATCCAGCCTGCAGTCAATGCCGCAACTGCTAATGATTATCTAAGAGTTTTAGAAGGCACATTTGTGCAAACTACTACTCTAAATATCAACAAAGCACTTACTATAGTAGGTGATTCTGAAGCAGGTTGTATGATTGATGTTTCAGCGGTAAATTCTCCAAGTTACGGCATCAAAGTTGCTGCTTCAGATGTAACAATCAAAAACTTTACGGCTATTCCAAATAGCGTAAGTGGCAGTTATCTTTTTAAAGTGTCTGATGATATTTCAAATATTACTCTCGAAAATATAACTGCTAATGCATCTAAGAAAACTGCTTTTGATTTTCATGCAATTACTAATTTGACAATTATAAATCTTACTGCAACTAATACAGTAAGTGGCAATGCAATTAGTTTGACAGGTTGTGCTAATGTAAATATTACAGGAGTTAATTCTACAAATAATGCTTGGGGCGGTATAGCAGTATATTGCTCAAAACCTGCGTATTATAACAGAGCATCTTCAAATGTCAATTTTGATTTTGCTGCTAATAATGTAACAGACGCATTATATATTCAAAATGAGTTTGGATTAGTTTCTACCAATATTAATATAGACAATTGGACTTATGAAACTGCAAATAATCCAACAACAGAATATACTTATTACATTGATGGAACACTTGCAGATGCCTATGGATTTGCAACTTATCTAAATACTCGCTTAGCAAATAAAGCCTCAGTAGTTAGAGACAACAACTCTGTATACCATGTCAATACAGCATTATCTATCCAAGCTGCTATCGATGCCGCTGCTCCGGGTAATACTATTCTTGTGGAAGCAGGTGACTATGGTACTGTTGCCGCAGATGGTAGAAATGTATTTGGTGCAGGTAATTACCAATTTGGATTATTTATAGACAAACCACTTTCTATCATAGGTTTAGATGCTTTAGGTAATCCTTGCACAGATCCGGCTCAGGCAGCAGTCACTTTTAATACTGCCGCTTCAAATAGTTTCGGTTCTTCAGGTATCTTTGTATTAGCTGATAATGTTACTCTCAATGGTTTTAAAATTGGAGATAACTATAAAAATGGTGTTATGGATAACAATAAAACAGTAGAAGTTATCGGTAACAATTTTACAATGACAAATTGTTATTTCAACACAGTAGCAAATCAAGGTTCTTTGTATTTTGGCGAATGGGATTTAACACATCCAATCACTGGTTATACAATCAATAATAACATCTTCCATAATGCTCTTGTTTCTCTTAATAACGGCGTTGGTAAGACAGGTGATGTTGCAAACAGACAAATTACAAACAACATATTTACAGGTGAAAGAAATTACTATCTAATCAGCTTCCGTGGCTGGGATGGTGCAGATCCGATTCAGGGATGGATTATTAAACCGGTTGGTGGTGCTGTTATTACTGGAAATGATTTCTCCGGTGTTATAAATGTAGATGATTACATAAGTGCTCGCGGTAATTTGGGTGGCGTAATTGACGGACAATTAAACTGGGAACAAATATGGAATCAAAATACATTTGGTAACAAAGTAATTGCTCTTTCTGACTATGCAAACTTTGAACCTGCAGAAATGCTTATTAGTGGATATCCTAATTCTGTAAGAATCAACACTAATTTGCAAGATAATATAACATTAGCTCCTGAAGGTAGTACAATCAAGGTCAGTGCAGGTACTTTCCTTGAAGTTGGTCAAATAGTTATCGATAAAGACCTTGAAGTTAAAGGTGCCGGTAAAGATTTGACAGTAATTAATACTGATTTTGCCACAACAAACTCATCATACACACAATCAGCTGCGTGGCTCTATGTAGCACCGGATATGACATTTGATATGAGTGACTTGACACTTGACGGTCAAACTAATTCAATACACACAGCAATCCAATCGTGTGGTGAGTCGCACATTGATAACTGTGTTATTAAAAATATTAAGAGTCATATATATTATGGTTTTGGTGTTCAATTCTTAACTGGCGACAACAACTCAGTGACAAATTGCGACTTCAGCGATATCCAACGTGTTGGTATTCATGTTAGAGGTGGCAAAATGGAGAATGCTCCAACTGCAACAATCGAAAACTGTACTTACCAAGGTAAAGGAACTATTGATGCTTTAGATTACGCTATCGAATTTGGTGGAGGCGGTAAAGGTACTGTAACAAACTGTACAATCAATGGTAATAACGGTGTTGCATCAACTGACGGATCTAGTTCTGCAGGTATCCTTGTAACTACATATTTTGGTGAAGGTACTGAAGCAACTATAACAGGAACCACAATCACCGGTTGTACAATGGGTATCGCAGTAGGTTATAATGCTAATGATTTAAGTACAGTAACAGTAAGTGGATGCACTCTCACAAATAACGATTATGCTATCACTTCTACAGCTCCAGAAGTTGATGCAACTGCTTGTAACTACTTCGGTACAGATATCGAAAGTGAAGTAGCTGCAATGATTACAGGTGATGTTAGCTTTATTCCTTATATGCTTGCTAATGGCAACTGCGACGGTGGCAAACATGTCCACAATATCACTCAAAGCTTAGATTATTTAACTATCCAAGAAGCAATTGTAGAAGCAAACGAAAATGATGTTATTGATGTAGAAGCCGGAGAATATCTCGAAGTAGGTCAAATCGTTATTGATAAAGACTTAACTATCGGTGGTGCAGGTGTTACAGAAACTACTATAAAAACAAATCAGAATACTGGAAACAGTAGTGATGCAAGAGCGTGGTGGTTAGTAAATAGTGGAGTCGAATTAAATCTAAACAACCTTACTTTAGATGGTGACGGTTATAATATCTACCAAGGTATTCGCCATAAAGGTAGTGGAGCCATAACGAACGTAGATTTCAAAAATATAGTTTATCCTACATACAATGGTGTAGCAGTAGCAGCATTTGGCGGAGATGTAGATTTTTATTTTTGTAACTTTACAAATATTGGTCGTATTGGTGTGCTTTACTTCGGTACTGTAGTTACAAGTTCTAACTTCACAAATTGTACTTATACCGGTAAAGGTACAGGTGACTGGTTAGATTATGCTCTTGACATAAGTGCGGGCGCTAAAGTCAATGTTGACAACCTTACTGTTACTAATAACTATGGTGTTGCTTCAACTGATGGAAGTACTTCTGCAGGTATTTTAGTAACAACTTATTTCGGTGAAGGAACAGAAGCAACTATAACAAATAGTGAAATATTTAGCAATACTACAGGCGTTGCAGTTGGTTATGATGAGAATGACCTAAGTACTACTATAATACATAATTGTGATATATACAATAACAGCGAATACGGTGTTTATACTACATCACAAAACGTAGATGCTATCAACAACTGGTGGGGTGATTGCTCAGGTCCTGAAGTAGCTTCTAATATTGGTGGCATTGGTGATAAGCTTACTGCTAATGTTGACTACTTCCCTTGGACAAAAGGTAACTGTAGTGGTTATAATATTATGGTTAAACTTGTGGATAGTCATAACAATCCTATACCTAACCAAGAAGCACAAATCAGAGATGGTGTTTATATCTCTGCTATGACAAACGAATTTGGTTATGTTACTACAAACATTTCCCGATACTACACTTATGTTAAAATGACACATTTAGGTAAAACTGAAACAAAATTAGGTATCTTCTACAGAAATCCTGAATTAGTTTTCCAAACTGAAGAAGTTACAGTAAACCTCACTGATTCTTACGGTGTTCCACTAAATGCTGATGAGTTGATTTATAGAGATGGCACAGGTGATTATATTCCAATAGCTACTGATGCTTCAACTGCATCTATTGAAATGTTACCTCTTTCTTTCGACTTCCAAGCCAAATATCTTGGATTTACTCAAACTATCGTGCAGAATGCTAAAACTAACCAAACTGTGAACTTCCAAACACAACCTGTTACAGTTAATCTGAAAAACTCCAGGGAAGATTTATTGGAAGCTGAAGAGTTAGCATACAGAAATGTAGATGGTAATTATGTTACAATCGCTCAAAATACTGCTAGTGCTACATTAGAAATGTTACCACTTTCATACTATTTCAGTGCTACATACTTAGGATATGCTCAGTCTAAATTCCAAAATATCCTTGACATTCCTGTAGTAAACTTCCAAACTGAAGCAGTTACAGTTTCATTGAATAATTCAACGGGCAATCCTTTATATGCAGATGAGTTATACTATCGAGATGCAAATGGTTCTTATATGTCACTTGGCACAAACACTGCAAGTGATACTGTAGAGATGTTGCCACTTTCTTATTATTTTAAAGCTAAGTATTTGAGTAATTCTCAATCAATAAGACAAAATGTAGCTAGTAATAGTGATGTGAATTTCCAAACAGTTTTAGTTTCAGTTGACTTAGTAGATGGAAGCAATTCTCCATTAGTAGGCGATGCTATATTTCGAAACGGCGATGGCATGTATACATCATTTGGTATTACAGGTCAAACTCCTGAAACAATGGAAATGTTGCCAATGTACTATTACTTCAGATGTACTTATAACGGTCTGACAAAAACAAAACTTTGGAATGTTAAAACAAATCCAAATGTACTGTTTACTTATGATGGTTCAAACTTATTCAAACAGGCTGAAGCAGGTGATGATTTTGTTGCGGACTGGTCTGGAATAACTACAAGAAGTTATCCTACTCCTTTCAATACAGTATTAAATATTGAATATACAGTAACAGAGGATTCTGACCTTACAATTGAAATCTTTGACATCTCTGGTAGAAAAGTTAAAACATTAGAAAATGCTTTTATTTCTCAAGGAAGCCATATTACTACATGGGATGGTACCTCTGATAGCGGACAAATACTAGAATCAGGTACATATTACTATGTAATCACTGCGGGCGAAGATGCACAAACAGGTAAGATTTCTTTTGTAAGATAATCCTATTTCTGTGAGTGTAAGAAAAACAAGGCCGGTCTGCTTAGCAGATCGGTTTTTTTACATTACTTAATATTATTATCAATAGATAAATGTACTTAATAACCCATTATGTTGTATATAAAAAAAATACGCCCTCTAACATAATATCAGAGGGCGTTTGTATATATTTTTCTTGATATGGCTTATTTATCTAAGAAATCATTCCATCTTCTTTCTTTACGGTTTTTCCAAGCGCCTTTGTGGTAGCCGTAACCTGAAATAAGAGGCATAGCAAGAGTTGCTTCGCTATATACCATTTGCTCGTAAGTAGTTTCAACTTTGCCCCAAGATGAAGCTTCTTTTAAAGTAGAACCGGATAGAGCACCGTCTCTTTCGTCTGCTACAGTTATTTGGACAGCATATTTGTGCATATCCACATCTTTTTCTAATATTTCAGCAGCTACTACGATATCCTGAACAAAGTTTTTAGGTACGCCGCCGCCAATCATATAAATACCACTTCCGCCGGCTTCTATTTTAGTTTTTGTAATTTCTAAAAAGTCTTTAGCAGAATCAATTGTCAGCATTTTACCATCTTTTGCATGGAATTGGTGGTGCACCAAGCCAAAACCAGCAGAGCAGTCAGAGAATGCCGGAACAAAGATAGGAATACCTTTTTCGTAGCACGTGCGCACGATAGAGCCTTCGCCTTTGTTATTATCTACTAGGTACTTACCCATTTCTCTGATAAATTCACGAGAAGAGTAAGGGCGAGTTTCTAACGAATTAGCTATTTCAGCTATAGTCATGTCGCAAACTCTCAATTCATCTTCGTCGATATATGTATCGTATATTCTATCTATCATCAAATCACGTAGTTCATTGTCATCTACGAATTTTGTTCCTTGGTAGTGGCGGTAGCCCAAAGCTTCAAAAAAGTCCTGATCAACTATATTAGCACCTGTTGATACTATGGCATCGATCATATTGTTTTCTACCATGTCAACAATGACTTTACGCAAGCCGGCACTAATCAGAGAGCCTGCTAAAGTAAGATAAGTAGTACATCCTTTATCTTCTAACATCATGTTGAAAATTGAAGCTGCACGGCTCAAATCGCGAGCGGAATAAGCCATCTTACCCATAGCTTCTACAATTCCTGTTACATCATGTTTTTTGATGTCGAAATGCTCTACCATGGAGTCCTTGTTTAGGTAAAAACTTTTTTCAGCCATTTTATATCTCCAAAATATAAGGATATGGAAAATGTAATCTATATATCTACAAATATATTCAATTGTAAACTAATCTGAAAGTTATTTTGTAGGGGGGGTAGAATAGATTTGGATAGGTTTAATATATAAATAAATACAACAAAAACGAAAATTGAATTGATATAGCTATCAAGTTCCCACGTCCTACTAATCACTCAAACTGTCACAGACGACTACCGATACCACCTGAATGTCAAATAATTGATAATTTGACAAATTCCTAATCCAGTCAATTCTAATGAATAAATCCGGATTAGAGCCAGAGTAATATTCTATAATGTAGTTGTTTTTCATGCCGTAGTAGTTTGTGTAGCGATATACTTCTTTTTCACATATCTTTTCTTGCTGGCCAGTGAAATACTCTTCAATTGTCTTTCTCAGCGGTTCTAAGATGGCTTCTTTTTTTTGCTCTGTTGTAAAATATCTTTCTTTGAATGGTGCAGTGTATTTTGTGTGTCGCTCTACATAAAACTCAATTTTATGGGGATTTTCAAATATTTTTGACACTATTTTTTCACGGTATGCTCCATCTTTACAGGAAATAGCAGAGATTAAAAGTAATGGCAATATGATGAAGAAACGCTTTAGCATATTCCTAACTGAATCTTTTTAGGTGAATCTACATTAAATCCTAAGAATAGCTGCGCTTGCTCAAAAAATAGATTTGGCACATCAGTTACAAAGAAATCAATTTTTGGTTTCATCACAAATTCGTCTCTTTCTTCTATTAGCATCTTTCTTTCTGCAAGCAACCTCAGAGCTGTTACTGCAGCATGCTCGCCGGAGTCAATTAGTGGGATTCCGTTCAGTATTTCGCCAATCATTCTTGATAGAAGAGGGTAGTGGGTGCACCCCAAAACTAATGTGTCTATATCGAGTTTCTTTAGCTCAGATAGGTATTCTTCAGCAATCATTCTGCTCGCCGGATGGTCGATAAGACCTTCCTCTACTATTGGGACAAACAGAGGGCATGGTTGAGACATCACAGTAATTTGATTTGCTCCTGCCAGCTCCATTATCTTATTTGTATAAGCTTTACTGTTTACAGTGGCTCTCGTGCCAATGACTCCTATCTTGCCGGATTTACTGGCTCTAAGGGCAGCTCCTGCAGCTGGCTCGATCATTCCTATTACAGGAATATCTCCTGCGACTTCACGGACAGTATCTAAGGCAATAGAGGAAGCAGTGTTGCAGGCAACCACAATTAGTTTAACATTCTTAGCAATAAGGAATTCTGCACATTCTTTAGAATATTGTTTGACTGTATCGTCAGATTTATTTCCGTATGGCACTCGAGCGGTGTCACCAAGATAGACATAACTTTCGTAGGGTAAAAAGCGTACTAACTGTTTCAAAACGCTTAACCCGCCAACTCCGGAATCAAACACACCAATCGGGCTGTTGTTATACATCTTATTTCCTGTTTAATTGCATATATTACTACAAAAATAACAAAATTTATGACAAAACATTATTTACTAATAAGAAGTCGCAAAATGCCTTGTATTGGTTTTTTATTTGATATGTGCAATAAAGACGCTATCTTTACATTTAAATATAAGAATAAGCAACGAAGATTGAAATGAAATACTTTATATTATTATTTATATTCTGCTTGCAGATTGAATCTAATGCTACTATCCACTGGGCTGATAGCGTAGTAGCAGTATCTGCCAATTCTGCTCGAATGCTGAGTGGCCCTGATCAAGTATTGGGTGGACCTAATATTTGCTCTGATTTTGGCTTTAGTGAATGTGCATGGACTGTTCCAGCAAAAACGCTAAATAAGTCATTGCAGTGGATTATTGTTTCATTTGACTCTGCGATAGTTGCAAAAACAGTATTTGTAAATGAGAGTTTTTTCCCCGGATCAATTTTTAAGATAGAGCTACTCGACGAGGATAAAACCAGAGCAGATATTGTCTATCAAAATGGCAATCCAATGCCACTTTCAGAAAAAGGTCAAATGTTTAGGCAAGTTATAACTCCTTCCGGTTTCCCTGTCAAGTACTTGAAATTGTATCTGAATAACTACAAGTATTCAAATTATCAGCATGCTCAAATAGATGCCATAGGCATATCAGATGAGGATGAAAACTACTTTGTAGATATAAATTTGCCAAAGGAAATAGAGTTTCCAGAGTATCCTCAAAATCTTGGGGAAAATATCAATTCAAAATATTCAGAAGTAACTGTTGTAATCTCACCGGATGGTCAGACTCTTTACTTCTCACGAAAAGGTCATCCTGACAATATGGAAAAAGATGTAGTAAAAAAATCTCAAGATATTTGGTATTCAGAATTAGACAGTAATGGTGCTTTTACTAAGGCTAAAAATATAGGTAAACCTATTAATAATCTGGATCCTAACTCTCCCATATCAGCCGGTACAGATGGCAAATCACTTTATCTATTAAATAGATATAGACCCGATGGCACTCTTACTTCAGGATTTTCAAAGTCGTACTTGGAAGGGGAGAAGTGGAGTTATCCCGAAGCATTAGATATTAAAAATTATTATAATAGATATGAGTATGCCTCATTTTCGATGGGAGCTGATGGTAAAACTTTGATTCTGAGTATACAAAGAGATGATTCGAGGGGAAATACAGACTTGTATGTAAGTTTTTTGCAAAGCGATGGGAAATGGTCAGAGCCCAAAAATTTGGGAGATATGCTCAATACAGCAGCCAAAGAAGACACTCCATTTCTAGCTTCAGATAATGAAACATTGTATTTTGCATCAGCAGGTCACCCCGGTTATGGGATGAATGATATATTTATGACAAGGCGAATGGATGATACTTGGCAAAACTGGTCTAAACCTGTAAACCTTGGTCCGGTAATTAACACAAGCGGTTGGGATAGTTTCTTTACTATTCCTGCATCAGGCGAATATGCTTATTTTGTTTCATCATATCAGTCTTTAGGCAAAGAAGATATATTCAAGATTAAACTGCCAGAAGCTTTAAAACCCAAAACGGTTACTTTGGTAGCGGGAAAAGTACATGATGCCAAAACCGGGAAAGCAATATCTGCAAAGATTGTTTATCAGGAGTTGCCTAGTGGAAAAGAGCTTGGTCAGGCTAGGTCTAACCAAACTTCGGGAGACTATAAAATAGTTCTGCCACGAGGCAAGAAATATGCGTTTTTAGCTGAGGCAGAAGGATACATTGCCGTAAATCAGTTTATAGATTTACGTGATTCCTATCAATATAGCGAAATCTCCAGAGATTTGGAATTAGTTCCTATAGAAAAAGGTCAGACAATCCGTATGAATAATATTTTCTTTGAAACCGCAAAGTTTGACTTATTAGAAGATTCTTTTGCAGAATTGGATGGAATAAGCGATTTATTGAAGAAGAATCCTAAATTGACAATAGTTATAGAAGGGCATACGGATAGTGTTGGTGACGATAATTCTAACCTAATTCTATCTGAAGAGAGAGCAAACGCTGTCTATAACTATTTGGTAGAAAAAGGTATTAATAAAAATAGACTTAAAGTTAAAGGGTTTGGTGAGAAAAAGCCAGTAGCTGGCAACGATACAGAAGAAGGCAGAAAACAAAATCGACGTGTGCAGTTTAAGATATTAGGAATGTAATTGTATCTATAATCCTTAGGTTTATGTGTTGACTGTGACCTAATTTTAAAAAACATGAAAATTCTTAAAGTACTTCAATAGTAAACATGGATTGGAAATAGGTTTTGTATTAGAAAAGTAAGCACGACTTTTTTTGAAAATATTAGCCATCTAATGTTAAAGAGGGCCAAAATTCTGATATTTCTGAGCTTTTTATTTGATGAAAATAATTTATATATTGATATTCACGACTTGCATTTTGCAACCACTAGCTAAGATGAATCGTATCTGGCAGTAATGGATAGTAAAATATAATTATTGTCCCAATTTTGTTAACTGATTTTATTTTCCTTTGAAGTAGCAAAAGAGATGAAAAAGAAAAGATATAAAATTTTATTATATGCGTGTATTTGTGGCTTCATTGTATTGAATATAATAAGCTTCAATCACGCATATAAATTTATGAACTACTCTGATTCAAGCAACACTAGTCAGATAGAAATACCGGAAGATGTACTGACTATCACAAAAATGCTCCTGCTCGGAGCAGATATTCCCAGACCCAAAAACACTATTATTCCAATCTTCCCCTACCAAACAAAGAAGATTTGCAATGATGAGATAGAATGCTGGGTTTCAGATATGCCTGGAAAGGCTAATGCAGGTACCATTATTATATTTCATGGTTATGTCGCTTCCAAAGATTCTATGCTTGATAGAGCAGATTATTTTTATGATTTGGGTTATAAAGTTGTCTTAGCTGATTTCAAAGGTGGAGGTGGTTCTATAGGAAGTTCTGTGCAGCTCGGTTACTGCGAAGCTGACCAAATAGCTGATGTATTCCAATATTTCAATAAAGAAGATCCCATATATCTTTATGGCTGCTCGATGGGATCAGTTGCTATTATGAGAGCCATTAGTAAACACAATATAAAGCCGAAGGCAATTTTACTTGAATGTCCATTCGGAACATTATATGAAACTGTAGTATCACGATTTCAGTTTATGAATATACCTAGCTTCCCTTTTGCCGGAATATTACTATTTTGGGGCAGCATTCAAAACGGTTTTAACGGCTGGGATCATAATTGCTATGACTACGCAAAAGATATAAATGTACCAACTCTACTAATGTTAGGTGCGAAAGATCCGTTTGTTACGAAAAAAGAGATTAATGAGATATATCACAATCTGAATGGAAAAAAGTATCTGAAAATATTTCCAAATTCAGCACACGAAAGCTATTTAAAGCATGATTCTTTAGAATGGAAAAATGGAATATCTGAATTTATGAAAGAGAATGTTTATTAGTTTACTACCCCGCCCTGCGGGCACCACTCCACTGGAGGGGATGGTTAAAATATCTGCTTACATCCTGTTTTGGAAGACATAAAATAGAAAGAATTTTAGTTATATGAGATAAATAATGCAAAATCAAATTGAAATATTGAAAACGGATATTACCGGTTTAGAAGTAGATGCAATAGTAAATGCAGCAAATAAATCTTTGCTTGGTGGCGGTGGTGTGGATGGAGCTATTCACAGAGCAGCAGGTTCTGATCTTCTAGAAGAATGCAAAACACTTAATGGTTGCAAAACAGGGGAAGCAAAAATTACTAAAGGTTATAATCTTAAAGCTAAATATGTAATACATACAGTTGGTCCAATCTGGAATAATGGAAAATCTAAAGAAGAGATTAAACTAAGAAATTGCTATAGAAACTCGCTTGCACTTGCAGCAGAAAATAATTTAAAAACTATCGCCTTCCCTGCAATTAGTACAGGTGTTTATAGATTCCCTTATGAGTTAGCCACAAGAATAGCTGTTGAAGAGGTAAGAGAGTATTTGAAAGATCATCCTGAGATTAAGATAATATTTGCATGCTTTGATCAGTATATATATGAGGCTTATTTGGATGAAATAAAAGACTTATAAACAAAATAGCCAACAAATTTTGCAATAATCCCTGCTCAAATTTGTTAGCAGCTAATAGAATTTATCTTTTAGATTGTTTGCCAAATGAGAAAGTTTGCAAATGTAAGATTACATTTTTCCATATCCTTTTTTTTAGGAGATATATAATGGCAGAAAAAAGTTTTTATCTAAACAAAGACTTCATTGTAGAGCATTTCGACATCAAAAAACATGATGTAACTGAAATAGTGGAAACTATGGGTAAGATGGCATTTACTACTCGCGATTTGAGCCGTGCAGCATAAATTTTTAATATGATGTTGGAAGATAAAAGGCTGTACCACTTACCTTACACTTGCAGGTTCTTTAATCAGTTTCGGTTTGCGTAAAGTCATTGTTGATATGGTAGAAAACAATATGATTGATGCCATAGTATCTACTGGTGCTAATATCATTGATCAGGTCTTTTTTGAAGCATTTGGCTTCCTCCACTATCAAGGTACAAAATTCGTAGATGATAATGAATTACGCGATTTGATGATTGATAGAATTTATGACACTTTTATCGATGAAGATGAATTAAGAGTATGTGATATGACATTTGCTGAAATAGCAAACTCATTAGAAGCACGCCCTTATTCTTAACGTGAATTTATCAGAGAAATGGGTAAATACCTTGCAGATAACAACAAAGGCGAAGGTTCTATCGTACGTACTTGCTATGAAAAAGGTATTCCAATCTTTGTTCCTGCATTTTCTGATTGTTCTGCAGGTTTTGGTTTGGTACATCACCAATTCCACGCTAAAGATGGCAAAATGCTTTCTATCGACTCTGCAAAAGATTTCCTTGAAATCACTAAAACTAAAATTGAAGCCGGTGGCAGTGGTATCTATATGATCGGCGGTGGTGTTCCTAAAAACTTTGTACAGGACATCGTTGTTGCAGGTGAAATTTTAGAAGCAGATGTTGATATGCACAAATATGCTGTTCAAATCACTGCTGCTGACGAAAGAGACGGAGCTTTATCAGGTTCTACTCTTAAAGAAGCTTCTTCTTGGGGTAAAGTAGAAACTACTTACGAAAAAATGGTATATAGTGAAGCAACACTTGCTATGCCTCTTATTCCAGGTTACGGCAACCATAAAGGAGCTTGGAAAAACCGCCCTGAAAGAAGATGGAATGACTTCTTAGATAAGTAAAAATCTAAGTATGTAGATGTAAAAACAGCCCGGTATTATTAAAATATCGGGCAGTTTTACTATATTCAAAATATAGAAACTAAGTCTCTCTTCCTAACCCATATATGGATCCCAGTCCTTCCAGACAGCTTCATAATTATTTTGTTTAAGCATAGATTCAATTTCCTGAGGCGTTCTGCCGTCATGCACTTCGAATTGTTCCAGAGCATGTGAGTTAATAGCATATCCTCCCGGTTCTGTTTTTGAGCCGGCACTCATGGATGTTATACCTAGCTTATAGATATTATCTCTAAATTTTGCTGATTCTCGAACTGATATAGATAATTCCACTTCCCCATCTAACATTCTATAAGCACAAATAAGCTGAACGAGCTGTGCATCTGATATTGGATAATTTGGCTGAAAGCTTCCAACGTGAGGTCTTAACCTTGGGAATGAAAGACAGTATTTCGATTTCCAGTATTTTTTCTCAAGGTATTTGAGATGTAATGCAGTATAAAAAGAATCTATACGCCAATCTTCCAAGCCTAGTAAACATCCCAAACCTATTTTGTATACACCAGCCTGTCCCAATCTGTCCGGCGTTTCTAAGCGATAAGAATAATCGGCTTTTTTACCTTTCAGATGGTAGTTGTTATATGTCTCTTGGTTATATGTTTCCTGATAAATATAGCAACCATGCAAACCGGCTTCTTTAAGCTTGATGTAACCATCTGTATCCAAAGGCTGCACTTCGATAGTAACTTGCGAGAACTCCTCTTTAACCTGTCTAATAGCATCAGCTAGGTAGTCAACACCAGCATGATAATTGGACTCACCTGTAACAAGCAGAATATGTTCAAATCCAAAATGCTTTATTGCATCAATTTCCGCTTCAATTTCAGATTTATCTAATACTTTTCTATTTATCTTATTTGCTGCATTGAATCCGCAGTAAACACATTGATTTTCGCAGTAATTAGATAAATATAGAGGCAGATAGAGCTGAACTGTATTCCCAAATCGTTTTCGAGTAAGTTTATGGCTTACATTTGCCATCTGTTCTAAATACTTTTCCGCTGCAGGTGAAATAAGCGCCATAAAGTCACTTAAGTCTCTGCGTTCTTTATTTAGAGCTGCAATTACATCTGCTTCAGTTTTAGAATAAATCTGTTTTTCTATATCTTTTCTATCATATTTTTTGATTATATCAGAAAAAGTTTCCTGTTTCATATCAAAATCTTCTTTTTAGTATAAAAATGAAGTCATCGGGCTGCTGGCTTCTGCTATATCAACTATTCCGGCAAGTTTTGCTTCATAAGCAATTCTTCCGGCTTCTACTGCCATTTTAAATGCTCTGCCCATTGCAATCGGATCTTGTGCAACTGCGATTGCTGTATTCACAAGCACTGCATCCGCTCCTATTTCCATTGCGTGAGCAGCATGAGATGGTGCACCTATTCCGGCATCAACAACTACCGGCACGTTGCTCTGCTCTATAATTATTTCAAGAAAACCTAATGTTTGCAAGCCTTTATTACTGCCAATTGGAGATCCCAAAGGCATTACGCAGGCAGCTCCAACATCTTCCAGTCTTTTACATAAAACAGGATCAGCCTGAATATATGGCATGACAATAAACCCAGATTTTACGAGCTCTTCAGTAGCTTTCAGAGTTTCAATCGGATCGGGTAATAAATATCTTGGATCCGGGTGTATCTCAAGCTTCAACCAGTTAGTACCTAAAGCCTCACGGGCAAGTTCTGCGGCAAAGATTGCTTCCTGAGCAGTTCTTACACCACTTGTGTTTGGTAGTAAGTTTATACGTTGATGAGATAAATGTTTTAGTATATCATCATTTTTGTCTTCCAAATCAACTCTTTTTAAAGCAACAGTAACAAGTTCTGATTCGGATTCAACTATTGCTTTTTCCATTAGCTCATTAGATGCAAATTTTCCAGTACCTGTAAAAAGGCGCGAAGAAAATTCCTTATCTGCTATTTTAAGTTTTTGCATTTTTCAACCTATTTCATAAATAAACTTTTTAGTTGCTTCTATGCTGTCGTCGGCATTAATTATAGCTCCTGATATAGCTACGCCTGAAGCTCCGTTCTGCAAAATTGCAAAGCAGTCTTCATCTTTTATGCCTCCGATAGCAACAATATCTATAGGTGATTTCAAATTCTCAGTTATATCTTTATAGCCCTGCAATCCAAGTACAGGACTAAGTTTTTCTTTTGTGGTAGTAAATCTAAATGGCCCCAGACCAACATAGTCCACACCTTTGGAAACTAACTCATCCACATCTTCTAAAGTATTGGCAGTTCCACCAATTATATAATCATTCCCTAAAATTATTCTGGCTTCTGCGGGACACATATCACTTTTGCCTAAGTGAACACCTGAAGCTCTGACTTCTTTGGCAATTTGGACATGATCATCTATAATAAAAATTGCATCGTAATCATCGCAAATAGCTTTAACTTTTATAGCATTTCTTATTATTTCAGATTCTTCTGCATTTTTCATTCTAAGCTGTACCCATCTGCAACCGCCTCGGCACACTTCTTCAGCGAGCTGAGCAGGAGATTTTTCCGGATGAGTATGCGTTATAAACTGCAACTCAAATTGTTTTTTAGAATATTTTTTATCCATGGTAAGCCAGTAGTCCTGTGTTACTCGATAAAGCTTTATTTATATAATCTTTCGCAAGTTTGCAAGCCTCATCTATGCTATGTCCCAATGCTACATTAGAAGCAATAGCTGACGAAAGGATGCATCCGGTTCCGTGTTTTGTAAATGGCAGTTTATTACTACTAAACTTATATTCCGCGTCTTGATAGTATAATAAATCAGAACAGACAGTATTTTCAGTATGACCACCCTTAAACAAAACTGCACAAGAATAATTCAAATAGTCTCTATTAGCATATATTATTTCCGATTCAGGAATATTTGGAGTAACAAGTGTAATGTTATTTAAAATTTTATCTATAATGTCTCTATTTAGTGCACTATGAAACTCAAATCCTGCACTTGCTTTCATAATAGGATCCCAAATAATTGGAACAGCGTTATCATACTTCCTAACTAACTTAACCACTTTTTCAAGGCATTTGAGACTTTTTATTAGACCTATTTTAATTGCTGAGAATTTGTATCTTTTCAACAATTCTTTCACTTGCTTACTTAGTATCTTATTCTTTACAAAATTGACTGATTTGAAAGTATCTTCAGTCTGTACAGTCAGCGAGGTTACGCAGCTCATGCAATACACTCCATGCATCTCAGCTGTTTTAATATCAGCCGAAATACCTGCTCCTGCAGAAGGATCATGTCCTGCTATAGATAAAATCAATGGTCTTTGCATATTTGCTGTAACTCCTCAAAAGTCTTATATCCTAAATCCAAATTCCCTGATTTAAAATCATTCCAAAGGCACCCAAGAACTGCCACTCCACTAAAACCTGCTTTTAAACACTTCTCTGCATTAGATGTATTAATGCCGCCAAGTGCCACAATTTTCTTCTTGAATCGTTTTATTAAATCTGTAATGACATCTAAATCAAACGTGCTAAGATATTTTGGTTTGGAAATAGAATTAAAAATTGGGCTCAAAAAACAATATTCTAAGTCATACTTTAAAAACTCAATTTCAAGCAGGGAGTGGCTGGAAAAAGAAACTATATTATAGTTTTGCACAAAATTAAAGTTTCTCTGATTAAGATTTACACCTGCTAAGTCAAACACATCACACAAATTATAATAATCATGCAACACTATTCTCGGATGATATACAGAATCAATTCCATTCAGAAAATCGATCATTTGCTCTCTGCTTAGATCTTTTTTTAGATGGAGTCTAGTTAGACCTCTCCGAAACAGAGTATTGATAATATCTGTTTCACCTGAGAATGATTCTTTATTTGTGAATAGTATTAGCATAATAAAATATTCGTTTTTGATGATTCAGCCGTGGGGTTAACCCCACGGTTGATGGATAAATCAAATTAAAATGATCTTGAATGTCCAGAAGAGGCTGTCTCATACTTCATAATTAGACTATTATCTAAAAAAAACTGTGATAATAACCTAAAGCTACACTTCGACTCGTTTCACTTGCTCAGTGACCTTATGCGGTTGCACTTGTAAGTTGTAGCAACCGATGGCTTTAGCCGTCGGTACGAATCAACCGTGGGGGTTAACCCCACGGCTACATAGACTCTACTTATATATCTCGCCACCTTGATCCAAGAACTCTTGAGATTTTTCTGCCATTTTCTCTGCTAATTCTCTGACTTCCTGGCTGGACTTCATAGAACAGAAATGTTCACCGCACATAGAGCAGAAGTGTGATGATTTATGTCCTTCATCCGGTAAAGTTCTGTCATGATATTGTAGCGCAGTTTCAGGATCTAAAGAGATATGGAACTGATCTTTCCATCTGAATTCAAAGCGTGCTTTACTCATCGCATAATCTCTTAGCTGGGCTGCCGGATGACCTTTTGCTATATCCGCAGCATGAGCAGCTAATTTATAAGTAATTACACCTGTTTTTACATCATCTCTATCTGGTAATCCCAAGTGTTCTTTAGGAGTTACATAGCATAACATTGCTGTGCCGTACCAGCCTATCATTGTGCCGCCAATTGCAGAGGTAATGTGATCATATCCCGGTGCAATATCTGTTACAAGAGGACCTAATGTATAGAATGGAGCATCAAAGCAATGTTCTATTTGCTCATCCATATTTTCTTTGATTTTTTGCATAGGAACGTGTCCCGGACCTTCAATAAGTA
>JBFHIJ010000012.1:0-85984 GCA_041596515.1 Chlorobiota bacterium
ATTATCTTGCAAACTTGGGATATACCAGCCTTGAAGGTATATATCTGAAGTGTCGTGTTTAGCGAACCGCCGTATACCGAACGGTACGTACGGTGGTGTGAGAGGTCGGAGCATGAAATAATCATGCTCCTCCTACTCGATAAGTTCGCAAATTTCTTTTAATACCTTCATGCTTTGTCCTTTTAATAGGAGATTTGGCAAATCTAAGTCTAAATTCCTCATCGCTCATTGCCATTATTTTATCTACATTAAAATTAGTTTCACCGTATCTTGGAAATAGTAATTCATCTTTACTGTTGCTCTCTATCTTTTTATTCCAAGGGCACACTTCCTGGCAGATGTCGCAACCGTATGCCCAGCCATTTAAATTATCAGCTATTGGTTCAGGAATTACTTTCTCCGGCTTAGCTTCTATAGTCCAATATGAAATACATTTTTGCGAGTCAACTATCTCAGGAGCTATAATCGCTTTCGTAGGGCAAGCTTCTAAGCATGCAGTACATTTACCACAATGATTTTTGATTTGCTTGTCAGAGACGAACTCTAAAGAAGTAATTATTAACCCAATGAAGAAATAGGAACCATATTTGGGATTAATTATATTGCCGTTCTTTCCTTGCCACCCCAAGCCTGCTTTTATAGCCCATTGCCTATCTAAAGTAGGTCCTGTGTCAATGTATACTCTATTCTCCGCCTCAGGCATCAGTTCAGTAATATATCTGGTAGTTTGTTTGAGTTTCTTTTTAATAATATCGTGGTAGTCATTTCCCCAAGCGTAACGGGAAATTTTTGCAGAGTCAGATTTGTGGTTAAATCCGGTGTTATATGGATAGGCTAAAGCTATTACAGATTTGGCACTTTCAAAAAGTAATCTAATATCTTCTTTTTTATCAAAATTTTTATCTAAATAGTGCATATCGGCATGAAATCCTGACTCTATCCACTTCGCATAATTTCCTGCTTCGTTAGATAAATTAGTGCCTTCTGCAAATCCAATATCTAAAAATCCCAATTCCTTGGCAAAATCTGAAATCAAATGTTTAAGATTCAAGATTTTTCCTCCAAAGCGGGGTGGAGTCTCTATTTGGTTTTTCGACAAATATTCTTCCATCTTTTTCAAATATTTCAAATTGCTTCAAAGATTTTATACCCTGTTGTGTATTTACGTTTTGACCTGATTCCAAAGAGTAAGTCCAACCATGCAATGGGCACATCAGTTCAGTGCCGGTCAGTAAGCCGTTGTATATCTCAGGTTGGTGTCTGTGTGGACAAATATTGGTAACACAGTACAATTTTCCATCTATTCTAAATACCGCAAGTTCCCAGTCATTATCCTCTTCAAAGCATACTTTTTTACCTTTGTTTTCAAATAAGTCTTTGGATGCCATTACATCGCAAAAAGTTTTACCATTTATTTCGCAAGTGGGGTATTGTTGTTTATCATCTTCTAAAAAATCAAAATTCATTAGTTTTTCTCCGTAAGGATGATATTATCCGCCATTACATAGCCGGATTTATGTTCCCGAATCTTTGCAGCTTGCCTAAAAGCATCATGCTCAAAAATCAAAGTAGCATTTAATTTATGCAATTCAGGTAGTATTTTTTTCTTTTCTTCTATAGTAGTAAGAGGGTGATTGTCGTATCCCATTACATAAGGGTAAGGAATGTGGGCAGCAGTAGGGCATAAATCAGCCATATATACAAAGATATCTTTGCCGGTTTCTATTTTGACAAGTTGCATTGCTTTAGTATGTCCGTTTACCGGAATGACGGTAATGCCCGGTAAAATTTCTTTTTCTCCATCAACTTCTATCATTTGACCATTTTGTAACACAGGGATAAAATCATCTTCAATAAACGAAGCTTTATCTTTGTATTTTGGATCTTTAGCCCAAGCAAGTTGCTCTTTCTGTACATAGTATTTTGCATTAGGGAAGGTAGGTTTTGCTTCTCCATCTATCCAAGTGGTAGCACCACCGGAATGATCAAAGTGAAGATGAGTCAAAATTACATCAGTAATCTGCTCAGGCTTTAGGCTAAAATTAGCCAAAGCAGAGACTAAATCACTAGCTTTTAAATCTATTGCAAACCTATCTGCAAATTTTTGATTATATTTTGTACCATTACCAGTGTCTATTAGTATATGTTTGTCGTCACACGAAATAAGCACTACCCGTGCAGCCAAAGGTATTCTATTAAGTTCATCGCCGGGGTGATAAGCTTTCGACCAAAGAGTTTTAGGAACCACTCCAAACATTGCTCCACCATCCAAAGCAAAAATACCGGTATCTATGGCATCAATTTTGTATTTTCCTGAAATCATAATATAATTGCACATATTGTTAACAAAAAGTTGTAAGACGTAGCAAAAATCTGCATATTTTCGTTTGCAAGTTAGCAATATTTCAATATATTTTACAGATGTGAATAAAAAGAATTGGAAATTATATTAAAGCTATATAATTTTGTTGCTTGACTTATTGCAAAGTTATATTTAGTCTAATAAGAATAGTATTTTAGTTTTATATAAAAGGAGAATTTAGATGGGAACTATTGAAAGGATTCGACAAGCGTCGCCTTATGTGTTTGCATTTTTTGGTGTAATGCTTGTGGCATTTTTTACAATTGGAGATCAAACAGTTATAACCGGGCTTATGGGGTCAGGGCAAACTAGCGCCGACAAACCAATTGCGATAGTGGACGGAGAGGAAATAGCTTACAGAGATTTCGCTGGGATGCTACAGCAGCAAATTGAAAACCAGAGAAGACAAAACCCCGACCAGGAAGTAAACGAAATACAAATCAAACGCCAAGTGTGGCAAGGTATTTTAGATCAAAAAATCTTAGAAATTCAAGCTGAAAAAGCTGGGATTACTGTAACAGATGCTGAAATCAGAGATCAGTTATTGAATAATCCTCCTGACTTTTTGGTAAAACAGTTTTCTGATTCTACAGGACGTTTTGACAGAAAAGCATATTTAGAAATAATTACTAATCCTGAAGTAATCATGGCAAGATTGCCTGAATCTATGAGCTTTGAAGAAAAAGAAGCACAAGTAAACAAATTTAGAGCTGACATCCTAAATATTCAAGATTACTTGTTGAAACAGAAATTATCAAACAATCTTTCTTCTATAGTTAGTACTACAGGTTCAGTTATTTCTCCTGCTTTTGCTAAAGAAAAGTATGTTGCTGAAAATAGCACTGCATCTGTAAATTTCGTTGCTCTTCCTATCAGGAATGTTTCTGATAAAGGCATTAACGTTACAGATGAAGAAATAAAAGAATATTATGATGCACATAAAGAGTTTTACAAACAAAAACCACAACGTCAAATTTCTTATGTTTCTTTCCGTATGGTACCTTCTCAGAAAGACTCTTTGAAAGCTCAGAAAAGCATACAAGAAATCATGACAGCATTTAGCAAAGCTCAAACTGTAGAAGCAAAAGATGATGCTTTTGATTTGATGTGGAGTAAACACAATGGTGATACTTATGATTATACTTTAGTTAATGATATTGATCCTAGGAAATCTAATTTCATACTCTCTTTGGCTAACCGCCAGGTAGCAGGGCCATTTACTTTAACTGATGGCACTTACTTCTTTAGATTAGATGACAGACGTGATGGCGAAAATGAAGTAGTTAAAGCCAGCCACATCTTAATCAGAGCGAATGAAAATAATTTGGATAGTGCAAAAGCTGAAGCAGATAAAATCTACAAAGATGCAAAATCAGGTAAGGACTTTGCAGAGCTTGCAACACTTCACTCAGAAGATCCAGGCTCTAAAACTAAAGGCGGTGACTTAGGTTACTTTAGTAAAGGCAAAATGGTTCCTGAATTTGATAAAGCTTGCTTTGGTAATAACGTAGGCGATATCGTTGGTCCAATTAAAACTCAATTTGGTTACCACATTATCAAAATTGATGATAAAAAATCTGACGAAGTTAAATATAGTGAAATCAGAATAGCTCCTCACATGTCTACTTCTACTCGTAACTTACTTATGAGAGATGCTCAGATTATGGCGAAACAAGCTGCAGAAGAAGGACTATCTTTGGATACACTTGCTGCTCGCAAAGGGCTAAGAGCGTTCACTCCGGGATTCTTCGGGAAAGAAAGTCCTATTTTGAGTTCTCAATACCTTACTGATAAAGCTTTCGAAACTGAAGTTGGTAGTATTATCGAGCCAATGGAATTAGATTATTATGGTCTTACCGTAACTCAAGTAGTTGGCGAAAAACCAGAAGGTATCATTTCACTTGAAGACAAAAAAGAGGAAATCAAAGGCAAATTGATCGAACGTAAAAAATTAGATGGACTTAAATCTAAAGCAGATGAGCTTTATGCTAAAATTAAAAGCGCAGGTTCTATTGCGGCTGCTAAGGAATTAGATCCTACAATTGATATGAAAACTATCGACAATTTGAAAAATGATGGCAAAGTAAGTGGATTTGGAACAGAGCCTGCTTTCACAACTAATGCTTTTGCTCAATCACTTAATAAAGTTGTTGGTCCTATTCGTGGCGAAAAAGCTTACTTCGTTTTAGAAGTGACAAACAGAAATATGCCTGCAAAAGAAGATATAGAAGCTAATCTTGCTTCATATATCGAAACTTTGAAACAACAATCTTCAGGTATTACATTCTACCAATGGATGAATGCTATTAAAGAGCAATCTAAAATAGAAGACTTCAGAAAAGACTTCTATAAAGAATACTAAAATTATTTTACCTGCAGTGTAGATTTAAAAAAAGAGCTTGCTATTCAGCAGGCTCTTTTTTTATTTACTATTTTGCATTACAAACCTTACATAGTAGAGCCTTGCATAATTGATTTATAGAGCACTTCGCGTAAAACAGTATAAAATCTGAATTAATTTCATAATCGATTATCTATGTGCTATATTTATGTTGTAAGACTTTTATGAAAATATATAAAATATACCATTAGTATAGTGTATTCTAAAACTGAAAACTGAAAATAGAATATAATAATAATAGTATTTAAGGGTTAAATATGGCTGGTATTTCACGGAGAGATTTCTTCAAAGTAACAGGTGCGATGTGTGGAGCTACAGCTCTTAGTGCTGTGGAATCAAAAGCACAAAGTCGCCCGGTTAACATCCTTTCTTCTGATAGGATGGGAGTCTTGGTAGACACTACAGTCTGTATTGGTTGCCGGAACTGCGAATGGGCTTGCAAAACAGCACATGATATACCGACGGATCACATTGATACATATCAAGACAGGTCAGTTTTTAAAGAATACAGGCGACCAAACGAAAAGTCACTAACGGTAGTAAACGAGTATAAAAATCCGAAAAGTGAGTACTTGCCTACCGATGTAAAAATTCAATGTATGCACTGCGACCATCCTGCTTGCATTTCTGCTTGCATCGTAGGTGCATTTTCTAAGTTGGAAAATGGAAGTGTTGTCTGGGATACTGAGAAGTGTATCGGTTGTCGTTATTGCATGGTTGCATGTCCTTTCCAAATTCCAACTTACGAATTTGAAAAGGCGATTCAACCTAATATTTCAAAATGTGATTTCTGCACAGAAAGAACCAAAGAAGGCAAATTAACAGCTTGCGTTGAGATTTGTCCTGTAGAAGCTCTTACTTATGGGCCAAGACAAGATTTGATTAAAATCGCCAGAAAACGAATAGCTCGTAATCCTGAAAGATACATGGATCATATTTATGGCGAAAAAGAAGTTGGTGGGACTAGCTGGTTATATATGTCAGTCCAGGATTACGGAGAGATTGGATTCAAGAAATTAGGTGACAAAACTGCACCTGGTGTGTCCGAATCAATACAGCATGGTATATTTGCTTATTTCGTGCCTCCTGCGATGTTTTATTCGCTTTTAGGAATGATAATGTGGATTACTAAGAAAAGAGAGACAGAGAAGAAGGAAAAGCTAAACCAGAACAACGAAGGAGAAGGTCATGAGTGAGAATTTCATTACAGTTCCTCTTTCAGGAGAGCATAAAAAAGTTAATTACTTTACTCCGGGCGTGTTCCTGCTGATACTAATCGCTATTAATGGCTTAGTATTTCTGGCAGGTAGATTTATATTTGGCATAGGCGCTGTTACTAATTTGGATAATTACTATCCTTGGGGTTTATGGATCGGCGTAGATGTTGCTGCAGGAGTAGCCCTTGCTGCTGGTGGCTTTACTTCCTCGGCATTAGCTCATATACTTCATCGTGAAGATTTTCATGTTATTGTGCGCCCGGCTCTACTTACTGCAATGCTGGGGTATTCTTTTGTAGCATTTGGCGTATTTACTGATATAGGTCGTTGGTATTATATATGGCATCCACTTGTAAACTGGAATCCGAATTCTGCTTTGTTTGAAGTAGGTATTTGTGTTATGTTTTATTTGACAGTGCTTTATATTGAATTCTTACCGGCGATAGTAGAGCGTTTTATTTATAAAGTAAATCTGCCTGGCATACTCAAAGGTCTTAATAATGTTGTAGAAAAACTCTTAGCATTATTAGACAAGACTTTACCTAAAGTAATGTTTGCTTTCATTATAGCAGGTGTTGTTCTTTCTACTTTACACCAATCTTCTTTAGGAACTTTGATGATTATTGCCGGCGACAAAATGCACCCTCTTTGGCAAACTCCTATACTACCGTTACTGTTCTTTTTGTCAGCAGTTTCTGTTGGATTCCCGATGGTTATGTTCGAGTCACTGATTGCGGCAAAATCTTTCAGAATTCCACCGGAAATGCACGTGCTAAGCAAACTTGGCAAAGTAATGCCTCTTTTGTTAGGGATATATTTAGCATTTAAGTTAGGCGATATGTTCATCAGAGAGACTTTTGTATATTTACTTGACTTTAACACAGCTAGCATTATGTTTCTAATCGAAGTTATTATAGGAGCTGTTATTCCACTTAGAATGTTTTTATCTAAAAAAGTTTTAAACAAACCTTGCTTACTAATGGTTGCATCCGGATTAGTTGTATTTGGCGTCTTTATCAATAGAGTTAATAACTTTGTTACTGCTTATACTCCGCCAAATGCAGATTATTCATATTTTCCTTCTTACGGAGAAATATCAGTAACCTTAGGATTTATAGCAATTCTGATTTTGCTTTATAGAGCTTTTGTTATGATATTTCCTGTGATTTCTTTACCAAAAGATCCCGAGAGGAATCAAGGGGAGGAGTGCTAAAATGAAAAAAGTTTTATATGTTTTTACATTGCTAATTTTGGGACTGGCTATATCCTTTAGTTTGAATAATATAAATAATACTAAAGAGGACGTTAATACAAGTCCACAAAAAACTGCAACTGTTACAACTAACTCTGATTTAATCAAGAAAGAAATTAGTGATGACCATGCGAAATCTGATTTGGAGTGTAGCACTTGTCATGCTTGTTTATATCCTACAGCAGAGGATCCTTGCTTGATAGTTTGCCCACGCGAGCAGATTACAATTCATCATGCCCCTGAAGAAGGTCCTACTGTAATAAAAATTGAAAAACTTGCTGATAGATATGGTCCTGTAGTATTTTCTCATAAAGTTCATGCACAGATGTCAGAGATGTCCGGGGGCTGTGATGCTTGCCATCATTATAACACTGCAGGTCCGGTTCTTGCTTGTAAAAAATGTCACGAACCAAGAGCTACGAGAGAAAATCTTGCAATTCCTGACCTTGAAGCAGCATACCATAGACAGTGCGTCCAGTGCCACAGGCAGTGGAATCAGAATACCGGTTGCTACTCTTGCCACTTACCAAAAGAAAGTGGAAATAGTGAAATTGAAGAATTAATTAAAAGGTATCACGAGATAGAGCATCCAGAAGTTAATCATCCGAAAAAGCTTGTTTATGAAACTAAAGCTGACACCGGAAGATTAGTAACATTTTATCACGATCAGCACGTGCAAATGTTTAATGTGCCTTGCAAAAGTTGCCATACGGAAGAGTCATGTATCGAATGTCATGATTTAAGAAAAGAGGTAACTTATCAGGCAGATCAACACAAAAAAATGCATAAAAGTTTTGAAGATCACCATAAACCTTGCTCGACTTGTCATGATAATAACGACTGTAATAAATGTCACAGAGAAACAGAATTACCTCCGTTTGACCATGACAAATCTACTAACTTCAAGTTAGGTAAGTATCATACTATGCTTAATTGTAATAAGTGCCATGCAGATAATAAATTTAGCAAGTTAAACACAGGTTGTACATCTTGCCATAAGAATTTTAAATTAGGTGTTTTTAACCACTCTAAGACAGGTTTGACTCTTACAGGAGAGCACAAAGATTTTGATTGCGAAAATTGCCATACAAATCTGAATAAGCCAATGCAGATTAAATGTGATGATTGCCACGACGAGGAAATTACTTATCCACGCAAACTGCCTGGTGTAAATAAGTAATATAAAAAAATTGAATTGCTTAAAGCTCCGGATAATAGTTCGGAGTTTTTTTTGCAATTATGCGAAACTTATTTATATTTGTATCGTTAAGAAAGTTGTTAACAATACGAAAGTGAGAAATAATATGACTACATCTGAAATTGTTATAGCAAAAGTAGAAGATTTTGTAATAGATGAATTTGCCAGATATATAGATGCGATTGGTGGGAAAGTGATGATGGGACGAATATTTGGTTTACTTGTTACCAAGCATGAACCGATGTCACTAACTCAAATTGCTCAACGTCTGCAAGCCTCAAAACCAGCAATTTCAACTACAATTAAAGCCTTGGTTGAGATTAGATTTTTACAGAAGGTATATAAACCGGAGTTCCCGAGAGAGGATTTTTACATTTTCACTCATGATTCAATGGAAATGGTAATTGATCCGGGTATCGTTAAATTGGAAAATCTGAGAGAAAGACTTGATCGAGCCGCAGAAATGATAGAAATAGAATCTAAGAATATTACAAAAAGTGAAGAGTTAATCGCCTTAGATCACAAATTAAAAATTATGAGAGAGGCATTTTCAATCGTACTTGAAGAGTACTATATTTTTGGAGAAAAAGTTAAAGAAAGAATAAGAAAAATGTCTGAAGAGAAACATAAATCTATATAGAAGAGGCAAAAAATGTTTAAAAATGCTTTATATGTTTTGCTGATATTATTGTCAGTAGTTACTGTTTTCTCAAATATTGATTCGGAAGCAATTATTCGAAAAGCAGAAGATATGGCTAAAGGAAAGTCGATGCAGGGTACCTTTCAGATGAAGATTGTGACTCCTGATTATAAACGAAACCTGAAGATGGATATCTGGAATGACGGTAAGGATAATTCACTAATAATCACTCGCGAACCTAAAAAAGAAGCAGGCAATAAGATGCTCAAAATAGATAAGGAATTATATAGCTATCTTAAAGCAACAGAAACGTCAATGAAGCTACCTGCTTCCATGATGCTGCAAAGCTGGAATGGCTCCGACCTGACAAATGATGACCTCGTAAGGGAATCTGATATGGTTGATGATTATAATATCAAGTACCTAAAGGACGATGAAATTGATAATATCAAATGCTGGAAGTTTGAACTTATACCTAAACCGGACGCACCTGTTGTCTGGGGTAAAATTTACTACTGGGTTAGGCAAGTGGACTACCTACCCTCAAAAGTTACTTACTATGACGAAGACGGAACTTTGCATAGAACAATGCTTTTTCAAAAAATAAAAAAAATGGGTGATAGAAAAATACCTACAGTTTGGAAAGTCATATCAGAAACAAAGAAAGGGTACTATACAGAATTTATTTATGAAAAAGTAGAATTTGACAAAAATATCCCTAAAAGAATCTTCTCCTTAAGAGAATTAGAAAGATAAGTGATTGTAATAAAAGGTAAATAAATGTTAGTATTTAAACTTGCATGGCGAAATATCTTCCGTAATAAAACGCGATCTGTTTTAACTATATCGGCTGTTGCATTTGGACTTTTTTTGATGATATTTATGCGGGGTATGCAGCTTGGAACTTATGAAGTCAATATCAAAAACGCCATAGAAATGTTTCCGGGCTATATCCAAATCCAGTACGAAGGATATAGAGATAATCCAACATTACAAAAATGCTTTACATTTACTGATGAAATGCAGAAAAAAGTGATGGGAATAGAAGGAGTAAAAAATATTAGTGAAAGAGTTATTTCCGAAGGTCTGGTCGGTCATAAAAAGAAATCTTATGGAGCAGCAATTTTTGGGATAGACCCTGAAAATGAAAGCAAAGTTTCAACTATGCACAACAGATTAGATGCGGGAAAATTCCTTTCTCCAGGGAAAACAGGAGAGATTGTGCTCGGATATAAATTATTAGAAAATCTGGGATCAAAGATTGGTGATGAACTTGTGGTACTATCCTCCGGTTTCGATGGTTCTATGGGCAATATGAAGTTTAAAGTAATTGGAACAACTAAAACCGGCACAACGGAGTTAGACGCTTCTTCAGTGTATATTAGTCTTGATGATGCTGATATGCTGTTTTCTATGTACGGTATGATTTCCATGGTTGCAGTAAAACTGGAAAATGTAGCTCAGGTAGATGAAGTTCAAAAGAAAATATCAAAAGTAATGTCACAATATACTCTCCGCAGAGAGAAGAAGGCGGAAGTCCTTAACTGGGAAGAGATATTACCTGAGTTCAAGCAAATGATTGAGTTTGATAATGTTTCAGGTATTGTCTATCTGGGACTTCTGATGATAATAATAGCATTTGGAATACTAAATACAGTAGTCATGTCTATCTCAGAGCGTTTTAGCGAATTTGGAGTAATGCTTGCTCTTGGAACAAAAAATGGGCTTCTGGTGCTGATTATGTTCGTAGAAACAGTATATATTGCTTTGATAGGCATGGTGTTTGGCACTTTGCTTGGATATTTTGCTAATGCTTATGTTGTTGCGAATCCAATAGTGCTTACAGGACCTACTGCAGATATGATTAGGGAATATGGTTTTATACCTGCGATGTACTCAACATTAGACCCGTGGATATTCTTATATGCAAACGGAACGGTTTTACTAATCGCAATGCTTGTCTATATCTATCCTGCTGTTAGATTGTCAAAACTGCAGGCATTAAAAGGTATTAGATATGTGTAGTAAGTACTATAAATATAAAAATAAATAAGAATGGAATAGTATAATGCTTTTAAAACTTGCGTGGCGTAACCTTTGGCGAAATAAACGTCGTTCTCTGATTGTACTTGTCTCAATTATAGTGGGTGTTGCCATATTGCTGATAAACGAGGGTTTTACAAATGGTTTGGTATATTCGATGCTATCAAATCAGGTAAAAACTCATACATCTCATATACAAATTCATAGAAATGGATTCAATAGCGATAAACAGATAGAATCAGTCTTGCCAAACTCAGGTAAAGTTATTTCAGACTTGGAAGAGCATGGGTTTGTAAAGAATTACTCGAAAAGGGTGGTTGCTTTTGGTTTACTGACCAGTCCATCAGGTTCTGCCGGATGCGCGTTAACAGGTGTGGAATATGACAAGGAAGCCAACATAACTAATATATCACAGAGAGTAATCGAAGGTAGCTATCTGACAGGCAAGAGCAAAGAAATTGTAATTGGCAAAAAGATGGCAGAAAAGTTAGATGTAAAAATAGGCAGTAAAGTAGTGATGGTTTCCAATAGCTACGAAGGTGTAGTTGAGAACAGGCTATTTCGTATTTCCGGTATATATAAATCTACTAATTCAAACCATGACAAACTGTATATATATGTCAATCTAAAGGATGCACAGGAAATGCTTGCACTAGGCAATAATATCAATGAAATAGCAATAGTTACTGATGATACTGAAAAGGTATATAATTATAAAGAAGATTTGATAAAATCTTTAAATAACGATGCCTATGAAGTGCTGTCTTTTGAAGATTTAAATCCTATGATAATGGCTTATATTGGCAGCTATAAGCAGATGATTTATATCATGTATATGATTTTTGTAGTAGCTGCTCTATTTGGTATTATAAACACAATGCTTATGTCTGTTTTCGAAAGAGTGCAGGAGATAGGCATCCTAATGAGTCTTGGTATGAAGAAGTCTAAAATATTTATGATGATAATTCAGGAAGCACTTGTTTTAGGTGGATTTGGGACTGCCATAGGTTTTATCTCCGGGATGATAGTTGTGTTAGTACTTTCAGGGACAGGAATAGATTTTAGCTTGTTTTCTGCAGGACTTTCAAGCTTTGGCTTAGATTCCACAGTTTACCCGATATTAAAAGTTCAAACTATACTTAACTCATTACTAATTATGCCTTTTGCTACAGTTTTTGGTGCTATTTACCCGGCAATTAAAGCAGTAAAACTTGCACCTACTGACGCAATGAGATATGTAGGGTAATTAAGTAAATATTGATTTTCTATATGACAATTTGAACGTTCTTACGAAGAATATAAAAATATAATTGATATACAAGCATAGCTGATGGGCTAATGACCTTTGAGCTATAGAAAACCTATAACTAGTAAAATATCAAAATAATAAGGAATATAGCTGTGAATGCTGTTGAAATGCCTTTAATAAAGTTAGTTAACGTCTCAAAAATATATAATTCTAATGGAATTGCTGTAAATGCTTTAAAAAATATCAGTATAGGTATTGCACCGGGAGAGTATACCGTTATTGCAGGACCTTCAGGTTCCGGCAAGACTACTATGCTTAATTTAATAGGAACTTTAGATACTTGTAGTGGCGGAGAGATTCTAATAGATAATCAAGATGTTTCTCGGAAAACAAGTAAGGAGCTTGCTGAATTTAGATTGCATAAAATGGGTTTTGTCTTTCAGGCATATAACCTGATACCAGTACTTACTGCCATGGAAAATATAGAATTTGCTATGATGCTAAAGAAAATATCTGAAAAGATTCGTCATGAGAAAGCTATGCACATTATGGATGAACTGGGGATAGCTGATTTGGCAAAGAAACGACCTAATGAAATGAGTGGTGGTCAGCAGCAGAGAGTCGCAGTTGCCAGAGCAATAGTAAACGATCCACTTATAGTATTAGCAGATGAACCGACCGCCAATCTGGATTCAAAAACAGGTGATTCGCTACTGAATTTAATGGAACAAATGAACGAAGAAAAAGGTATCACTTTTCTCTTTTCGTCTCACGATAAACAAGTGATGGACAGGGCTAAGCGATTGGTTATTTTAAAAGATGGTATGATTACTGAAGATAATATACTGAGATGATGAAAATAACAATCTTATTTGTATTAATTCTTATCGCTCCGAAACTATTTGCGGTTGATTTCGGAGTAAATGGCTACATATTTGAGATGCCTGCAATTCTTAATGTGCAAGACATTAAAGGCTCGGAGTATAAAGCTATAAACTTTACACGTGCAAGAGTCAGACCGACTTTAGATTTGACTGAAAATTCCAGAATAACTGCTCATTATGAGTTAGATTTTTTGCTCTCAGAGCAGTTGCTGCCGGGAATGCCTAATATGAGTAAAACTAATAGGCAAGCTATTTCTCTTTTTGATGAAATAAGTTCTGGAAATAAGTATAGAGTAAATCACTTTATAGATATGCTTTATTATAAACATCTGTTCGATGATTTTGAATTTACTCTCGGGCGACAAATTATTTCATGGGGAAGTGGAAGAGTTTGGCAGCCAACAGATTTGTTTAATCCTATAAATCCTGCAAATATCTTTAAATACGAACGAGATGGTGTTGATGCTTTAACAGCAAAATACTACTTAGGAGCTTTTTCTGATGTAGAAGTAGTTGTAAATTTCCGTGAGCTCATGGAGGATAACAACTATGCCTTTAGGCTAAGAACAAATATTGCAAAATATGACATGTCATTTATGACAGGTTATTTTGATAAGCGTGCAGTGCTTGGAGCAGATTTCGCAGGAAACTTATTTGATGCCGGTTTCAGAGGTGAAATGCTCTACTCCTTTGGAAATGATGAAGGTAGAGCAAAATATATTAAAACAGTGATTGGTTTAGATTATCAAATAACTTCAGACTTATATGCTTTAGTGGAGTATCAGTTTAATGGAGAAGGTAAAGCTGATAAAGCCAAATATGAATATTTACGATTAGCATTTGGCGAAATACAAAACCTTAGTAGAAATTACTTTACGGAACAGATAGTTTACAAATTGGGAGCCCTGTGGGCTATTTCTGCCAGTATGCTTCAGAATATGAATGACGGAAGCGGATATTTTGGAGGAATATTAGAATATAGTTGGTTGCAAAATGTCAATCTTAAATGTGCCGGAATGTATTTTTATGGCTCCGAAAACGACGAATATGCTAACTATGGGACAGCAATGTATGGAATACTCGAGTTTTATTTTTAAATTGAGTTCTAAGTGATGTTGTAAAGATATGAATGTGAGATTATCATACTAAGCAGCATAGTTTGAGTACTACCTATGATTACAAGGAACAAAATGATAATATTAGGAGTAGATCCGGGCTCAGTAGTTTGTGGATATGGTGTGGTCAATATGCAAGGAAGTAATAAATTCACTTTAGTTGAATATGGAGTGATACATGCCAAAAAATCAACCCCGGAATTTTATGAAAGGTTGAAGGAAATTTACAAAAAGATTGATGCAATTATTCAAAGGACAAATCCTGACTGCGCAGCATTTGAGTCTATGTTTTATTCAAAAAATGTACAATCGCTAATTAAGTTGACTCATGCTAGAGCGTCCGCAATATTAGCGGCTTCTATGAGTAATCTGCCAATATTAGAGTATACTCCAAAAGAAGTAAAAAAAAGTGTTACAGGGCGTGGTGCCGCCTCAAAAGAGCAAGTATCTTTCATGGTGCGTCGTATATTGAATATCCAAGAAACTCCTGAATTCTTTGATGCAACTGATGCGCTTGCTGTAGCAATATGTCATGGATTGAAATCCGGAATGCCCAAGTCAAAAGGTAGTAGCTGGAGTGATTTTGTTAAGAATAATCCTGATAAGGTACTCTAAAATATTTATTTAGAAATAGGTACTGTAAAATGAAAAACAGACCCACTACCTAAAGTAGATTCCGCCCATATCTCACCATCGTTTTTCTCGATAAATTCTTTACATAAAATGAGTCCTAAGCCTGAACCCGTTTCTTGGTTGGTTCCTTTTTGGACGTGGTGCGAGTCCAATCTAAATAGCTTTTTTAAGACATCACCTGACATACCAACTCCGGTATCTGATATACTAAATTTAACATTGCTATTAGTAGACTCCGTAGCGATTGTAATAGAGCCATGGTTAGGAGTGAACTTTACTGCATTAGTTACAATATTTCTTAACACGGTTTCAATCATATTTTTGTCAGCACAGACACTACTGTTACAATTGAGTTCTTGCAAGATATGGATGTTTTTACTTTTTGCCTGCTCTATCGTAAATTTAATAGTCTCACTTACAACGGTGCTTACTATGAATCTTTCTTTATTGACTAATAGTTTGCCCTGCTGCGATTGAGCCCAGCTTAGCAAATTCTCCAGAGTAAGTCTAAGTTTTAAAGTATGAGTTTTCATGTTGTTAAGATATTGATCTGTTTTAGCTCTGTTGTTTTGTTTATGGAGCATTTGTAGTATATCAATAGACAGTAATAATGCATGCACAGGGTTTTTCAAATCATGTCCGATGATGGAAAAGAATCTATTTTTTGTTTCATTAGCAATTTGAAGTTCCAGTTCAGAAGCTGTAAGTTGTTCATTAAGTCTTAAAAGTTTTTGTGTCTCTTGAGCTATAGACTCATTTAGTTCCTTAAGTTCCATATTAGAGACTTCCAGCTCTTCAAGCGTAGCTTTAAGCTCCATAGTCTTTTCGTCTATAATATTTTCTAAGTTATGATTGAGTTCTTCAAGTCTTCTTTGTGCCTCTTTTTGTTCGGAAATATCAATGATTACACTTAATATAATTTCTGATTTATGGTCAAGTGAAAAGGTTTGGATATTTACTAAAGCATCAAATATTTCGCCATCCATTCTTTTCAAAGAGACTTCTACATTTCTAACAGTCTTTTGCTCTTTGATGTTATCAATAGAGTCTTTGACAAGTTCAAGATTTCCAGCAAGTAAGAAATCTAAAATTGTGAGATTATCAGATAATTCTTTTATTTTGAACATTTGCATGCCACCGGGTGAAATTTCTCTTACTGTATAAGGTGGATCAATATCGTGCAAAATAAATGCTACATTGCGTGCAGTGTTATAGATATTTATCAATTTGTTTTTTTGAAATTTGAGCTGCTCAGTATATTTCTTTATTTCTGAAACATCTTCGATAACAATACATAAGTATTCTTTATTTAAAGGAATTAACCTAATATTTGCATAGATTTCAAAACTGCCAAGTATTAATCTGTCCGAAAAAGCTGATGCATCACCAGTATCCATTGCTTCCGTAATTTGAGCTTTATAGTTTTGGAAATGAATTGGGTAAAGTTCCGATAGTTTTTTCCCCTTTAAATCTTTTTCTGTTAGATTAGTTCTCTTTTTTATTGTTTTTAAATAAGCAGTATTTGCTTCTTTCAAGATGAAATCTAAGACTTCATTCCTATTGTTTCTTATTATCTTTACTATAGCAATAGCTTCTGGCAAATGTTTATAGAGTTGAGTAAACTTCGCATAGTCAATCTGCAATGCTTTTTGAACTTCTTTATCTAAATCCCTATGAGCGAATATAAATATTGAACCATAAATGTTATTATTGGAATCAAGTAAAGGAGAAGCATTGTAGTTAATTGTGTATTTTCTGCCGTTTTTTGATTTGAGAATAAATGCATCATTAGGAGCAAATACATTTCCAAATTGAATAATCTCTTTGATATCAAAGTTTGCTTGATATTTTGAAACTGCATTGGTAAGATTAATTATAGAATTGATATGTTGGGATTTTGCCAGTTCAAAATTCCAGCCTGTGAGTTTTTCTGCCATAGGATTCATTAAAGTTATTTTGCCGAAAGTATCGGTTGTAATCAGTGCTTCACCCATGCTTTTTAATACAGCTTCGGAAAACTGTTTCTGCTCAGATAGCAAGTCGTTTTTATTAATCAAACCTGTAATGTCAGTCGTCAGAGCTTGTACAAATATTTCTTCGTCTATTTCCACTGGCATCAGATTTACTTCAAGCCAAAATAATTTTCCTTTTTTACTTAAGTGCTGCCATTTGAATTTTTGATGATTTCCAAGTCTGGCTTGTTCTATTAGATAATAGGAGTGCCTTGCAGAAAGACCACCCGGTTGTATCAGTGGAGAAAAGTCATAAGGAGTTGTACCTATTAGTTCATGCTTAGAACATTCGAATAATTCGAGACAAAAATCATTGCAATGATAGAATTTGCTATCTCTTAGGAAAAATATAGCAGATTTTGCATTGTTAAATACTGAACTGTAGAATTTATCGAAACCGGACGATGTTGAATTAAAAAGAAAAAAGTCATAAGATTTGTTATCAAAGGAAATAGATGATTTAGTGTAACGTTTATCTTTTATAAAACTATCAAGATTAAAATTGGATTCGGGAACAATTCTAAATTGTTCAAAGAAATTAGAATTAGCAATACATTGAGATATATCAGAATTTATCAGAAGTACAGAATCACCAAAAGCTTCAACAAATTTTAGTATTGTGGAGTCTGGTTTTACTTTAGAGTTAGCCAAATGTATTATCAATGTACATTCCCGAAAATTGAAAATTGTAGGAATGCAAAGTATATATTTGAAGTACTAAAGTAAAATAAAATAGCATTAAAATAATCTAAGTTGTAATTTTTTATAAGACTAAAGATACTTAAGAAAATTTAGGGTAACCAATATTAAAAAATGTACGATACACTTTTAAAATACTTTAGAAAGCAATATATAAAAACATGTAAACTGTGAGATTGTTTATATATATTGAAAAATTAATATGTGTTTACTTCTGTACTATTAAAATAGATAAAAATGAAACAAATATTTAAAATATCAGAAAATCATAAAGTCTTAAAGTATTTGACTAATCAGTCCTTTCAAATACTCACGCTTGTGATATTATCTTTCGTATTGTTTATATCTACATTCTATGTGTTGTTTTTACCAAAGTTAGAAGAGTCTTATTATGATTCGAGAAAGAAGTTATTAAAAGATATGGTTACAAGTGCTGAAGGTTTAGTATTTGACTATTACATTAGGTATGAATCTGGCGAACTAACTGAAAATGAAGCAAAAAAGCGTTTAAAAAAGCGACTTGCATCGTTAAAATATGATAATAATTTCGGATATTTCTGGATTATTAATAGAGATGCTGTTCTGGTCAGCCATCCTTATTCTTTAAATATATTAGGCAAAAAAATTAGAGATTTGGAGAATACACCGGAAAAAGAAGTTTTGCTAAAAATGCATGAATTAGGTAAGGATAGTTCTGAAGGATATGTATACTATAAATGGACTCAACCGGGGAATATTTATATATATTCAGAGAAAGTAGCCTATATTAAAATGTTCAAGCCTTGGGTATATATAATAGGAACCGGAGCTTATTTAGATGATATTAAACTGCAGATTCATGAGATGAATGTAAATATGTCACGAGCATTTTTAGTAATTGGGTTGATTTTGCTTTCCTTTTCCATTTATATAATAATAAGTATACATAGGTTAAATGCCAAAAAAGAAAAAGCATATAATCAATTATTTGCTACAGAACTCAAATATAGCAATTTCTTTGATTCTACATTCCAGTTTATTGCTGTCCTTGATAAAAATGGGTATATACAAGAAATAAATAGATCAGCTTGTGAGTTTCTGGATTTGAACAAAGAAAAGCTACAAAATAAATTATTTTGGGATACTCCTTACTGGGCAACTGATTTGGAAGCGAAGCTGAAGCTTATTTCAGGTTTTCAAAAGGTACAAAAGGGAGAATTTATTAGATTTGAAGCTAAGCATAGTGACTTTAAAGGACGTTTCATTGTAGTGGATTTTTCTCTGAAGCCTCTTTTTGATGCTGAAGGTAATTTTATTCAGGCTATCGCCGAAGGCAGAGATATTACAGTTACAAAAAAAGTAGAATTAGCTTTAAAAATATCAGAGGAAAGGCTTTCCAAAGTATTGAATCAGTCTCCGATGGCAACTGTTATTTTTAATATAAAAGGTGTAAAATCATATAGCAATGAATCTTGGCATCACTTATGGAGTGAGAATTTAGGCTATAAAGAAGATTTTAATCTATATGAGGAAACTCAACATAAGAAGTTTGGTTATCCGGATGCATTTGATAAAGCACGAGCCGGTATTGCATCTATGATTGGACCATTTCAATTTAAATCCCAAGATGTTGATAGTGATAATTCTTTGTGGCTCTATAGCTTTGTCTATCCACTTACTGAAAATGAAAGAGTTTCAGAGATTGTTATTCTGTATGAAGATCAAACTACCAGAATAAATGTTTCTAAAGCCTTGGAGCAAAGTGAACATTGGTATCGCTCCCTTTTTGATAATGCAATTGATGGTATTTTAATTTTAGAGAATGATAGGATATTAGAAGCTAATCCTGAATTTTATAATTTGTTTAATTCTTCACCGGCTGTTATGAATGGGAAATCGATATATGATTTCTCTCAAGCAATTCAGTATAATAATGAGCCTGCAAATGAACTAGGTAATATGTTTTTGAATAATGCACTACAAGGACAGTCTGTAAATTTTGAATGGTTGCATAAAAGAGAAGATGGAACTACTTTCGATGCCGAGATATCACTTGCCAAGGTAGAATTCGACGAAAGAGTGCTAAGTATGGCATTTATCCGCGATATTACAGAAAGAAAAAGAGCATATGATGCTATACAGTCTATGGTAGAAGCGGTAGCAGCATATACCGGTCAGGAGTTTTTTAATTCAGTCGCTTTAAATTTAAATAAAATATTGAAAAGTAATTACGCTCTTATAGGGGTATTGGAAAATGATAGCCTTGTAAATTCTATTGCTTTGGCAAAGAACAACAGGATAATTGATAATGTTGTTTTTAGTGTAGAGGGCACCCCTTGTGAAAATATATTCAACAGTGGAATGGTAGTGTATCATGAAGATATTGCTAAAATATTTCCTAAAGACAAGGTACTGTCTGATTTGGGAATAGAAGGGTACGTCGGAACTCCGTTAATCTGCTCAAACAATAAACTAATCGGGGTTCTGTTAGCTTTATACGAAACTCCTATAGATGATGATATCTTATCAAAAGAGGTCTTACAAATATTTGCAGGAAGAATTGCTGCAGAAATGGAACGTGCAAATTACCAAAATGAATTGATAAACTTAAATAAAACATTAGAAAAAAGAATTAATGAAAGAACTTATGAGCTACAACAAATAAATACAGAATTGAAAGATTTTGCTTATATTGTTTCTCATGACTTGAAAGCACCGCTGAGAGGTATAAGCCAGCTTTCGGGGTGGATTCGCTCTGATTTAGAAGATAAATTAGAAACAGAAAATATAGAAATGTTTGATTTGTTACAGTCCCGTATCAGAAAAATGTATACCCTTATAGATGGAGTATTAGATTATTCTAGAGTTGGCAGGATAGAAGATCAAGCTACTATAATAGATATGAATGAACTATTGTTAGAACTATTTGAAATAGTGAAAGACGACAGAAGTTCTGCAATTGATATTGTTAATGTTTTACCTGTAATAAAAGCAGACAAAACTCGTATCTCTCAATTATTCCAAAACTTATTTTCTAATGCTTTCAAATATAACGATAAAGACGAAGTACTAATTACCATAGACTTTGCAGAGTCAGAAACACAATTTAAGTTTATAGTAACAGATAATGGTGTTGGGGTTGATGAAAAATACTTTACTAAAATATTTAATATATTTCAAACCATTGATGCCAGCGACGAAAATTCTACCGGAATTGGCTTGAGCATAGTAAAGAAAATTGTAGAGTATTATGGTGGCTCTATATTTGTAGAATCTAAAATAAAAGAAGGCACTTCATTTATTTTAGAAATGAACAAAGACAAAGTTATGTAAATTTTGGGTTGAATGTATTTTACAGTGATAGATAAGCAAAAATATAGTTATGCTATAAAGCTGAGTTTAATTGTTTTAGTCAGTTTGTTATTGCCAAAAACTTTAATTAATAGCGATATTGAATATGAAGTAAAAGCAAGTTTTTTTCATCATTTTTCAAAATCTATAACTTGGCCGAATATTGCAAACTCTAATAACTTTGTTATTGGAGTTTTGGGTGATAGCGAAATATTTGAGATTTCTCAAAAAATTTATAAAAACTCCAAAATATTAAATAAAAACGTAATATTTGAAAAATTCACTAATCTTGATAAATGCGGTAACTGTAATATACTTTTTATTTCAAAAGACTTTAGTGGGGACATTGAGAAAGTTGTTACGATTTGTCAAAAGAACTCCGTTTTATCAATGGGCGAGAGTAAAGGGCTCGGAGAACAAGGCATTATGATAAACTTTTACTTTACTTACGAAGGAACTACGGCATTTGAAATAAATCCGAAGTCCATTATGCAAGCAAAGCTTGATTTTGACTTGCATCTCCTTAATTTAGGCAAGGTCGTAGGTGGTTAGATGTTAAAAAAACTATCAATAAAATACAAACTTATTACAATAATCCTTGTTATTAGTTCTTTCGTAATTATGTTAGGAATGACTATCACTATGATGAATAATATAATTATGCTAAAAAAACAGATTAGTAACCAATTTCAATTAAATGCTAAATTATATAGTCAGTCAGTAGCTCCCGGTATTGTTTTTAATATGAAAGATAAGACTAAAGATATACTATCTCAACTAGAATATATTCCAAACATCACTCACGTCCAAATATATGATACTTCTTTTACAAAATTTGTTACTTATACCAGAACCGGTTTTACAAATTTTAACTTGCCAAAATCAAAAAAGGAAAGTTATACCCATTTCGAAGGTGATGTCCTAAATGTTTTTGAGCCCATTCACTATATGGGAGAAGATGTTGGTGTTTTATTTATTAGATCAAACACACATCTAAGCGATAAAATATTAGATTCAGTATATATTATGATAATATTAATGGTAATATTATTTGTTATAGCCTATTTTATGGCATCTAAGTTACAAAAAATAATATCGAACCCTATTTTAGAACTCACAAATATTACAACAGAGATAACGGATAATAGTGATTATTCAGTTCGTTTAAAGAATAAATACTATGATGAAATAGGACTGCTTTTTGACGAATTTAATCAGATGTTGGAGGTAATCCAGCATAGAGCTAAAGAGAGAGATATTGCAGAAGAAAATTTGAGAGATAGCGAGCTTAGATATCGCAGACTGACAGAAAATGCTAAAGATGCTATATTTAGAATATCTATACCTGATGGATTTTATGAATATATGAGTCCTGCTATTTTGGAAATGACGGGATATACTCCTTCTGATTTTTACAAAGATCCGTTTTTTATGAAAAAAATAATTCATCCATCATTTCATGCATGGTACGAAGCAGTATGGGGAGATTTGATTTATGGGAAATTGCTTCCTGCATATGAATATCAGATAGTAGATAAATTCGGAGAAATTCATTGGCTATATCAGCGTTCAGTAGTTGTAAGAGACAGCCAAGGTAAGCCAATTGCTCTAGAAGCTATTGCCACTGATATCACTGATCGAAAAATGATAGAAGAAGAGGTAAAAACGCTTAATGCAGAATTAGAAGATAGAGTGCAAAGAAGAACAGCTGAATTGCAATCGGCGAATAATGAATTGAAAGATTTTGCTTATGTAGTATCACATGACTTAAAAGCACCTCTAAGAGGAATAAGTCAGCTTTCACAATGGTTTTTGCAAGATTATAAAGATGAATTAGATCCTGCAGGCCAAGAGTTAGCAGTATTATTGATAAAACGTGTGGATAGATTAAATAAGCTCATTAATGGTATATTGGAATACTCTAGAGTTGGAAGCGTTGTAAATAAAGTTGAAAAACTCGATGTTGGAGAATTAATTCATGATGTTGTTGACTTGCTTAACCCTCCTGATAAAATGACATTTAATTATCCAATACATTTGCCTGTTATTTACGCAGATAGGATAAGAATAGAGCAAGTATTCCAAAATATTATCAGTAATTCTATAAAATATATCGACAAACCAGAAGGTAAAATTGAAATTATATTCGATGAAGATGACAAATTCTATAGATTTGCGATAAAAGATAATGGAGTAGGAATAGAAAATAAGTATCATGAAAAAATATTTGGTATATTCCAAACGTTAGAACAGAAAGAGGATAACGAAAATACAGGAATTGGACTTTCCATCGTAAAAAAAATTGTAGAGCTTTACGGAGGTACAGTTTGGGTAGAATCGGTGGTTGGTGAACAAACTATATTCCATTTTTCTTTATTAAAAAAAATAGTAGCATATGAATAATTTTGACCGAGTAGGTTTCTATATGAAAAGTAAAAAACCAATATTATTGGTAGAAGACGATAAAGTAGACGCTATGACAGTAAAAAGGGCTTTGAAAGAAATAAAAGTCACGAATAGTGTTATTGTCACATCTAATGGTGAAGAGGCGCTTGAGTATCTTATCAACGAAAATAGTGAAATTCCATGTATTATACTTCTTGACTTAAATATGCCTAAAATGAATGGCTTAGAGTTTATGAAGGTTGCAAAAGAAAGTGAAAGACTAAAGAAAATTCCTATTGTAGTGCTTACTACTTCATCAGAGGAAAGAGACAGGATGAACAGTTTTAACTGCGGTGTTGCTGGGTATATGACTAAACCTGTTGATTATCAGCAATTTGTAGATGTCATTAAAACAATTAATTTATATTGGACTTTAAGCGAATTACCCGAGTAAATAATATGATAAAAGATAAAATAAAACTCCTTTTTGTTGATGATGATTCTATTGATAGAATGGCTTTCAAAAGATTTGTAAAAGCCAATAATCTAGAATATGATTATGAAACTGCAGATTCTGTTGATAATGCTATCATAGCACTAAATAATACAGAATTTGATATTGTAGTTACTGATTTTAATCTTGCAGATGGTACCGCTTTTGATTTATTTGATTATATGAACGGTATACCTTTTATTGTTGTTACCGGGCTTGGTGATCAAGAGGTAGCTGTCAAAGCGATGAAACAGGGAGCTTATGATTATCTTATCAAAGATACGAGTGGTAAACATCTTCAAACATTACCGATTACTGTTGAAAATGCTCTGAAAAGAAGAAATGCCGAATTAGAGCTGGAACAGTATAAGTCACATTTGGAAGAGCTTGTATATATTCGTACTCGGGAACTCCAAAAAGAAATAACAGTTAGGAAAAAAACTGAAGAAGATCTTCGCAAGAGTGAACAAAAATTCAGAGATTTAGCTGATTTACTGCCTCAAACTATATTTGAAACTGACGCACAAGCTAATTTTACTTACTCTAACAAACAAGGGTTTGCTCTTACCGGATATGATACTTTTGATATGAATAAAGGTCTTAATATTTTTGACTTATTCTCTGATGAAGAGAGACAGAATATTAAAAACGAGCTGAAAAGTATTGTTCAAAACAACGTAAATTTGCATTCTAACGAGTATAAACTCATAACAAAAACCGGGGATGCAATTCCTGTCATTATTTATACCATGCCTATTGTGAAAGATAATTTACATGAAGGATTTAGAGGTATAGTGGTTGATATCACAGAAAGGAAGAAAAACGAAGAAAAGATAAAACAACTCAATGAGGATTTGGAGCAAAGAGTTGTGGATAGAACCGTGCAATTACAAGATGCTATGGAAGAGCTAAAGTTCGAAAATGAAGAACGAAGAAGGGTGCAAGAAGAGCTAAAAAATTCTAACGAAGAACTCTATAAACTAAACGAACAGATAGCAAACGAATCTGGTAAATTACTAAGGCTAAATGACCAGTTACTTGAGTCAGAGTATAAGCTAAAAGATGCTAATGCTGCAAAAGACAAATTCTTTAATATTATTGCTCATGATTTAAAAAATCCTCTTCAGCTTTTACTGTTTTCTTCTGATTTACTTTCATTATATATGAAAAGAGATGATAAACAGAAGATGGAGAAGTACCTTCTGTCTTTAAACCAAACTATTGTCTCACTGCGAGATCTCTTGGATAATCTTCTTACATGGGCTAGAACTCAATCGGGAGGTATTGAATTTAGACCTGAATCTCTCAATATATTTGAGATATTTGCTGAGATTGGAGACTTGTGTGAAGTTAGTGCTTCTAAGAAGAATATTGAATTAGTTAATGATGTTAATCCGAATGTTTTTATTAAAGTCGATAGGAACATGATTTCGACAGTGGTCCGAAACTTGGCTTTTAATGCCTTGAAGTTTACTGATATGGGGGGAACTATCAAGTTCTTATCATCAGTTGAGCAAGATGCTTACGTGTTTTCAATTTCTGATTCCGGTGTGGGTATTAAAGAGGAAGATATTGATAAATTATTCAGAATAGATGTACATCATACTACTATTGGGACTTCTAAAGAGAAAGGTACCGGTCTTGGACTAATTATCTGTAAGGAATTTATCGAGCAACACGGTGGTAGGATTTGGGTTGAAAGTGAATATGGTAAAGGTTCTCAATTTAAGTTTGAAATACCTAAAAGTTAAACCCATAAATATTATTAAAAAATGATTATACATTGAGAATATTGAGGACAAGAGGTTGAAACTCCTTGTTTAAAAAGTAAATAAGTAATATTTTCTTACAGAGCAAGTAAACATGCTCCTTGGTTCTACGGTCATTTATAGTACTATGATGACATCTAATGACAAATCTGGATAAATGAATTTGCGACGCGTAATAAACAAAGTGTAAATCGGTGAGTATAGAGAATTATACAGTTTTTTTATTGAGGGGACACTATTTTTTTATAAATATGGAATATTTTGTTATCAATGGAACTGTATTTACGGCTTATGATGAGGCTCTAATAAAGAGTTCTCTTTAGTTTAAAAATCCAAAAAACAAATAGAATAATAACAAACAATAAGAAAAGAGAAATATAAATGCTATATTCAAGCTGATTTCTAGTTTTTTCAATTTTAAGCTTAGAATTTTCCATTGATTCTTTATTTTGGAGTTTGATTTTAGATTCAATTAATTGGTAGCTGGGTTTTTTTTGAGCAATTAAAATATTATTAATCGAATCTGCCAACTCAAGGTAATTAAGTGCTTCTAAGGTTTTCCCAATTTTTTTATATATTCTAAAGAATTGAAGTGCACCTTTGTACATGTAAAATTTATGGTCACATTGAGATGCAAAAATATATGCTGAATCAGCAAAGAGTAGTGCCTTTTCATATTGCCCTATATTGAAATAGTTGCCAGACAAATTAGCCATACTACTAGTTAGCACTGTAATTGCACCTAAAGATGCTCTCGAATCTCTAGCAAGCATATTATACTCGATACATCTTTCAAAGTCATCCATATTAGAGTAGGCATAAGCCAGCATTGTATAAACATCACCTAATTGCTTTTTGTCTCTTACTGAGTTATATAATTCTATAGATTTATTAAGATAGTCAATGCCTATTGCCATATTATGATTATCCAAATAAAGCGCCCCTACTAATTTATTATACATTGCATCAATTAGTACATCGTAATTATAGTTCAAAAGTGCTTTACAAGAATCAAAATATAGTCTCGTATTTGTGAAATCATTATTCAGCCGATAAGAATTACCAATATTTAGATACATATCCAAATATTCGTGATTATTACCAATATTTAGATAAAGATCTTTGGCCTTTCTTAGGTAATCAATAGATACACTACTATCTCTTAATTCGTAAAATAACAAATACCCAAGATTTTTATAGAGATATGCCATGTTATTATCTGTTTGGCAATTAGGATTTTCAAAAATCAAATCAATACCTAACTGGAAATAATAATATGATTTATCAAAATGGTGAAGACTTCTAAAGCTTTCACCCATAGCGAAATATGTATTTATCAAGGCAGACTTGTCTTTGAGATTACGGCTAGAATAGATAGCTTGATTGTAAATTTCTTGCATCTTAACAGGTTCGCCTTTAAAAGTTAAATTAAGAGCTGCCTTCGTAAGGCCGTTAACTTCTCCTTCTATGTAGTTATTCTCTGAGGCCAACTCTCTGGCTCGCAGGGAAAACTCTAATGCTGAATCTAGACTTTTATGGTGATAAAAGTCAGCACTGTCTAACAAGGCATCTACCTGTTTAGCTATTGCCGGCCTTGTATTTGGTATAGTATTTTGACCGGTAAGCGCTAAAATAAAAATAAAGCCCAAAACAGATATTATAGGAATACTTTTTTTCAATAATTTCCTTTGAGTATAATTCAGAGAGGCTAATATAATCTATTTACATCATTTCTGCTATTAATCTTTAAGTAAAAAATGATAAGTTTGCTAATACTAATTGTAATTTATAACTATTTCACTAATAGGAACTTACAATGGTTGCAACAATAGATTATTTGAATTACAAATCAATTTTCAAGTACGTATCATACTGAAATAAATGGCTCAGATAAGTTGGTTGAAGTGAATAACGAATTTAATGGCAGTCTTGAAAAAAAGAAGGAACGAGCTCTTAATTTATTATAACCATTGAAGAATGACCAATATCTTGGTGAGTAATTAGGATTGATGATTATTCTGTAGTATTTGATACTTTTTGTATAGTACTATAATAACAGCAATAAGTATAAATACTAATATTACAATAGCTAAAAGGAAGACTTTATAGGTATGTTTTTCATTTTTGAGTTGCGATACTGTATGCTTATTTTGCATGAACGTTTCTATCATATTAAACCGGATTTTATCCTCCAGTAAAGATACCTTATTTATTTGTTCGCTTTCTAATGAGTCAGTTAGTCCAATATATTTTTGCAAATACTCTAAAGATTTTTTATAATTATGCTGAACAGAATGTATATGACTTAACCTTCTCATAGCTTTTGGCAAATAAAAGCTATGCTTTATTTGATCAGCTAAGAGAAATGCTTTAGTAGAGTACGAGAGTGCACTATCTAATAATCCTACTCGCTCATAAGCTGCGGCTACATTTATGTAAGAGCTGGATAGAAGTTGTTTAATTCCTATTTTTTCCCTAAGCTCCATAGATTTTAAATTGTACTCAAGACTCAAATTGTAGTCCTGAACATAAGAATATGCAAAAGAGAATAAGCTGTATAAGTCTGCGATTTGTTTCAAATTATTAATCTTCCAAAAAATATCTTCAGACTGACGCAAATATTGGAGTGCAGTTGCTACGTTGTCTTTATCTAAATACAATGAAGCTCTAAGCCTATAGTAAATTCCTAACATAGTTGAATCATTACTTTTTTCAGCCGCTTCTTTGGCCTTTTTATAGTAGTTCCGAGCTTTATCACTTCTATTATTATATCTGAATATCTCTCCCATATTTAAATACAAAGAATTTATTTTTTTGATATCGCCTCGTAATTTATAATAATGCTGTGCTTTGTGTAAATATTCTAGAGATACGATACTATCGTTGAGTTCATAGTATAATATATTTCCCAAGGCTTCATACATTTCAGGATAAAATTTAAATTGTTCTTTTTGGGGTTTGTCTAATATTTCATCGATTGCTGTGTTTATTTTTCGAACTGTTTGCTCACCGGCATATGTCCATCTATATAAAGTTGATTGAATTAATAGAGTATAGATACGTTTGTCTTTGAGTCCATACTTTTGGCAACAATATAAAGCTTGAACATTTAGCTCCTCAAACTTTGCGAAGTCTCCTTTGTAAATAGATGCTGTAGCAAGTAAATTTATAGCATCTACCTCTGCTTCTCTATCTTGATGTTTTATTGCTAGTGCTTGTACTTCTAAAGCATAATTTGCTGAAGAGTCTATATTAATAGACTGATACTTCTTTGATAGTTCAATTAATGAGTCAATCTGTGTAGAAAACACAGAAATAGGGAGCAACAATAGGAATATTAGTATATACTGCTTGAACATACTATAATTTCACGATATTATAAAAAAGTATGAATAATCTAAATAAAATATTTGTATATACAAAATAATAAAAAAAAGCACACAGAATAATATTTCTGTGTGCTTGACATAAAATACTGAGATTCTATCCTAAAGCTTAGCTTATTCAGGTTGGAACATACTGTCTTCTATTTTAAGATTTAATTCGTAATTTGCTTCAAGTTCTACTACTTGAGGTCCGGCTTTTTGGACTAAAGTAGTAGGGAACATAATTCCATCAACAGCTTTGTAGTTTTTCATTTCAACAGTAGTACTACCCATCTCGCTTGACGTTTCAGTTTTTTCAACTAAGAAAGTCTTTGCATTGAAATAGTAATAAGAATTTTGACCTTTTGAGTTCTTGTGTTCAAGTACAATATAATTGCCTTGCTTACCTTTGATACTCAATTCAGAAGGTTTTTTAGCTAAGTTTGGAACGTCAAAAAGCTCCACATCATCAATCATTTCTTTAGCCTTGTCAGCTGGAAGTTCCTCAGTTTTACCACGTACCGTACGACTAGGCTGCCAAGCTTTCTTGCCATTTGTCATTGTTTTCATCTTTCCGTACATACCCAAATCTTGGATGATATACTGTTTCTTGTCTTTTGTCATTGCTTGTTCTAATTTAAAAGGAATGCTTTGCCCTTGCATTGACATAGTGCCTTTAGCTTCCATTTTAATAGAAGTGACAGCGTCTAATTTAGCTTGTCCACCGATTGCTTCTATATATTTAGCAATAAGCTCTTCTGGTTTGATAGAAACTGCTTCAGTTTTAATCGGTTTAAGATCTAAATCATACTCGTAGATTTTGCCAAATTTTGCTAATGATTCTTTTACTTCAGGGTCGCCCACTACGATAATATATTCGTCTTTTGGATTCAAGTATTTATTAGCAACCTGTTGGATTTTTTCAGGTGCCAAATTCATGATGTATTCCGGATAGTTTTCAAAGCGACTCATAGGGATACCCATGAAGTCGGCTCTTTGCACTAAGCTAGCCATTGTACCTGAATTTTCAAATGACATTAAAAATGTACCAACACGGAAGTTCTTCAATCTTTTTAGTTCTTCATCACTAGCAGGTGTAGTGCATAGGTCTTCAAGCTGTTCGTTGATTACTACGATAGCAGAATCAGTAACAGAAGATCTCACGTCAGCACCGCAAGCAAATCTATTTACATATTTACTACCAGTCATATAACCGAATGGAGTGTATGTGTAAGAATATGTTTCGCGAAGTGTGCGGAATAAACGACCACCAAAACCGGTACCAATAATTCTTGCTGCAAAATCAGCTGCATCATAATCACTATCAGCATAAGGTATTGCAGGAGTAGATACTACAACGGATGATTGTACTGAGCCCGGTCGGTTTACAAAGTAAACACCTCTTGGCATTGGCTTCGCTTTTGGGATTAAGATTTCAGGAGCAAATCCCTTTTCCCAATTTTTAAAAGCTTTTTCTAATTTCTTTACAATTTCATCTGCTTTTACGTCACCTATAACTGCCATAGTAGCATTATTAGGTTTAATCCAGGTTCTGTATAAGTCTTTAATATCAGAAATTTTAATTGATTCCAAAGATTCTTTTGTTTCTTTAATTGCATAAGGGTGGTGCTCACCATATAATGCAATCCTAGTCAAAGCAGCTGCTATAGTACCTGAGTTAGCTTTTTCAGATTCAAGTGCTTGTATTGCTTGAGGCAGTAATTTATCAAATTCTTCCTGAGGGAAACTAGGATTAATAAGCACATCTGCCATCATCTCCAAAACATCATCAGTATATTTGGTTAAACCACTACCGCCGACGCTAAAGTAATCTGCAGAAGCACCAGCTCCAACGTTTGCACCAATGCCATCCATTTTTTGTGCGATATCTAAGGCTGATTTAGTCTTTGTACCTTTTGTAAGCAAAGTAGTCATAAAATCAGCTACGCCGGCTTTTCTGCCTTGCACAGCAGATCCGCCTGGAATCAACAAACTAAAAGCAACAGTTGGCTGCTCGTGATCTTCAATTATAAATACTTTAACGCCATTAGACAAAGTTTTAGTTGTATAATTTGGGAATTTGAAATCATTGCCTTTAAGTGGTTCTGGTCTTTTAGTTGGGTCGATATTTTGAGCAACAATCATTTGAGTTGCAAAAAATATCATAACTAATAAACTGAGAATTTTTTTCATTGTATTGAGTCCTAATTATTTTTTTGATTTTAATTGGAAAAACTACTCACCTTTTGCAGGTATATATTCTAAAGTCACTTTGTTTTTTGTACCTAAATATTTTTTAGCTACTCTCTGGATATCTGCTTTAGTAACCTTCATGTAGTTATCCAATTCTTTATTGATTAGGCTTGCATCGCCATAATAGCTATAATACGTAGCCAAAGACATCGCTTTTTCCTGAGTACCTTTTTTACCACTTACGGAAGAAACTTCTTTGATGTTTCTTGCTTTTTGGAACTCGTCATCAGTAACACCGTTGTCGATTACTTTTTGAATTTCAGCCATCATCGCTGCTTCTACATCTTTCAATTCTTTACCTTGTGCAGGAATGCCTATCATATAAATGATACCGGCATCCTGTAAAGCCATAGGAGCCATTACTGCCTGCAATGCTACTTGTTTTTCAACTAACTCTCTGTAGAACCTTGAAGATTCGCCAGCACCTAAAATGTCAGAAAGTAAAGACAATGCATAATAGTCTTTTTCGCCCATTTTTGGACCTCTTAAGCCCATAAATGCAGCTGGAAGTTGAGCTTTGTCATCTTCAATATTTTCTCTGTAAGGCCCTTCCATCGGAGGTAATTTGAACTCTGAGCGAACTGGTTCTAAGCCCTTTTCGTAACGACCAAAATATGCTTTCACATACTCTTTAGTTTTTTCTAAGTCAAAATCGCCAACTATAACTAATGTGGCATTATTTGGCTGGTAGAAGTTGTTGTAGAAATTTTGGAAATCTACAATCTCTGCTTTATTAATGTGTTCTATTGATCCAATTGGTACCCATGAGTAGTTACCACCTTTGAATACATTATAAAACATTTTTTCCATCCAAGTTCCGTAAGGAGAGTTGTCATTTCTGTTTTTCTTTTCTTCTTTGACAACGCCTCTCTGTGTTTCTACACCAATTTTTCCAACTTGGAGTTGTCTCATTCTTGAAGATTCAATCCACAATGCTAATTTAATTTGATGAGAAGGCACAGTAAATTTATATACTGTTTCATCAAAAGAAGTGTGTGCATTTAGGATACCACCAGCTTCCTGGATATATTTATCCATGCTGTGTCTTGGTATTTCGTCAGTTGATTCGAACATCAAGTGTTCGAAGAAGTGTGCAAAACCTGTTAAGTTTGGATCCTCATCTTTACAGCCAACTTTGTAGTGTAAAATTGTAGAAACAACCGGAGCACTTCTATCAATTGAGTAAATTACGTGAAGTCCGTTATCTAAATCTTCCTCCACATATTTAATAGGGTTAGCCTGACTAAAAGCACTAACAGAGCTGATTACTAAAAAAGCAAAAAGCATAGATAGTCTCTTCATAAGGCTGTGAGTAATTTTAAAATTACGCATGACACTGACCTGTGTATTTGAAAAAAAATATATGTACTACTTGTTTGTATATAAGCTAAACGTACAATTTACAAAGAAGTTTAGTATATTGATTTGTATAATTATTTAATAATTGAAATTTTAGATTTTACTATCTACCTCAAGTAAAAGTATTTAATTGCCAAACCCAAAATTTTTGTCTTGCTATATCAGTTATCTAAGTTGCGATATATCAAACGGATATTCTAAATTGTTAATTTACAAAAGTTTATTCTAAACATGTTTTCCACATAGCATGTGGTTTTTCCACATAGTTATCCACAAGTGCAACTAAAGAAATCTTCGTTTCAATCGTCAAGAGTTTTATGTTGGAAATACAAAAAATATTAGAATATGATATAATTCAGATAGCTTGGGTGCTGACTTTAATAGTACTCATTTTAGCTCTTTCTATCTACTACTATAAATATAAAACGATTATTGTAAAATATAATCAGGTTGAACTGGAATCTGAAGAGCTAAAACAAACTATTAAACTAATATCAGATTCGAATTATGATTATAGACGAATAGTTGAAAGATCAAACGATGGCATTGTTATCTGCATCAATAACCAAATTGAATTTATCAATGAGTCCGGTGCTAACATATTAGAGCGAAATTCGCAGTCATTTTTAGGCAAATCTCTGAATCTGTTTATTGCAGAAGAAGTTTCGCAGGAGTTTAATGATGTTTACCAAAGTGTTTTAAAAGATGTAGCTTCATCCGCTTTTATAGAAACAGAATTAAATTTGGGATGGGGAGAAATAAAATTTGTAGAAATGTCTCTAACTCATATTTTATTTGAAGCTAAAGGAGCTATACTTGCTATATTTAGAGATGTAAGTCAAAGAAAAAGAACAGAAAAAAAGTTAAAAGAAAACGAGATACTCTATAGGAATTTATTTGAGCATGCGGGTGATGCTATTTTTATCATGGATGGGAATGAATTTGTAGATTGTAATCAAAAGACTTTAGAGATGTTTAGATGCACAAAAAGCCAAATTTTAAAACAGCCACCCTATGTATTTTCACCTGAAAGGCAATTAAACGGTGAATTGTCTAAAATCATGTCTATCAAACATCTTCGTGCTGCTAAAGAAGGAAAAGAAAAGCATTTTAATTGGATTCATAAAAGACATGACGGCGAAGAGTTTCACGCAGAAGTTACTTTAAGTTTATTACCATTAGAAGATAAAACCTATATTTTAGCTATAGTTCGTGATGTTGATACACAGGTAAAATATAAGCAACAAATTGAAGAAAATAATAGATTTATGTCTGATTTGTTAGATGCAATTCCAAGCCCTGTTTCTTTCTTTAATTCTTCTGGTAGCGTGTTGCATTCTAACAAACAATTTGACATGTTGTTTATTATTGATGGAACTCAGCCAAAACCGACATTTCACATTCCTGACGAACTAAAAAATTGTATGCAGCAAGATAATAATTTAATCAATCATACTCAACTTCTAGAACTGGATATAGATAATCAGACAAATTATTATCAAGTCTTTATCAGAAAAATTTATAGAAATCAAGAGCATGGCTATATTGTTGTAATGTTTAATATTACAGAGAATATAAATAAGCAACATGAACTGGAAAAACTGGTCAAAGAGTTGGATGGAGCAAAAAGTGAAATATCTGACAAAGCTAATAAAGCTATTGATTTGAATGAAAAATTGCTCGAATCAGAGAAAAGCCTTAGACAGCTAAATTTGATGAAGGATAAATTCTTATCAATAATTGCTCACGACCTGAAAAACCCATTGGGAGTTTTTATTGGTATAACTTCTTTTCTAAAAACGAGATTTGATAGTTTAAGTTCTGAAGATATAGCTGATTCTATAAATGATTTATATACTTCTGCAGATAAATTACTCAATTTGCTTGAAAACTTGCTCAATTGGGCTCGCTCTCAGACAGGTAGAATGGAGTATCAAGAGGAAAATACTGACTTAGGCGAGTTAGCTATGACTGTGGAATATTTAGTAAAAGAAAATGCTAAAAAGAAAGGTATCATTATTGAAAACAGAATCCCTAATAACTACTTTATACTTGCTGATAGGAACATGCTGAGTACCATAATTCGAAATTTAGTAGCTAATTCTATTAAGTTTACTGACAGTGGCGGTAAGGTGACTATGGAAGCTAAGATTGAAGGCACCGATACCATAATTACAATTTCTGATACCGGCATTGGCATGGAACAAAAAACAATAGACAAATTGTTTGTTTTAGGCGAAAAAATATCTACACATGGGACAAGAGCCGAATCAGGCACAGGTTTAGGATTATTGTTGGTAAAGGAGTTTGTAGATAGGCATCGTGGGACAATCGAAGTAGAAAGTGTCTTAGGCAAGGGAGCCACGTTTAGAGTGAGCATCCCGACTACTCACTCAGGTGACCAGTAATGTTTTTTTAAATCGACACTGTCGCCAATAAACTCTATTCCTTCTTGTTCCAGTAATTCCCGCATAAAACCGGGATATGGGAAAGCATTTTTACCGGAAAGTTCACCCAGCCGATTTACTACTCGGTGGCAGGGCAAATCAGTTCTGTTTTTAGCTGCATTCAATGCCCAACCAACCATTCTGGATGACATACCACTGCCTAATGCTTTGGCTATGGTGCCATAAGTTGTAACTTTCCCTGTTGGAATATTTGCAACAATTTCATATACTCTTAAATAAAAATCTTTATCTTGTTTATTTTCCATTGTAACGACTCAAAAAATGATTAGTAATGATTTTATAAGATTTCTTAAGCTTAGAATCCCACAAGGATTACCAGGAATAAAAGCTCATTTAAAAATGGCTCCAATAATAGATGGAAAGCCATTTAGGAAATTTGAACCTGACTATAATGCACGAAAAAGTGCCGTTTTGATTCCTTTGATTAAGCAAGATAACAAAATAAAGATAATATTTACTCTCAGAAGTTCAAAATTGAGAAGTCATAGTGGGCAGATTAGCTTCCCAGGGGGGCGAGCAGAGCTTGGCGAGACTCCTATCATGACTGCTTTGAGAGAATCTAAAGAGGAAATAGGCTTGCCATACCAAATAACAAAAGTTATTGGTACTTTGTCTAATCTTTTTGTACCTCCGTCTAACTCAGTAATCACTCCGGTGGTAGCATTTATAGAAAACGCTTTTAACTATGTGCTTAGCGAAGAAGAGGTTGAAGAAGTTTTTGAAGTAGAGTTAGATAAGTTCACTAGCAATAAGTATTATAAAAATGAAATATGGGATTTTAAGGGTGTGAAAGTCGATGTCCCATTTTGGGACGTACATCCAAAAGTTCCACTGTGGGGGGCTACAGCGATGATGCTTAGCGAATTAATCGTTTTGCAGAGTGAACATCAATCTACTTATAGTGCTTAGAAATGGATTTACTTAGACTTCTGAGCAAGTTTTATGCTAACTGTTACAGTTACAACACTGCCTGTAAAGATTGCTATCATGATTAAGAATTGATATTTTATAGCTGTTAATGGATTGCTTCCACCAAGGATTTGACCTGTCATCATGCCAGGCAACCAAATTAATCCCATAGAAGCGACAGATGCAAGAACCGGACTAAAAGCATTTTTTAAAGCTTCTGAGCTGAATTTAAACAGAGCTTCTTCTCTGCTTGCTCCTAACATCAAATAATATCTAAATTTTTGTCTTTCCTTTTTTAAAGAAGAAAAATAAGATCGAATAGCCACAATAGAACTACTAAGTGTATTGCCGATTACCATCCCCATAATTGGGATAATATAACGAGCTGCAAAAAAATCTTTATCATCAAAAACTAAATATGCAAAAACAAGTCCATTAATAAATACGTTGGTTGCAATGCCTGCCATAACCGGGAAATAGAATTTTTTGATATTTATGTCACTTCTTTTAGTGATAGTAAAGCTTGCCGCAATTATCATCAACCCAACCCAAGCGAGATTTATAATAATTGAGTCCAAGTCAAATATATATTCTAAATAAAATCCTACAAGGCTTAACTGAACTGTCATCCTTAAAAATGACCAAGCCATGGTTCTAAGCTGACCTGTCTTATAATACCCCAGTATAAAAATTGGAATTAGAAGCAAGCATGCTGCCACTCCTATATTTTGCCATGGTATGTCTATCATGAGTTTATCTCTATGATTTTATTACAATTGCTGCACCAAGTGTCATCATGCGAGACTGAAATGATTGTAAGCGATTTGTCGTTTAAAAGATAATCAATTACTCTGTTAAGTGAATATCTATCTAAAGCAGAAGTAGGTTCGTCCAATAGCATTATTTTGCGTCTTAGCAATTTAGATATGATTATACCGACACGTTGCTTTTCACCACCTGAAAGCTCGACATATTTACTATCAATTACGTCTCTTTTTAGATTTAAAAAGTCAAACTCTAATAAAATATCTTCTTTAGATACTTGCAGGTGGCTATTTGCCTGAAAAGAAAAGGGGAACTTGATAACATCAAAAACAGTATCTTCATCTGGAAAGCTTAAGTCTTGAGGCAGCCATGAAAAATATTTTCTTACTTTATCAGCATGAGTTGTCAAATCCAAATTAAAAGCAGTAATACTACCACCCAAAGGATTTTCAAAACCACATAACATATTAAGAATGGTAGATTTGCCTGAACCTGAGGAACCTTTGATTACCGCTTTATCACCTTCGTAAATATCAAAAGACAAATCTTGGAATAAAGGATGTCCGAGATATTCCATAGAAATATTATCTACTATAACCAATTTTTCTCTCATATTATCAAATTATTGTAAGTAGCAGTACGTCAAAAATATTATATTAAAATAAGTAATTTTGTGCAAATAGTGATTCTATTTTCTAGTAAGTATTTAGTTTGTCTTTAATCGCGGTGAGTTATGAAAAAAATTGGTGTATTGTTTGGTAATGAAAAAAGCTTTCCACAAGCAGTCATAGATAAAATCAATCAAATCTATCCTGATAAAGTTGTTGCGGAGTCCATCATAGTTGGTGCTGTAAGAATGGATCAGTTGCCAAGATACAATGTTATTTTGGATAGAGTTTCCAATGCAGTACCTTATTACAGAAGTGTTTTGAAACTTGCTGCAGTTAATGGTTCCCATATAGTAAATAATCCATTTTGGAAATGTGCGGATGATAATTTTTTCAATGCAGTACTGGCTCAAAGATTAGGCATCAAAGTGCCGAAAACTGCAATTATACCCAGTAAAGAAATGCCAGAAGGAACCGGCCCGGTTACTATGCGAAATCTGCAATATCCATTAGATTGGGACTATGTTTTTGAATATGTAGGTTTTCCTTGTATTCTAAAGCCAAATTTAGGGACTGGAGCTTATACATCTTTCAAGGTATATAACCGAAATGAATTTTTTTCTACCTATGATTTAACTGCTCAAAAACTAATGATAGTGCAGGAAGCTATTGATTATCAGGAGTATTATAGAGTTTATACTGTAGGCTATAAGCATGCAAAAATAATGGCTTATAACCCTGAGCAACCTATGCACTTGCGTTACTCGCCGGAAGATCCTGTTATAGAACCTAAACTTCAATCTGACATTGAAAAGATATGCACTAAACTATGCAAATCTTTAGGTTTTGATTTTAATGCTGTTGAAATAGCAGTAAAAGATGGGGAAATATATGTTATGGATTGCCTAAACCCTACTCCTAATGCAGATAGAGAATTTTTGAAAGATAACAACTTTGAGTGGTTAACTGATATTACTGCTACTTATTTATCAGAAAAAGCCTTAGCCAAGCCGGGTAAATCACCTGAGTGTATGCCTGGCTTTTTAGCCTAATTTTTTACACATTAGACATACATTGCCTAAGTCTTTAGCTTTAGCTACAAATATATATATATCACCGCCTTCTTTGAGGGCGGTTTTCTTTTTAAAGTCATCAATACTTATCGGCACATTTTTGATGGAGATATTTGCCTTCTTATCTGGAATCAATTTGGAAATTTCTTTTTTACTTATTTTTGTAATATTTAAAATATGAAAAGATCGTCCCGGAAAATTATTAATTATTTCATTTGAAGTAAAAAGATGAGTATTGCTGTCCAAAGCTGATAAGTTATATCTGTATCCAAAACTTTTCCAAAAACCTAATTTACTTATTGAAGTATTTGCTTCGTAGAGGTAGGTTTTGGGGCTACTAAATTCTAAAATACCTTCATTATCTACAAATTCTACTGTCTGCTTATTATTGGAGTTGCCAAAATTTACAGTAACGAATCTAATTGATCCAGTATATTTTCTTTCGAGTAGAAAAAGTAATTCTTTACATTCATTTTTTACAGATACTATATGTACTTCTTTTACATATTTTAGTTGAGATATAGCTCTTGAAATGTCCAACATAGGGGAGGTCTTGATTAGGATATATGTAAATTTATCATGCACGATGTCGAGAACTGCAATGGGATTAGGTTCCGTATCTTCCAAAAAATAGGTTTTTTGACCTGCAGCACCTCTTCTGGCAGGGTCTAAATAAATAAAATCAGGTAAATCTTCACACTTTAAAATATAATCTAGGCTGTTGACATTTATTGATTCAACATTAGATAGCCCTAGAGTTTTAATATTCGAACTAAAGATGCGTTCCAGATGTTGATTTTGCTCAATATATATATGATGCTTAGATTTTTTACTGATATAATAACTGTCAATACCCATGCCACCGGTAAGGTCGCAAGAACTTTCAAATCGAATAATATTCGATTTGTACTCTGCGGTAATTTCAGATGATGCCTGCTCGAGAGGTATAGTGTCTGGAAAAACAAAATCAAGATTATTATACAAAGTAGGTAATTTATCTTTGATTTTTTGCCTTGCAGCAATTTGAGATATTGCAAATTTAAGATTTTTATCCTTGCCGTACTTAAGCATAAGTTCCGAAGTAGAGGATAATATATTTTTTAGGATAAATGATTTTATATCAGTTTCAGCCATCTGAGTATTTAAAGTTTATAAGAAAAACCGACACCAAGGACTTCTTTAACTTGTAGTCTCTTCCCTTCGCCTATCTTAGTTTTAATGCCATCCACCTGTTCAAATAGTGGCACATTTATGTTGTGGTCATATACCAGATGCAAGAAAATATTTGCAGCTATGTAGTCATTTACTTTCATGATGAGTGTAGATTCGCTATTTACGTCTATATTAGTCCGATTATTTTCATCTTTGTCTGTGTAGTTGTTAAAAAGTTCTAGTTTAGACTTTATAATAACATTTTCCATCAGAGGCTTTTCAGCTTTTGCAGTAAATTTAGCACCAAAGTCTGCTCTAAAAGTTTCTCCCGGATCTAACGAGTACATTCCTTTGGCTGATAAAGAATCATTTGCAACCCAAATAAACCTACCTGCAAAGGGCGATAAGAAAAAAGAAAAAGCACTATTTATTTTATAATCTAATCCGGTAGACATTGTTAGATATGCTGGAGATAAAAAAGTAGACACCAAAGTAGTATCATCAGGATACTTATAACCGTTGGCAAACTGAGTATTAAACGACATATCTACAGTGTAAAATACGTCAGCAAAAGCATTATATCCTATCTTGGATTCAATTTCAAACTTGTCGTCAGTCTTTCGGATGTCATATTGCTCAGATGACATAAGACCGTAACGCATATCAAGTACATTATCCCACTGTACATTATCTTTTTTATAGTTTGACTGGATGTTAAGCAATCCCGTAGCGGCAATAGAACTTTCACCACCCTTAGCCCAATTAAGTAAAGCTAACTGGTTAAGATTGATATTTATATTGCCTTGGTTAGTCCAGAAAGTAGTGTCTGTAGTCTGAGTACCCGCAAGTAAACTCGAAGAGTATAAAAGAAGGGTAATTGCAAATAACAACTTGGCATTTTTCATTGGGATTCTCCACATTACAGACTGACACAAAATACGTAATAATCTTAAATTCAGCAAATCGAGAACTACATATAATTACAATCAGGAAAGAATTAATCAGGCATACAATTTGCTAAACTATAGAGTGGAGGTATAAAATGAGTAATATAAAACACAAAATAGCTGATATTTTTATTTATGATGACAAGCGACAGAGTAAATGGCATGTATTAGATGATTATTTTATTACATCTCTCATTGTCTTAAATATTGTAGCAATGATGCTTGAGTCTATAGAGTCACATTATGAAACATATAAAACTTATTATCAGATATTCGATATATTTTCTATCGCAGTTTTTTCAGTAGAATATATGATCAGGATTTGGATTGCTGATGAAGTTTACCCAGAACTTGGCAAACTTAAGTCAAGATTTAAATACATCTTTTCCTTTTTTGGGATTATAGATTTATTAGCAATTTTACCTTTTTACTTACCAATGTTTATCAAAGTAGATCTTCGCTTTATGAGAATATTGCGATTGATGAGGATATTTAGAGTTTTCAAATTAGTCCGTTTTCTTGGCTCAATTCAGCTTCTTTTGACAGCTATCAAAGAGCGCAAGGACGAGCTATTAATTACTCTTTTTGGTTCAGCACTTATGTTGCTTGTTTCTGCGTCATTGATGTATGAGATAGAGCATGAGTTACAGCCTGACAAATTTTCAAATGTTTTTGAAGCTATTTGGTGGGCAGTTGCTACACTCACTACCATTGGATATGGCGATGTCTACCCAATAAGTGGCTGGGGGCAGTTTCTTGCTGCAATTACAGCTCTTTTTGGTATAGGGTTGGTTGCTATACCTACCGGTATTATTAGTATCGGTTTTTTAGAACAGATACAAAATAAAAAAGCATCTGAAAATTCTGATAAAAAAGAGCTTTATACATACTGCCCTCATTGTGGTAAAAAGTTACAAAATTAAATTATATCAAATTTCTATAATGTTTACTGCCTCAATTTAGAGATTATTAGGTCACAAAATATGAGATACTTTTCTTTATTAATACTTGTATGCTTAGGTCTATTGACGGTTTCTGCTCAAAACTTAGAGCAGGATACGACCCAAATAGATACACTCCGGCATGATGATGCTGCTATAAATCTTATTCGAGAAGCAGATTCGATTAGAGTTGCCGATTCTCTTTCAAAATCAAATTTAGAAAGAGAGTTGACAGAATTAAAATCTACAGAAGTCAAGAAAAGAAAAGAGCTGGAAGCTAAGCTGTCTAAAATAAGTATGCAGGATTCACTCCGACATCTTGCTATTAAAAATGAAATAGACTCTCTAAAAGGGAAAACAATCGGTTATCCTATTATTGTTGATTCTGATACTCTCTTTACAATATATACTAAAATAGGAACTGTCTCTCCTAAGGAAAGAGCTAAACTTATTAGCGTAAGGTTGGAAGATTTATATGATAAGTTTATTCCTGGTATTGATACTATAGAAATTGTGGATTATGGGCAAACAGCTGACGTTGTATTTAAGGATAAATCTCTTATAAACATCACTGATTTTGATGAAATGTGGTATGAAAAGAGCAAAATGGCTTTAGCTCAAGATTACCAAGCAAAGATATTTTCTAATCTAATTAAATATAAGGAAAATACTAGTTTATTTACATTGCTGAAGCAGATTGGTTTGGCTCTTTTAGCTATATCAATCCAAATAGGTTTAGTGTATTTAGTGAATCTTCTTTTTAAAAGAAAAATTGATACATTAGTTGCATCTAAAAAAGATGTTTGGTTTAAGTCAATATCTATAAAAGAGCTACAGCTACTAGATGCTGAAAAAGTTACAAACGTAGCGATGTTCTTATCGAAAGCTGTTAGGTGGTTTATTAATGCATTCCAACTCTACATAACAATACCGGTATTATTCAGCATATTTCCTCCAACTCAACGATTAGCTGAAGTTTTGTTTGGATATATTTTATCACCTGTAAAAGAAATATTTACCGCGTTTTTAAACTATGTTCCAAATCTATTTACAATCTTGGTTATAATAGGGGTTACCCGTTATATAATTAAATTTTTGCACTTCATCACTAGAGAAATAGAGAATGGGAACCTGCAAATCCCGGGTTTTTATCCTGAGTGGAGTAAAACTACATTTAATATAGTAAGGGTTCTGGTACTTGCCTTTATGTTTATTATGATATTCCCTTATCTTCCGGGTTCTGATTCTCCGGTTTTTCAGGGTGTGTCTGTATTTTTAGGTATTATTTTTTCACTCGGTTCTTCATCTGTTATTGGCAACTTGGTAGCAGGAATTGTTATGACATATATGAGACCATTCAAAATTGGAGATAGGATTAAAATCAATGATTTAATTGGCGATGTAGTAGAAAAAACTCCGTTCGTAACACGAATAAAAACTCCTAAAAAAGAATATATTACTGTGCCTAATTCTAATATTTTATCGTCTAACGTAATCAATTTTAGCACTTCAAAAGAAAATGAAGGTATTATCCTTCATACCACAGTCACTATCGGTTACGATGTACCTTGGCGTAAAGTACACGAAATACTTATCAATGCAGCACTGAAAACAGATAAAATATTGAAAGATCCAAAACCATTTGTTCTCCAAACAAGTTTGGATGATTTCTACGTTTCTTATCAAATCAATGCTTACTCGATGTTCCCAAATATGCAACCAATAATGTATTCTGAATTGCATCAGCACATACAAGATGAGTTCTTTGCAGGTGGAGTAGAAATTCTTTCACCTCATTACAGAGCCAATAGAGATGGAAATATGACAACTATCCCGGAATCATATTTACCGAAGGATTATATTGCTCCTCCATTTAAAATTCGAATAGAAAAAGATGAAAATATTTAGGCTTGCCTAAATATTTTAAAATAAGACCTATATGGTCTTCGTTTATGATAATAAACAGATGTATTATCTCTATAAAAGAGGAAAAGATGATAAAAGGACTCATGTTCGCTTTACTAATAGTTGCTTTTGGGTATACAGATGCAACAAGTGCTGACCATAAAATAAATACCGGGACAAGTGAGATTAAATGGGTTGGAAAGAAGATACTTGGGCAGCATAATGGAACTATAAAATTCAAAGATGGTCATTTGGATTTTGATGGAAATACGTTGAAAGGTGGTGAATTTACAGTAGATATGACTTCTATAAAAGTTTTAGATATAGAAGATGCTGAATACAACAAGAAACTAAAAGGGCACTTGGAATCGGAAGATTTCTTCTCTGTTACTTCACATAAAACAGCAAATTTTAAAATTACGAAAGTCAATAAAACAAAAACAGATAATGGCTGGTATTATTACCAAGTGATTGGTGACATGACTATCAAAGGCATTAAAAATCAGATTAAGTTTATTGCTAAAGTTAAAAAAACAGATTCAGGTGCAGAAGCTCAAGCAAAATTTGAAATAGACAGAACAAAATGGAATGTTAAATACGGGTCTACCAGTTTCTTTGATTCCTTAGGTGACAAAGCAATTTATGATGATTTTGAGCTGGAGATTCACTTGAAAATGTAATTAGTTATTTGCTAATTATTGTGATTATTTATAGGCTGTCTAAATTTAGGCAGCCTATAATATTATATATAGAAACTTTTTTAGCTTGGAAGTGTCAATTATATTGAGCAAAATCTTGTTATAAGTGTAAATAAAGAAGAAAGAATATATCATATTGAGGATGCTATGAAATTAAAATATTTACTTCTAATAATATCGATTTGTGTTATAGATTTATCCGCTGATAATGTTTATCAATTTTCTTTATCTAATGATTTTGATGTGTCTTCAGAAAATTCGTTTGTAGATAATAATCAATATTTTGCTACTCCTGATAATAATTTGTTTCAAATCGAAGTGCTTGATGTAAAATATAATCCGGTAGAATCTATTGCTCCTGTGTTTCGGGAAAGGCAGGAACTTTGGTTTAGTGATGCAGTCTATAGATTGCATAAACAAGGTATCAAAAGACATATAGAGCTCGCAAGGGTAGAGTTCCCTTTATTCAAGTCTGGCCAGTCAGGTGACTCTATTCTTAGTGAGTGCACGTATAAGATTAATTATGGTATGGATTTGCCAAAAAAAGAAGCAAAATTAAATAAATACCAACTTGGAGCTTTCTCGGAAATTCAAAATATAGATGATCTTCCACGACTGATTGCATTTATCGGAAGTAAGAATAAGGACCGTAAGCTATCAAATGAAAACTGGATAGATCCTAATTTAGAATATCTGAAAATTAATACTAAAGAAGATGGTATAGCTTCAATATCAACTGATAATATACTTAGCCTTATGCCTAATTGGGAGGGGCGTGCTGTTAGTGAGTTCCAACTGTTATATAAAGGCATAAAGCACCCTATTTATTTTAACTCTTCTTTTCTTTCTAAAGGAGATTTTATCTATTTCCAGTCAAGCCGAGCTTATGGCGATACGACTTGGTATGATAATTATGCAGGCGAAGAGCCGTTTTTCTTAGTCAGAAATACAAATGATACTCCGGAATTATATAACAAATTTCAGTTTGCTTCTAATCCTAGTACAATAATAGATAAAGTAAAAATCAAAAACCAAATCGAAAAAGAAAAAGAGTATAGCTTTGGAGATACTGTATATTCACACTATACCTTACCATTTGAAGGCTGGTACTGGCATATCTTTGATAAATATGGTAAGCCTGGAAACATTGATTTAAAGAGATTTAAATATAATTTGGTAACAACTCCGGCAGATGATCCACTATCACTAAAAATTAGATATAATACTCAACTTAATTATGATGCTTCTCGTTCTGATTTTGGCATATCATTGAGACTGAATAACCAAGTACATGATTCAGTGTATGTGCAAGCTTTGGGGGAAGGTTTTTTAGAAAATAGTTCTACGTACCGACTTACACCCGGAGCAACTACTATAGAAGTAAGAGCAATAGGCATAAAAGATGATATTGGTCGAGTAGGTATAGACTATATGGTGCTTTCTGGAAATGTAAAACCTTTTGCTTATGAAGGTAAAGCAGAATTTTCCATATCGAAACAAACTTCAGATTTTTCTTTATCAGTACCTGGGTTTAGCAGTGAAGACATTTTTATTATAGATACCATATCAGGTTCAATAGCCACTGTAAAAGGTATATCGGGTACTTCTTTTCGTGTAAGTGCCCAAAATAATCAGGTGACACATGCTTCGATTGTTATAAATGACAGCATATATACTTCAGAGGAAGCAGGTGTGCATATTGTTACTATGGATGATAACGGTAATTGGGAAAAGTCATTTTATACTCCTGGTATAGAAGAAGCTGCAAGCGTTATTGATGCAATTCAATCAAAAAGTTTTGCAATATGTATAAATAAGTTTCCAATTGCAGATAAGATAAAAAATGCCTTGCAAGCTTTGGGAGCCTCTACAATACCTGTGGCATCTAATAAAACCTATATCTTTTATGGGAAAAAAGGTAAAGAACTGTATGAAAAAGAGAGTAATTTAACTGTAGGAGATTCTAAGTTTTTAGCTCATGCTAAAGGGATGTCATTTCAGTCAGACTTAAATTTAAAGGCAAACAAAGATTATCATCTAATCCTGACTGATAAAGTTCATTCAGATAAAGGAAAATTGTATAATGTCGAAAAACCGGATATTCTTGCAAAAGATAAAGATTATAAAGCAATTGTACTGACACATACTGATTTGTTACCTTCTGCTATTGCATATAAAGAATATAGAGCTAATCAAAATGTAGATGTAAAAATTGTTGATGTAAATAATATCTATAACAGATACAATTACGGTAAAAAGTCTCCCCATGCGATTAAAGAGTATCTTCGAGATATTTATACATCATGGGAAACTCCTTTGCCTACACATGTTGTAATTATTGGTGATGCAAGCTGGGATAATAGAGACGTTATGGGGCTGAATAAAGCTAATGACTTTGTGCCGGCTTATGGTTGGCCTGTTACAGACTACTGGTATGTTGTTTTAGATGGCTCTGTAGATCAGATTGGAGACTTTGCAATTGGCAGAATCCCTGTTAATGATAATCAGGAAATGCTAAATTATATCCAAAAAATTAAGTCTTACGAAAATGCTACAAAAGCACCTTGGATGAAAAGATTTCTACATCTAAGTGGAGGTGATGGTAAAAATGAAATTGATTATGTTTTCTCCAAATCGATAATGCACGGTATACTTCTTCACCAAGAACCAATTTGTGCTGATACTACACATATCATTAAGCCTGTGGGAGACATTGTTAGTGAAGCAGTAGCATCAAAGATTAAGAATGAAATCAATAACGGAGTAAATTTTGTTACATTTTTTGGACATGGTTCCCCTGAAGTTTTAGATATTGAAGGATGGCAAGTAGAAAAATTAAGTAATCAAGATAGATACTTTGGTCTTCTTACTCTAGCCTGTAATGCAGGAGCATTTGCCGAACCATCTCTAATAAAATGTAGAAACGAATCTTATGTTACTGCTAAAAATAAAGGTGCAATAGTTGCTATAGGAGGCACTGGTGTCGGTATTATGATTAACGTAGATAAATGGGCTAAAAGACAGTGGGAAGGTTTAATTCGTAGCAATACAAATATTAGAAATTTCGGTGAATTAGTTGCGTATCCTAAAGCAACTTTAGATTTAATCCCTGAGTATATTGGTTTGCGTTTCCAGACGAACTTGCTTGGAGATCCATTGGTAGACATGAGATTGGGCAAAACCCCTGATCCATACCTAAGTAATAATTATATTAATATTAAAAATGACAATGGAACCCGAGAATTTACCGATGAAAATAACTATTTAGTTGTTTCCGGTGAAATCTATAATTATGGTATTGCTTATCTTGATTCTGTCAAACTTAGACTTACTTATATGTATGAGGGCTCTGAAGAAACAAAAGACATACAGTACATATCTATTCTTAATTCCAGAGATTTCAGCTTTAATATCCCTATTAAAGATAAACCCGGTAAATATAATATTAAACTGGAAGTAGATCCGGAAAGACTAATTGAAAAAGATGATTTGAGCAATAACATTTTATTCTTTGATGTGAATGTCTTCAAAAGGGGCTTATTACCTTTAGAACCATTGTCTTACTGGAATATTAATCCGGATAATCCTACATTTCGCTTTATTAATCCTCTTCAGGGGAATTATAATTATAAATTTGTAGTCAGCGAAAATAGGGGAGATACCATTAATACACTTGCCAGTTCACTACTTGAAGAAATAGAAGAAAAAGAAAACTTTATTCTATGGAATTCCAAAGTGAGTTTAACTAAGAACAGTAATTATTGGATAGGTGCTAAACCGATAAGTGATAATTCGGATAACCCTGAAGCCGACTGGCTCTGGATACCTGCCCATGCACAGACTGTAAATGCTAATGTTGCTAACTTCTCAAAAAAAGCAAATAATTTAGATGCTCATTATTTTAAGAATATCGAATATTTGAACGATAATAACAATAGTAGGGTGCAGCTGGAAGATAAAGAATCTGATTTCTATATTGTGTCAGTAAAAGGCTATAATGTAGATGGTGTAAATAATAGATGGGTAACTCTGACTGTCGATAATCAAACTTATATTGATATATGGAGTGCTCGTGGATTTAACGTAGTTACTTATCCAAAATACGTAGATGATGGGAAACCACGTTATAAACGCTTTGATTGCTACAGACCTGATGTTAATAGTGATGAAAACCTTGAAAATGTATATGCCTTGCATAGCTTCCTACGCGATTCAGTTAGGAATGATGAGTATTTAGCAATAGCTACTTGCGATAATTCACTAGCTTGGCAAGAATACTTACATCAACATAAACCTGATGACGTGGGAAGTTTAGATACTTTGAAAAAATTACTTAAAATGTATGGTGCACATCTGGTTGACTCATTACATTCGCAGACCTCTTATGCTCTATTCTCATGGAAAGGTGCCTCGGAGAGTGAGGCAGTCGAGTCCATAAATATGAATAGAGACACTGCTATGATTCAAGGAAATATTAAATTGTATCAGAAAGCAGGGACATTTAGTTCAGAGAAGATAGGTCCTGCTCACAATTGGAATAACTTAATGATAAACAGCCGAGATAATGAGTATTCAGATGTTAGTGTTATCTTATATGATACTCTCAATGTTTCATCGATTTATGGAGAATACCCTTTAAATAAAGAGATAGATCTTTCTGATATAAATTCTGTGCTATATCCATACATATCTTACGAAGTTAGCTTAAAAAGGAATGATACAAAGGAAAATCCATTTGTAACTGATATTGAACTGGAATACAGCCCTTCTCCGGAATTAGCAGTTATAAATTCGACATTCGAACTTGACAAATATGAGATTATGCGCGGATATCCTAATTCGAGTCGTATTACTGTAGAAAATATATCCGGAAGGTCTGCTATAACAGAATCTGAAGTGTCTATAGGTATTTATAAAAACCAGTCTATAGCCGAACAATCTTTTGAGAAGTTAGTTAATATGCCGGTAGATGCTTCTAAAAATATCGAAAAAATATTTGAAACTGAAGCACTTACTGAAAACAACGAAATTAAAATAGAAGCTAATCCATATAAAAAGTTTTTTACAGAATTATATTCATTTAACAATGCTGCTGCAAAGGAATTTCACGTAGTGGAAGACTCACTGCGTCCTACAGCCATAATTCTAGCAGATGAGAATGTAATAGGTAACCACAGCTATGTATCTGCGAACCCGCTCTTTGAGCTAAGAGTTTTTGATAATTCACCACTTGATTTCTCTGAAGGTATAGAACCTGCGTTAAGGTTGAACGGTAAATTCTATACAGAAGAAAATTCTCAATTTTACAATTTGGAATTTGTGCAAGATAGTGAAGAGAACTTAAAAGCTGTACTGCAAGTGCGACCTGATACTATTACTTATGAGGAGTCTTTGCTGATTGCATATATGATGGATGCCACTGGCAATAGAGATACTGTCGAATATTTCTTAAATACTATCAATCAATCAAAAATTCAAGCAGTTGCAGCCTCCCCAAATCCATTTACAGATAAGACTCAGCTTTCTTTCAATTTGCTGGCAGCTTTTTCTGACGGCTATGCAGAGATAACAATTTTCAATGCTGAAGGTATAAAAGTTAAACAGCTTAGGTTAGACAATCTGAAAGTGGGGCAAAACAGTGTGGAGTGGGACGGAACTGACAATAATGGCCTATATCTTCCGAGTGGGGCATATTTCTTCAGTGTCTTCCGCAAAGGAGATTATTATACGGAAGAGTCCTATGGAAAAGTTATCTTGGTAAGATAATCTACTAAAACATATAAATTAGATTAAGAGGCTCATAGTTTTTATGGGCTTCTTCTTTTTTTTAAATACTCTTAATCGGTGGCGTTATAGATGTTTACTCTGTAACCCACTGAAATTATAATGTTAGAACAAAACTTCTATCTCTAAATTAATAGTAACAACTCTGAAAAGCAAACTATTTTCTTTTGAGTTTAAAGTAAGTAAAATAAAAGGAACTGCTTCAAAACAAACAGTTCCTTTTCAATAATAATTTATCACAAACAGAAATTATAACATACCAACTTCTTTAAGGCATGCTTTGATTCTGTCAACTGTGTCCTGAGGGTTGTTGTCCAAGCCCATAGAGAATCTAACCAAGCCCGGAGTCATACCCATCTCATCTTGCTCTTCTTGTGGAATTTCAGAAGAAGTTGAGCTTCCCGGAGCAGAGAACAATGTTTTATAGAAACCAAGAGACACTGCAAAGAAACCGATTTTAGCTTCTTGCATTTTAATAAGCAAGCTGTTTGCTTTTTCTGCAGTTTTACAGTCGATAGTAATCATTCCGCTATAGCCGTACTCAGGATTAATCATAGATTTGATTAATTCATGCTGCGGGTGAGAAGGTAGACCAGGGTAGAATACTTTGATACCTGCCTTTTCCAATTCACCTGCTACGTGCATTGCGTTTGCACTGTGTTGTTTCATTCTGATATGTAATGTTCTTAAGTTCTTTAAGATAGAAGTAGAACGCAATGGATCTATAACCGGACCCAAAAGCATAGCAGCACCATCTACAACACTTTTCATGCTTGAGATAAAGTCATGATCACCACAAACAGCACCTGCTGTAGCATCATTAGTACCATTGATATATTTAGTCATAGAGTAAACTACGATGTGAGCACCTAACTCTTTAGGACTAACAACCATAGGAGAGAAAGTGTTATCTACAACTAATTTGCAACCATATTTATCTGCAAGTTTACGAAGGTTTGGCAAATCAGCTATTTCAAGCAAAGGATTGCTAATAGTTTCGCAATAAATAACTTTTGTATTTTCAGTGATAGCTTCTTCAATAGCTTTTAAATCAGTAATATTAACAAAAGTAGTATTGATATTATAACCCGGAGCAAAGTTTTTCAAAAATGCATAAGTACCACCATAGATTGTTCTTGAAGAAACAATATGGTCGCCGGCTTTACAGAGTTGCATCAGACAAGAAGTGATTGCACCCATGCCACTGCCCATAACTTGAGCGTCTTCAGTGTTTTCGATTTTAGCCAAAGCAGCTGATAAAAACATATTTGTTGGGTTCAAGTGACGAGAGTAAAGGAAACAACCTTCGACTTCTTCGCTGAAAAGTTGTTGCATTTTTTCAGTCGTCATGAAAGTAAAAGTTGCAGAATCAGTAATAGAAGGGTTAACACCACCAAACTCACCAAACACTTGATAATCTTGCAATCTCATAGCAGGATCTTTATGCATAATTTTCTCCTTAAGTACTAAAGCTTTATAAAATAATATTTCTTTTCAAAAAGTAAGAGCAAAATTGCTAAAAATACTGCTATAAAACAAGAGCTAAGAAAATAATTTTATATAATATTTCGTTTTTTACAGGGTTTCTTGATATGCCAAATCAGAAACTACACGTCATCAGATATAATCTATTTGCAATCCTACCTAAAGCTTCATATCTGTCAGAAAAGCGATTATATCTAGGTGAACTTAAGTAATCCATCATTTTCCCTGCATATTGATTTCCCGAAAATAAATCCCTGACAATCATGGAGCTACTAGTGCTATAAGCCAAAGTTTCTGAACCCGGTTTATATGCGTAAGTAGCAGATTCTGATAACTGCATAGGGATTGGCACTTTTTTGCCACTGATGCCTACAAAACAGTCAAACGAGCCACAACCTATGTAAATCACATCTTCTCCGTTAAAAGTAAATTTGGGTTTACCGACTGAAAGCCCAGCATTATAATCTGCTCCATTGAGCACTATAAGCATTTCTTGATGTTTTTCTGCATTATAAGTAATCATAGGTTCTGTTGGATGAATATCTAAATTATAGACTTGGTCATAATCTTGCCCGTAGATAAGATCTATGTATCTGTCAGAAATTATAATTCCCGTAGACTTACCGGATGACTTTCCGGCTAAGAAACCTGCCACGTCGCCTTTGAGATTCAATTTAACTTCGCTAATCGAGTTAAAAGTCTCAGATATTTCTTCTTCCCCTCTGTAAACAGACCAATCATATCCATTTTTAGCTGCGTATAAAATTTGACCATTCATCCAGAAACCAAAAGGTTTTATTTCATCGTAGCTATCTACTTCGTTCCCATTTACAAATAATTTCTGCTGACCACCAAGAATTCTTACATAAGCAAGTCTGTAACCCATCCTGCCCACATATAATTTTCCTATCCTATCACTCATTTCAAACTTCATATTTCCGCAATAAATTACTTCATTTGAATTTTCAAAATAACTATAAGCCATAACTTGAGAGTCAGGGCTAAAAACAATTTCTCCGGCACCAGTGGCATCAATATCAAAAATACTATCGTTTGTGATGAGCTTCCAGTCACCACCAAAAGTTGCAAAATGAGCCCATTTTTTTCCATCCGGTGAAAAAACAGGATGTGTAAATTGCTCGTAAATATCAGACTCTTCGCCATCTATTACCATCCTGTATCGTTCAGGAAACGGGGCAGTTACTGCCCACCAATGATAGGTGGTGTCCATACCAAATTCTACTAAATCTTCTGCTCCGTTAAGGAGCAGATAATCTTTACAGTTATCAGAATATAGTGTGTAACAAAACGATAGTATAACTGTTAGTAGTAGTATGATTTTGCTATTGAGATACGATAATATTGTGGTCATATCAAAAAAGTATTTGTTTATATGATAATAATTTCTAATTTAGAGATAGGTAATTAGAATTCAAAACTCTAATCTTTCTAAGATATACAAAAAGGAGCATCTATGCAAATTGCTACAGATTAGATCTGTAAACTATTTAACTTGGGGCAAATTATGAAAATTCTAAAATCAAGTTTTTGCATGATGCTGTATTGTGCAATGTGTGTTATTATTTTTAACACATCTGCTTTTGCTCAGTCTTTTGAACTTCTAAATGTAGATACCAAAAACTTCCCGGAAGTTGAAGCATACTATCTTGCAAAAGATGCGAGCGGTAATGTTAATACGTCTTTTACAATGAAAGATTTTGACGTTACGCTAAACGGCAAAAAACTTTCTGCTTCTGCACCTGATAATCTACAGCAAGATTGTGACGTCGAAGACTTTGCTACGCCTTTTGCTTGTGCTTTATTGCTTGACTGTTCTACTTCTATGTTAGATGAAGTTGAATATAAAGTGGCACGATTTCAATGGCTTAAAAATGGTGTAAAACAATTTATAGACTCGATACGCATGAATGAGCGCTCGAGAATGAAAATCCTTCCTTTCTCTACGGATGAAAGAACTTCATCTACTTGGTCAAATGATAAAGACTATTTGCAGACATGGTTAGAGGATAACTTAAGTGATCCAAATGGAGCAACTGATTTTAATGATGCTATGCTTCAATCACATGATGCAAGCAAAATCGGTGCAATAAACTATTTAAAACAAGTTAGTCCTGATTTGCCAAAATTTATCATCATGATTACAGATGGTGAATATGAAGGTCCGGGCGTATTTAAACATCAGGAAGTTATAGACTCATGTCTTGCTAACGGAATTACTTTTTTCTCTATTTCAGTACAGAGTAATGTTGATGCAGGTTTGACATATCTTGCATATGACACTCAAGGTAAAACATATACGGCTCATGATGAAGATGATATATTTTACTATTTATATAAAATTCTGCAGAAGATAGAAATAAAAAATGTTTGCCGCTTTACTTACCAAAGCCCTTATATTTGCGAAACTTCTCCTAAAGAGCAAACTCTTGAAGCAACTTGCAAACCTTATGGTATCTCGGATACATACAAATACACTTTAGAAGACAATGCAATTGCAACTGCGGAAGTGTCTGATAATAAGCTTTTTATAGGTTCTGCTACTCAGGGACAAAAGACTAGCAAATTCCAAATAAGTGCTAATAATACAAACTTTAGCGTTACTGACTATGCGATATCAGGTGATCCCGGGAAAACAAAATTTTCTGTTTCGCCAGCGCCTCCATTTTCTGTAAGCTCTTCTACTCCGACAGAGATTACTGTAACATATTTGCAAGATCCTGCGGATTCGCCAGCTAAGTATACTTTAACATTTACAAGCACTCCTTGTGAGATTCCGGCTGTAGATATTATTGCTCCTTGCTATGGCGAGTCAATGGTTACTCTTAATTTCGGTGATGTGCCTGTGGGCGTTTCAACACCAAAAACTGAAAACTGTATTTTTGAAAATATTACTCCTGAGCCGATTTCCGGTGATGTTATACTAGAGGGAATAAATGCCTCTGACTTTACAATTACAAGTGGAGCAGGCATATTTACTATTAACCCTGGTGAATGCTTGAGCGTTAGCCTTGAAATTAATCCCGCTACTGTTGGTAACAAAACTGCTACACTAAACTATCAGATAAGCAACGCAGATTACTGCGGAGAGTCAACTACTGCAATCACAGCAAATGCTCAAGCTACTGATTTTCCTTTAGATGGCTACAATTTTGGTCTTGATAGAGTAGAAAACCCAATCCAAAAAACGTTTACAATTACAAATAAAAGACCTAGCGAAGCAAATATTACAAGTATGAAGTTAGAAAACAATACTGATGTATTTACTTTGATTACTCCTTTTACCGGTAAAATTGCTGCAGGTAATTCTGAAGATATCGTTATAGAATTTAATCCTAAAGCAGAAGGTAATATAGAATGTGACTTAGTATTGGAAATAGAAGCCTTAGACAATCCTGTAAGTACAAAAGTAACAGGTATTGGAGGTTTGCCAACAATTAATGCAAATGGTGCTTCTTTCGCTTCTATGAAAACAGATCTAACTTCTGCACCAAAAGACATAACAATATCAAATACTTCTGCGTATATGGATATGCACATAGAAGAAATTAGATTTGCAGAAGCTACTAATGATTTTGAATTTGAAGCGGGAACAAAGCTTACTGATTTGACTGTTAAAATGGGCGAGTCCATTACTATTCCTGTAGTCTTTACGCCTACAAAAGGCGGTATGCTATCGGTGGATGTAGAAATTATAAATGATGCAGTGAAAGGCAAAGAGGTAGTGACATATAAAACAACTATAGTCAAAGTAACAGGCGAAGGCTTGGCTCTGGAAGTAAATCCTACTAGTCTTGATTTTGGAGATATACTTTCTTGTGATATAAAATCTATGGAAGTTACTATTCCGAATACATCTTCTGAAGAAATGACAGTTACTGCTTCTATTAGTGGAGCAAATACAGCAGAATTTGATATAGATAAATCTAATTTTACAATTCCTGCTAATTCTTCAGATAAACTAATAGTTGATTTTATCCCTTCTGATAATACTTCTTTTGCGGCTAATCTTGAAATAGTGACTAATAGTGGTTCTGTAGCAGTTCCTCTGACAGGTATGGCACACAGTACAGCTGTTGCAAGCAGTTTTAAAATTGGTACAAAAGATTTAGAACTTGTACAAGTTCCTATCATTTCAGGTCTTAATTCTTTAGCATTTGATATACAAACTTCATTACCGTCAGAGATGGAAACAATGCCAACTCAAGTAGTATATACTCTTAATTTGGATTATTACTACGCTTTGAGATATATGAAAAATTCATTTGTGCCAGCAAATGGATGGACTTTAGTGAATGTAAATGCAGATAATGAAAATATGGGAGTGTTAGAATTTACATTAAATCCTACGGCAGGTGCTTCTAAAAATGCAAGCCATAGCATAGCATTCGAAGGGTATGTCTCAGATACAGACTCTTTGAATATTGATTTAACAGTCGAATATTCAAATATGCCTTGCTTAATTTCTGAAGGTGATCATTTACCTGTCAAATTGATAAGTTGTTTTACCGAAGGAAACCTTATAGATGTAAGTGAATTCCAAATGGGTAAAATCAAAGTAAATGGCAACCCTGCTTCTACGTCTTCTACTATAGACTATAGCGTTGCTTACGAAACTTATGTAGAAATTTATATATTTGACTCAATGGGAAAAAAAGTTGCTACTCTTAAAGATGGAGTAACCAAAGAAGGTGACTATACAGACAAAGTGCCTTATGAGCTCTTAGAATCAGGTATTTACAATGTTACGATGAGAGCCGGAATATATCAAACATCAACAAGACTGGCTATTATCAAATAAAATTGATAAAAAAGGTTTATAAGGGAGCTTTGAAATAAGTTCCCTTTTTTTTATCTTTACTTTAAACTTCTTGTGAGTTTCAACAATTCCTTATTTTAGTCTTAACTAATTTCCTAAATATACTTTGGAGTAAATACCATGATCCAACAAATTCGCGAGTATCTTGGAGCGGATGCAGAAAACCTATTAGGTTTTGACAATCCAAAAATCAAAAAAGAGCAGCTCCACTTGCCTTCACCTACTTTTGTTGATGATATTATGATCAATTCTGATAGAAACAACAGAGTGTTGGGCAACTTAGAATGGATCTTTAACCATGGTAGATTAGCCGGCACCGGCTATATGTCAATATTACCTGTTGACCAAGGAATAGAGCATTCCGCAGGTGCAAGCTTTGCTAAAAATCCTGCTTATTTTGATCCTGAAAACATTATCAAATTAGCTATAGAAGGCGGATGTAACGCAGTTGTATCTACTTATGGTGTGCTTGGTATAATGTCAAGAAAATATGCCCATAAAATTCCTTTTATTGTGAAAGTAAACCATAACGAGCTACTTACTTATCCAAATACATTTGATCAAATTATGTTTGGAAGAGTTGAACAAGCTTATGATATGGGAGCTGCTGCAATTGGTGCTACTATTTACTTCGGCTCAGAAAACTCGGATCGACAAATCATAGAAGTGTCTGAAGCTTTTCAAATGGCTCACGAATTAGGCATGGGGACTGTACTTTGGTGCTATTTAAGAAATAACTCGTTCAAAAAAGATGGTACTGATTATCATGTTTCTACTGATCTTACAGGTCAGGCGAACCATCTAGGTGTTACTATCCAAGCTGATATTATCAAGCAAAAAATGCCGGAGTGCAATGGTGGCTTTAAAGCAATGAACATGGGTAACTCAAGCTATGGTAAAATTGACGAAAAAGTTTACACTGAACTTACTTCTGATCATCCAATTGATTTGACTAGATATCAAGTGGCAAACTGCTACATGGGCAGAGCCGGTTTGATTAACAGTGGTGGTGCTTCCGGAAGCAATGATTTTGAGCAAGCAATCAGCACTGCAGTCATTAATAAACGCGCAGGTGGCATGGGACTTATCTCAGGTAGGAAAGCATTCCAACGACCAATGGATGATGGTGTTAAACTTCTTAATACTATCCAAGATGTTTACCTTTGCGATGATGTAACAATCGCATAGTAAAAAATATTAAAAATGCAATATTAAACCTTTCTGTTATTAAAGCAGAAAGGTTTTTTTTACTGGTATTACAGAATATATGCTATCCAACTGAGCTTGTTATGACATTTTTTTGTAAGTTTGCTTACTATGCTAAATGTACATAAAATATGCAAATACTAATGAATCAGAAAATCAAAAAAACTATACAGTATATTATATCTATTGCTATTATGATAGCTGCATTTTATTGGGCAGTTAACGGAATAGATATTGAAGACGTTTATAATAAACTCCAAAGTGCTAATTATATTTGGGCAATTGCTCCAATACCTATAGTTATACTGTCGCACTGGCTTAGAGCGATGCGATGGAAAACTATGCTAAAGCCAATCTTTGAACCAAAATCTACATTCAATCTTTTCTCTGCGGTTATGATAGGTTATGCTTTAAATAACTTAATTGCAAGATCCGGTGAGTTCCTTAGGCCTTATGTAGTAGCAAAACGTGAAAAAGTTTCTTATACCTCGCTATTTGCTACTATCATAATGGAAAGAATAATCGACGTATTTACATTGTTAGGTCTCTTTGCTGTTTTATTTTTTGTATTTTCAGACAGAATTATAAAAATATTACCTGCAGAATTAGATCAAAAGAATATTGCTGTTATTGCGGGACTTGTCCTCATAGCTTTAATCTCAAGCTTTTATAAACCATTTGTTGATAAAATGCTTGAATGGATTATAAAACCATTCTCGGAGCGGATCTACATTAAAATATCTGATTTATTCGCGAAATTCAGAACAGGATTTGCAATTATTAAAAGACCATCACAGTATCTTAGATTGATAATAGAGACTTCTCTTATTTGGTTTTGCTATGCACTGCCTATGTACATCATGTTTTACTGTTTTGATTTTGTCAATGTTTACGGATTAGGTTTGGAAGATGCTCTAATTCTCTTAATTGGCTCCGGTATTGCGATTTCTCTTGCTCCGACACCCGGTGGGTTCGGTGTTTATCATGGCATCATAGCAGGCACTTTAGAGGCCTTATACGGCGTTCCCAGAGATGTTGGTTTGGCTTATGCCACAATCAATCATGGTATCAACTTTATTCTACAATTATTAGTAGGTTTAATATTCCTATATCGCGAAAAAATTACCAAACTTCCTGACAAAGAAGTAATGGATAGTGAAATAGGAACTGCCAAATAGAGCCAAAAATATAATAAAATATCAAACTATTTAGGAATATTTGGCAACAGAATAGTAAACGTGGATCCTTTGCCGAGTTTGCTTTCTACTTCTATTTTGCCGCCATGCCTTTCAGCGAATTCTTTGCACAAAATGAGCCCTAAACCGGTGCCTGATTCTTTTTTTGTACCGATTGTAGTATGGTTTACATCTATTCGGAACAGTTTAAGCTTATCCTCTTCCTTGATACCTACTCCTGAGTCTGCAACTTTGATGCGAATATAGTCTCCGGATTTATCTGTAGTAATAGTTATTTTTGAATTTTCATTAGAAAACTTTATTGCGTTTGATATCAGATTGCGCATGATAGTGTTTAACATAAAAATATCAGCAAAAACATTAACCTCTTTCAACTCAATTTCCAATTTTATGTTTTTGTTATCAAGAATATTTGCATAAAGCTTGGTAATAGATATTAAAATATTACTCAAGTCAGTAATAGAAGGTTCGAATTCTAAAGCTCCGGTTTGAGAGCGAGCCCAGTTTAACAAGTTTTCTAACAAATCAAAAAGTTGCTTAGAAGTATTTTGTAGCATGTTGATAAACTTTTTGTTTTCTTCTACTGTTAGCTTTTCATAGTTTAAAGCCATAACTTCTAACATTGATTGAAATCCGGCTAAGGGAGACTTAATATCATGGGCAATTATATTGAAAAACCTATCTTTAGATGCATTTACTTCTCTAAGTTGATTCTGAGAACTAATAAGTTTATTATTCACTTCATATAGTTTCTGTGTCTCCTCTAAAATTTGCTCTCTGGAAATTTTTAATTCATTCATTGCATCTTCTAACTGAGAAGTGCGTTCCATCACTCTATTTTCAAGCTCTTTATTTAATTTTTCTATTTTAAATTGATAGGATTTTCTTTCAGAAATATCCAAAAATACTGCAATACCGGCAATTAGTGTTTTGTTCTCATCAAAAATAGGAGATGTGCTGGTTAAAATCCATTTTTTTTCTCCGTCCTTTCTTATGACCTGCAACTCTCTATTTTGAGTTTTGAGACCGGAAGTAGTTGACGCATATAAAGATAAATCTCTAAAATATACTCTATTTCCATCAATATCGTAAAATTTGAAAGGTAAATACTTTTCACCTGCCAAAGTTAATTGTGGTAAATGACTCAAATTAATACCTAATATATCAACTGCAGATTTGGAAATCATGGATGCCGTCATAGTTTTACTATCCGTTATCACAATACCTGCCGGAGATTGAGCCAGCTCTTCTTTTAGAATTGCCATAGTTTTGGCTAATGCTTTCTGAGTTGATATTTTTTCTTCAATTTCATCTAATAGCATCTTTTGTGTATGTTGTAGCTCCTCTTGCCTTTGAAAAGTAGTGTTTAGCATCTTATCAAACGAATGAACTAACTTATCCAAAGCACTTTTAGGATTTCGTTTCACTCCTTGTATTATGGGTCTCAATGAAGGATTCTTTTGTATAGCATCAAACGCAGTAGCAAATATGGAATATGATTTTAAATAAGGTAAAGTAAATAAGAATATTATTACGGCAGATATTCCTACAACTATAAAATCTAGCAGAAAGACATATAGTCTACCAGATTTATATATCGCATCTAAATCATGTACATACATTCCAACTCCAATATATGCTTCTAATTCAGGAATACCTTTGACATAAGAAATTTTTAATTTTTCTTCATTGCCAAGTGGGGGGTAGTAGTAGTATTCTACGAAGTCACTGCCTGCTTTAGATTTTGCAGCTTTTATCAGTTCTTTAATTATATATTTACCATAAATATCTTGTAGATCCAATAGATTCAAACCTTCACTATCAGGTTCGTATGGTTGCACAAGCATTTTACCATCATAGCCACTCATAAATACATAATTCATATTAATATTATCCGAAAAAGTCATATTTCTGACTGTTCCGGTAACTTTCTGCAAAGCATCAGATTTGTTTATTTTACCAAGTCTGAATTGCATAAGAGTAGGCTTTATAGTATTATAAGCAATAGTTGTTATTCTTTTTAACTCAACTTTCCTAAGTTGTAAAAGTTCATCATAGTATTGATTATTATTAATAATATTTATAATAACAAAACCAACAATAAAAACAACAACAGCTAAAAATATTCTGAAGTATTTACCGTAATAGAACTTGTATAAAGTAGCAATCAAATCCATGGTTAGCCTTTCATATTGTATCCTAAATCAATATATATATATTATCATAATTATCATAAAAAAAATGGAAGAAAAGCAATATATTTTAATAGAAACAGTAGCAAATGCAGAAGTGAATATTCAAGAAGATGATATAGCTCTGTTCTATTTTTCCGCTGATAGATGCAATGTATGCAAAGCACTAATGCCAAAAGTGCAGGAGATGGCTATGCAGTATCCTGAAATGAAGTTGTACTACATTGATGTGGAAAAAAATCAAGAGTTTTCCGGTAAGTACAGTATCTTTACGATTCCTGTAATTTTAGTTTTTATACAAGGTAAAGAGACAATTCGTGAAAGTAGAAATATAAGCGTCTCAGTGCTTGAAGATAAAATAGAAAGATATTACCATCTGCTCTATAATCAATAGCTTCTATTCAATGGAAGAGTTATACTCTTGCAAGAGCTTTAATATCTCTTGCATGTCTTTAGGTAAATCCGAATTGAAACGCATAAATTCTTTAGTGTGCGGGTGCTCAAAGCCTAAAGATTTTGCATGAAGCATCTGCCGATTGGTCATCGATAAGCACTTTTCAGCTAAAGCTTTTTGGTGTGGCAGGGAAGATGCAGTAACGACTTTATCGCCACCATACCAAGCATCACCCATCAGAGGATGTTTAATGTGGCTCATGTGTACCCTGATTTGGTGAGTTCTGCCTGTTTTAAGTTTTAACTGCAAATGAGAGGCAAAAGGGAATTGATTCAAGACTTTATATGAAGTATAAGCATACTTTCCGTCTCCTCTAATCGGAACACAGAAGTTTTTCCTGTCTCTTGTAGATCTTGCTAAAGGAGCTTCTACAAACCCTTCTATTTCCTTAAATTTTCCCCATGCTATAGCTTCATAAATCCTTTCACTTGTTTTATTTGCAAACTGCTCAGCAAGTTTTGCATGAGTAAAAGAGTCTTTAGCTATCACAAGTAAACCTGTAGTATCTTTGTCAATACGATGCACCAAGCCGGGTCTTACTTCATCCATTGAAAAAATAGAACCTTCGCTGTTTTCATTATCAGATTCTTCCTCATCAAAATCTACAGCAATATTATCTCTGATTCCAAAATGAAATAGCAGAGCATTTATTAGTGTGCCTACTCTATGACCAAGAGCCGGATGACAAACCATATTTGCAGGTTTGTTTATAACTATTAAATATTCATCCTCATAAACAACATCTAAAGGTATATTTTCAGGAACAAGCTCTATAGGAGGAGCCTTCATGATGATGCATTTAATTTTGTCAAAAGGTTTGAGTTTTCTACTTGCTTTCGCCACCAGTCCATTGATGAAAACCTGGTCACTGTCAATTGCATTTTGCACTTTATTGCGGGTAGCATTTAGAATTTGCTGGGATAAAAATTTATCTATTCGTATAGGTTTTTGATTCTTGGGTACGTCAAATTCATAAACATACTCGACAGGAGTCGGATAATTCGGGTCATAAAGTTTTTCTTGTTCGCACATTACCTTACTTCCTCTTCAGTTATTTCCTTATGCTCTTTAGGAGGACGAATTGTGCTAAGGCTTGGTAAGTAATTATGTACAAAAAGCAAAATCACAACACCAACAGATACACAAGAGTCAGCAATATTAAAAACAGGCCAGTGGGAATAGTATAATCCAAATATATTAAAGTCAGGAATATCAACTTGAATAAAGTCAACTACTTTGCCATAGAAAAGAGGCATTTCACCATAGAAGACGCCATAAAAAACTCTATCTATCAGATTGCCTACAGCTCCTGCAAAAATCAAGGCAATGCCAAACTTAACGGCACGATTTGCAAAATGTATTTTAGATAGATACCAACCAAGCCCTGTGGCTGCAATAATGGAAAACAAAGATAAAAATATTTTACCAGCTCCAAAAGAAATACCAAAAGCCATACCGGGATTTTCTATATATGTAAAATGAAGGAAATCACCAAGCACAGAAATAGATTCACCATAATTAAAACCGTGGTGTGTATATCCAAATAAACTAAATCCTTTTACGAGGAGCTTAGTAATCTGATCTAAGAAAATAAAAGTAATTGCTAGGATAAAATAATTACGATTAGATTTATTATTCATATTATAGTGCAAAAATAATAAAAAAATTGGGACTTCTATGAAGTCCCAATTTAACTAAAAAAAGTCAAATATATTTTACTTTTTCAATGGCTCTATTCTATCTACTCCATCATCAGGGCATTTCTTATGAATTTTATAAGAAGCCGATAAAGTAGTTATAGGCACTGCCATTAAGCGTGGTTTAGCAATAAGGCAACCACAAACTCGACAAATACCATAAGTTTTAAGTTCAATTCTTTCCAAAGCGTCATCAAGCTTTTTCAAATATTCATTAATTCTTTGTATTTGTGCATAAGTTTTTTCTTTCTCCATTGCTTCAGAGCCTTGCTCCGCCATGTGCATAGAGTAAATCATGGATTCTTCCGCAAAGTCATAGCTATTAAGGTCGTCCAATCTTTCCCTGAGCATAGCAAGTTCGTCTACAGTTTCCTCTTTAGAGCGTAAGATTACATTTTTAAATTCTTCAAGCTCTTCATCACTATATCTCAAACCTTTTTCAGGAGCAGTTCTTTGCTCCTTAGCTCTTTCTTCGGCATCAAGCATAGCCTTAGTTTTGACTTTGTTTTTAGGGGCTGCGACTTGAATAGTAGTTACATCGTTATTTTCTTCCTGAGTAGCTTCTTTTTTAGGTCGCCCGCGTTTTTTCGAAACAGTATCTTCGTTTGTATCAGTGCTTTGTATATTTTCCTGATTCAAAACTTCATCTTTTTTCTTTCTAGGCATATTGCACCTCGCTTATAAATTCAAAACCGGGGTTTGTAAATGAAAACGCCAATATACTCATAATTGATGGAAAAAAACAAATAAATTTTCAAATATTTTTCACACATATCCAATTGGCTTTATTTTAAAGGCTTACGAATAAGAGCGACTTTTGTTTTAATTATTGTTAAGATTATGAAACAAAAAATGTTTGGAAATATGGGGGAGCTGATTAGTCATATCAAACAAAAAATTTCAAAAATCATAAGCTCATTGTCTGAAATTTCTCATAGAAATCTATAACAACTAAAAAGCTGCCCTTAATATATAAGAGCAGCTTTTTTTCAATCTATATAAGCAGAATTTTTACTTAGCGATAGCGATGTTTACGATATCACCTAATATGTCAATTTCTTCGCCTGCTGTAGCAGCATCAAAGTCAATTGATTCTGCTAATGTTTCATTTTTGATATATTCACTCATCTCTTCAATCGCTGTTTTGATAGCTTCCGGTGCATTGTACTTAACAGTAATGCGGTCAGTTACTTCAAAACCTGAGTTTTTACGCATATTCTGGATGCGGTTAACTACTTCGCGGGCTAAGCCTTCCTGCTCAAGCTCTTTTGTAAGCTGAGTGTCAAGTGCTACTGTTACGCCTTGCTCAGTGGCTACCAACCAGCCTTCGATTTCTTCTCCGGCTACGATAATATCTTCTAAAACAACATCTACACTCATGTCTTCTAGTTGAAGATTAAGCGTCTTACCTTGTTCCAAAGATACAATCTGTTCATTATTTAAAGTTGCAATCACATTTGCAACTTTTTGAGTAGACTTGCCGAATTTTTTACCCATTACTTTGAAGTTACCTTTAGCAGATCTTTGAACAATTGAAGCAGTGTCTTCACTTACAAATTCAACTGCTTTGATGTTAAGCTCTTCTTTGATAATATCTTCTACTAACTGAATGTCACGTCTATCCTGAGGAGAAATCACGGGCACAAGAATTCTCTGCAATGGCTGGCGAGTTCTTATTTTAGCTTTTTCTCTAAGAGAGCGAGCCAAATATACTATTTTTTGAGCCATGTCCATTTTGCGTTCCAAATCAACATCAATGTCGCTATCTTCCACTTTAGGGAATTCACATAGATGTATAGAAATTGGATCGTTTTCATAACGCAATCGTTGGTACAAATCATCAGATAAGAAAGGAGCACAAGCAGCCATCATTTTAGTGATGCTTAGTAACACTTCTCTCAGTGTTTGATATGCAGCAAGCTTGTCATTATCTATAGAGCCCTTCCAGAAACGTCTTCTGTTTCTACGAATATACCAGTTAGAAAGTTCATTGATAACAAAATCCTGTATAGCTCTGTGAGCTTTAGTCAGCTCGTAAGTGTCCATTAGAGTAGTATACTCTTTAAGTAGTGAATTTGTACGCGAGAGTATCCATCTGTCTATCTCAGGTCTGTCTTCTAATTTAATATTAGCTTCATTACCTGTAAAGCCATCAATGTTGGCATACAAAGTAAAGAATGCATAAGTGTTAGTAAGCGAACGCATAAAATCAGAAATAACTGTTTTAGCAATATCACCAGGATTGAATTTAGTTGCTTTCCAAGGTGGATTATTCACGAACAAGTACCATCGAACTGCATCAGCACCATATTTCTCCATTACTTCAAATGGATCAATAGTGTTGCCTTTCGATTTTGACATCTTGACACCGAGTTTATCCAAGATAAGCTCGTTTACTACAATATTTTTATAAGCAGGTTTGCCAAATAGGGCAGAAGCTATGCTATGAAGCGTGTAGAACCAGCCACGAGTCTGGTCAATGCCTTCAGCGATAAAGTCGCCCGGGAACTGCTTGTCGAATAATTCTTTATTTTCAAACGGATAGTGGAACTGTGCGAAAGGCATAGCACCTGAGTCAAACCACACGTCAATCACTTCATGGACGCGTCTGTATTTGTTACCGTTTTTCTCGAAAACTACATGATCAACAAATGGTCTATGTAAGTCAATTTCTTTTTTACATTCTTTGATTGGAACAAGAGAACCGTCTTCCATTTCATAAAGACCTTGGCTGAGCTCTTCGATAGATCCAATAGAGAATATATCAGAATCATCTTTTTCATTTACCCAGATAGGTAACGGGGTGCCCCAATATCTATCTCTGGAAAGTGACCATTCTTTTACTTCCTCAAGCCAGTTACCAAATCTGCCGGCACCAATTTCAGGTGGTTGCCAGTTGATTTCATTTTTATTAAGGTCAATCATTGTGTCTTTATACTCAGGAGCTTTGATAAACCAAGACTCTCTTGCATAATACATGATTGGGTTACCTGTTCTCCAGCAGTGAGGGTAACTGTGGACATAGTCATTAGTAGAGCGATATATTTTATCGTTGTACTTCAACCAAATAACTACATCTTTATCAACGCCTTCTTCATCATGGTCTTCGTAAGTGAAATTTTTGATTGCACGCCCGGCAAACTCTCCGCAGTCTTCAGTTAAGTGACCGTTTGGAGTTACAGGTTGCAAGAATGGCAAATTCCACTGACGAGACATTCTGTAATCATCTTCACCAAAAGCAGGAGCAAGGTGAACTATACCGGAACCGTCCGAAGTGGATACAAAGTCGCCGGCAATAATAGAAAGCGCATTTGGATGAGCTTCCATATCTATGTCACAGAAAGGTAAAATTTGATCATAGCGAGTGCCGATTAAATCTTTACCTTTAAATTCTTTTAGTATTTCGTTTTCACCATCTAAAGCCTGCAGCCTTTCTTTAGCTAGGACTAATTCGTAAACCAAAGTTTCGTCGCTTTTCTTAACTTTGCGAGTATTGCGTACGTGTACGTAGTCTATATCCTCACCGCAAGCCGCTGCCACGTTAGCAAAAAGAGTCCAAGGAGTAGTAGTCCAGATAAGAAGTCTTGCGTTTTCCAATCCTTCTACATTAGAAGAAAGAATTTTTGGCATGATGTAGCAGTTCGGGTCTTTTACATCTTTATATCCTAATGAAAGCTCGTGAGAGCTTAACGGAGTTTCGATAGTAGGTGACTGAGGAACTACTTTAAAACCTTTATAAATAAGCCCTTTGTCAAAAAATGAATTCAGAGCCCACCAAACAGATTCTACATAATCATTAGTACATGTGATGTAGGCTTCATCCATATTTACCCAGTAACCCATGCGGTGAGTAAGATATTTCCAGCCTTCATCCATTTCGATGTTTTTATAAACAAACTCTTTACATTTAGCATTAAATGCTTCTATGCCATAAGTTTCGATTTCTCTTTTATCTTTAAGTTTAAGCTCTTTTTCAACTGCGATTTCCACAGGCAAGCCGTGAGTGTCCCAGCCGGCTTGGCGGCGAACGTAGTATCCCTGAAGAGTTTTGTAACGGCAAACAGTGTCTTTGATAGTACGAGCCATCATGTGGTGAATGCCGGGACGACCGTTAACCGTTGGTGGACCTTCAAAGAAACTAAAGTGAGGTCTACCTTCTCTTAATTTTAAAGATTTTTCGAATATATCGTTTTCTTCCCAAAATTTAAGCATTTCATGCTCTAATTTTGAGTAAGACAAATTCTCTGGTAGTGGCTTAAACATAACTATCCATTTAAACTGTTACTTAAAATATACAAACAACAATTATAAACTTTTTTACTCTTAATTTCAAATATTTTTGTTTAAGAAAAGCATTCTAATAAAATGGAATAGAGTATACATGCAATCGTGCTCGTAAAACGTTTCTTCTAACAAGGCATAGTAAAAGTCTTATGTAAATAAATTACAAGTGCTATATAAAATAATAAATATACATTGCTTAAGTACCATTTAGATGCCATATTTTCTTATTTGTGTAAAAGTAAAGAAGATTGCTGAAATAATCAGAAAATAAATAGTAGAATTTATAGTATCTATTTATATTTATTTTTCCAAATTTATAGATGTACATATTATAGGTTTTAGGTATGAAGTATTTCAGTAATCAAAAAGTTTACAAAAGTAGCTTAATGATACTTTTAATGTTAGTAGGTGTTCTGTTTAGTAACTCTTGCAGTGATGATGACACATCTGCTACTCCACCTTCAGGGACTATGGAGCTTACTGTCCTTTTTACAAGTGATGAGCATGGATGGATGGAGAATAATTGGAATAACTCCGGCGCACCCGGGTTAATGTCAATTTGGAAAGAGCAAGAAGGATATACGCCCCAAGGGAACTTTTTAATTATCAGTGGTGGCGATAACTTCATGGGGCAGTCCATTTCTACATTCTCTAAAGGAGAATCTATGATCGAAGTAATGAATGGCATGGGGTATGATGTAACCACTGTCGGTAATCATGAATTCGATTTAGGGGTTGATGTGCTGAAGCAAAGAGCAGAACAGGCAAATTTCTCTTATCTTTCTTGCAATATCGTAGATAAAGCAACAGGAAAGATTCCGGATTATATTACACCTTTCTTGATAAAAGAAATTGGTGGTGTGAAAATTGCAATTCTCGGGCTGACTACTGTAAGTACAAGCTACGAAGTGAGAAAGGAATATATTGAAAACTTCGAGTTCCTTGATTATACAGAAGCTTTGAACAAATGGGTTCCTGAAGTAAAAAGTGCCGGAGCTGAAATAATACTACTAAGCTGCCATATCCCCAGCGAAAAAGTCAAAGAGCTACGCCCACTGGCTGAAGAAATGGGAATTTCTTTTATGAGTGCAGGTCACAGCCATGTAACGTACAGCGATGTTAGCAATAAATTAGCAATTGTCGAAGCAGGCTGTTTTTTGGATAAGTATGCTGTAGCAAAAATCAAATACGACAGATCTACAAACGAAGTAACTGACGTATCTTTAGAAATTAAAGACAACGAAACTGAGAATTCCGTTGCTGAAATAGAGCAAATAGTTGCCAAATGGAAAGGCATAATGGATATTGAGCTCGGAAAAGAAATCGGATATACTGATACTGAAATTGGTAGATACTCTGCAGAGTTGCAAAACATGGTATGCGACTCATGGCTTGAGTACTTTCCTGATGCAGATATATCTGTGAGCAATATAGGCGGATTAAGATATGGCATACCTATGGGAGTAATTAAGAACTCCTCTGTCATGGATGTGATGCCGTTCGACAATGTTATTTATGAGTTAGAATTAAAAGGAAGTTGGGTGGAGGACTGCCTTACTCCTGAGGATGCTATCTATGGTGGTGTCTATTTTGATGATGGATTGCATTTTATCAGTGGCAGAGAATTTCATCCTGATTCTACATACAAAGTACTTACAAGCAATTATATGTATACAAGCGATCTTTATAAATTCAATCAGTATGACACAAAGCCTTATGATACAAGCATCAACTGGAGAATACCTTTAACCCAATGGATAGATAGTAAGAACACTGACCAGTCAAATCCTATAAATCAGTACTTAGATGCTCAAAGCAGAAGGTAGTAAATAATTACTTAGAATAGAATAATTGCCTCAGTTTTTTTTGCCCTAATACAAACTTACATTTATTTGAATGTCTGCTTATATTAGGGCTTTATATTTTTAGCCTTAATGAACCTGCATAGCTCGTTACCCACTTTACGCACGGTTTGCTCAGTTTGCTTTCGGTTTCGAGTTCCTTGCCGATATAGGCAGTGCACTAGTCTTGAATATTTCTCGGTATTTATTTACCGAAAGGCTCATATTCGGATTTTTCTGTTTTGTCAGGGCTAATGGCATATCTGGTGGAGCCCATACAATCTGAGTGCATCAAATGTTTCATGCAATTAGACACATGTCCCATGTCTGGCAAGCACTAACTCATGTTGCCAGACACGAATGGAAATCTAACTTTAATTTAGTTTTGATGCAAGCTAATGGAAAATACCAGAAAGACTTTGCTAAAATGCAAAATTAAGCATCTTATAAACTAATCTGGCAGTGGTAAGATTAGGATGATGCAATCCTTCCATTGGAGCCAACTCTACTACATCAAACCCAATAATTTTTTTTCCTTGTTTTCTTATTTCTCTAAAAATATCTAAAGTTTCGCTATATATGAAACCGTCGGGCTCAGGGGTTCCGGTTGCAGGCATAATAGACGGATCGAAGTAGTCCACATCAAACGTAACATATATTTCTTCTCCAAGGGTGTCTATAATGGCTTTCTGCCAGTTTTCACCATGCAATTTTCTTCTTATCTGTGAAGCATAAAAAGTATTAACCTTATTGCTTTTTATAAACACAGATTCCTCAATGCACTGAGCTCTAATTCCAACTTGAGTAATTTTATCGGGGTTCATAAATTCGGCAACTCTAGCCATTATGCAGGCGTGCGAGTACTTACTGTCATCATAAGTGTCACGTAAGTCAGAATGAGCGTCAAAATGCAGGACAGACATATTAGGATATTTTTTAAAATGAGCAGCAATGGGAGCAGAAGAAATAGTATGCTCACCACCTAAAGTAACCACAAATTTATCCATATCTAAAAGGCTACTTACCTGATTTTCTAATAAATCAAGAGCCTCTTTATCTTGTTTCCCATCAAAATCTATAGGCTCTAAGCTAACTATTCCTTGTTCAAAAACAAGTTCCCTGTCAAATTCATCATCATAGAACTCAACCTGTGAGCTCGCTTTTATTATTTCCTGTGGTCCAAATGCAGTACCACCGCCGTATGACACGGTATGCTCGTAAGGAGCAGAAACAATCGCAATTTTAGATTTTTCGAGTGAAGAAAATTCTTCTTCAATTGCTAAAAAATTTTGATATTCTTTTAAAATATTCATTATTTTGACCTTTATTATTATAATTAAGATATTTTGTTATTTTTCTGTATATTTCATTGAAAGGCTTCACTCTTTCGAATTTAGATTCGCAATTTAAACAAAGGACTGATTAACAAACAGAAAAATTTCTAAAATCAGTTACGAATTACGTCAAATAAAAAAACTTTACAAAACTGGTATGTTAATTGTTATAATAATTCTTAATAGCAAATTTATGAGATGCAGATAATGGCAGAAACGATTTTAAAGATAGAAAATTTAAATAAATATTATGGCGCTGAGCATATTCTAAAAGACATCGATTTGGAAGTCAAATCCGGAGAATTTGTCTTTATTATAGGTAGGTCAGGGTGTGGTAAAACTACCTTGTTACGCACTATTAGCGCTTTGGAGTTTGCAGATTACGGCAAGATAGAAATTGCAGGTAATGTACTGGAAATTAGGAATTCTAAAGGTGTAGTTGAATATGTTAAAAATGACAAAGAAAAATCAAATAATATTCGTGCATATACAAAAGCTAACAAACAGCTATTTGATACAGACGCAGTACAGCTGAGAAATAGAGTGGGAATGCTGTTTCAAAACTTGAACCTTTTTCCACATAAAACTGTCTTAAATAATGTAGCGTTACCTTTAGAAGTTGTTAAAAACGAACAAAAGGATGAGGCGCGGAAGCAAGCTGTGGAGATGCTGAGCAAAGTAGGTATGGATGACTATCTTGACAAATATCCATCTATGATTTCAGGAGGCCAGGCTCAACGTGTTGCAGTTGCAAGAGCTTTGGCAATGAATCCCGATATTATGCTCTATGATGAACCTACGTCGGCTTTAGATCCGGAAACAAGCTTTGAAGTTTTTAGCGTAATGAAAAAGCTACATCAAGAGGGAATGACACAAATAGTTGTTTCACATGATTTAAACTTTGCAAGAGACTATGCCACTAAAGTAATTTACATGGATATGGGACAAATTGTAGAGCAAGGGCAACCAAGAGATATATTTGACAGGCCTACTGATATCCGAACAGATAGATTTTTAAAAACTATTAGACTTGATTAGTATGAAACAAATAGCTACTCTATTTATTCTTATTTTGTGTTTAACTACGAGCCAATCCAAAGAGATAATAGATAAACTGATATGGGCTGCAGATGCAGAAGGGAATGCTCCTTATATTTTCCAAGACCCAAATTCTCCGGATAAATTAATAGGGTTTGAAAAAGATTTTGCAGAATCACTAGCAAAAGAAATGGGACTTACTGCTAAGTTTTTTCAAAATCAGTGGGATGGTCTCATTCCTGGGCTAAATAGAGAAGATTACCATATCGCTATTAATGGCTTGGAAGTTACCAAAGAGAGAAGAGAAAAAGTGCTTTTTTCTACTCCATATTATTATACTTCAGAGCAAATAGTAGTAAACAATAACACAGAAGAATATAAATCACTAAAAGACTTAAAAGGTAAAAACGTAGGATGTCTTAAGTTTTCATTGGCAGAAAATATATTAGAGGGGCACGGTGGGATAAATGTCAGATCCTACGAGGGTGAAGCAAATGCTTTTGCAGATTTGAAGAATGACAGACTTGATGCAGTACTTGTAGATGAGCCGATTGCAATCTATCAGGCATCTTGGAACCCTGAATTCAAACTCACCGGTGAGCCGGTAGGCAGAGTCGTATATGCTTGTGCAATGCGTTTGGAAGACACTTTGATGCTTAACAAAGTCAATTTAGCTATAGAATCAATGATAAAAAATAAGACACTCAAAGATGTCTTGTGTGAGTGGAATTTATGGAATACAGCTACAGCCGAAGAGCTAAATGACTATGGAGATTGCGATGTATACGCCTCTAAATATCATGAATTTGTAGCCACCCAAAAAGAAGAAATGACATTTCTACGAATAGTAGAAAGATATATGGGGTTCATGCCGGAATTAGGTGCAGCTGCGCTTATGACCTTACAGCTGTCAGTAATGTCTATGATATTAGCAATTGTATTAGGTCTTTTCATAGTAGTAACGAAGGTGTATGCACCTCAACCTTTTTCAGGAGTTGCAAACGCTTACATTGAAGTGGTGAGAGGCACACCTTTACTAATACAGCTGTATTTAATTTTTTACGGCTTACCAAATTTAGGAATCAAATTGAACCCAATAGTAGCTGCTGTAATTACATTAGCCATTAATTATTCAGCCTATGAAGCTGAGAATTTTAGAGCAGGGCTAAATTCTGTAGCCAAAGGACAGTTCGAAGCAGCCATATCTTTGGGAATGAATAGAGCACAGGCACTGAGGCACGTAATATTGCCACAGGCAGGTAGGTTAGTGATACCACCGGTTACCAATGACTTTATCTCGCTACTAAAAGATAGTTCTCTTGTTTCAGTTATCACATTAGTTGAATTGACAAAAAAATATCTCCAATTAGCATCTGCATATTACGATTTTATTGGTATAGGTATAATTGTTGCAATATTTTATTTGATATTAGGCTTGCCATTCGTAAAGATATCCAAGTATGCTGAAAAAAAATTAAATATATATGTAAATAATAGCAATAATATCAAATAAGATTTCTTTTTACCCTAAAAATTGCGTTTATTTGCTATTATAAATTTAAAAAACAGTGGTTTTTCTGTGCGTATAAAAGTTTCCATATTTCTTATACTAAGTTTTATATTGTTTTTTTTTGAAGGATTGCAGGAGCTTGAAGCAAAACAAGGTCCAAGGCTGTTACGTCAAAGAAAAGCTTTTACAACTTTTAAGGAAGCTTTAGCTCAATCTGAGAAGCTTGAAAGGCTGTCCCTCAATGGCTGGAATTTAAATGAAATTCCTCGCAATATAAGTCTGTTTTCAAAGCTCAGATTTCTTGATTTGAGTAATAATAGTTTAACGGATTTACCCCATGAATTGTCTCAGCTTAAAGAGTTGGAAACGTTAATAATATCAGGTAATGATTTGCAAGAAATCCCTGATGCTGTGCTTGGTTTGCCAAAACTAAAGCAGTTGATTATATCCGAAAACAAAGTATACTATTTACCTGAAAATATTATTAAGTTGCAAACTTTAGAGCAATTCGATATATCTAAAAATAAAATTACCAATCTCCCTGAAAAATTTGGCTTATTGAAAAATTTGCAACATCTAGATTTGTCAGAAAATGAAATAGTTTTATTTCCCCCTCAGTTATTCAAACTACGTGGTTTAATAACTCTTAATCTAAGCAAGAATAAACTGTATGAATTGCCATATAAAATTTCAATTTTCCAAAATTTAGAATCTCTAAATCTATCTTCTAATACATTATCTTCTCTGCCAAAACAAATCGGAAGTTTGTCTAATCTGAGAGAGTTGGATGTTTCTAATTGCGGTTTACATAAGCTTCCAAACGAGGTTTGTAATTTAGCTCAATTAGAAAAATTATATATTGGATTCAACACTATATCGAAACTACCTGATAATTTTTCTAATCTGAATATGCTTAGGAAGATTGATTTGTCGGGGAATCGAGCCGGTTATTTTCCAAGACAACTAACAGAGATGATTAATCTCAAAACTCTTATTATGAATAGTTGTAACGTAAGAGCGTTACCAACCGAGATTATAAACATGCAGTCATTAGAATATATGACTTTACATGATAACCGATTAAACGCTTTTCCCTTGCCGATATGTTCACTAAAGTCTCTTCGGATTTTAGATATTTCCAATAATAATATAAAAAATATACCTGATGAAATTGGGAATGCTAAAAGTCTGTATTCTTTGAATATTTCATATAATAAATTGACCACTTTACCTACTTCAATGAATAAATTGGAAAAATTGACTATAATTCTTGCAGTATATAACAAAATTGAAAAACTGCCTATAGATTTTACTAACTTTCCAAGCCTAAAAAGTCTCTTTCTTGCAGACAATCCCATAGCTGATGAAGAAAGGAGTAAAATTAAACAGCAATTACCTACCACACGCATTACTTTCTAAATTCTTTGGCATATATTATGATAGATATTGTCAAAGGAAATAATTGGAGTTATAGATGAATTCTACAAAAAAAGCTACTATAGATTTATATGCACCGGAGTATTTTTTTAACCGGGAATTGAGTCTTATTGATTTTAATAAACGTGTCTTGATGGAAGCAGATGATAAATCGCATCCATTATTGGAAAGGTTAAAATTCTGCTGCATTTTGAGTTCTAATCTAGATGAGTTTTTTATGATTCGGGTTGCGGGGCTTAAAGGGCAAATCGCATCAGAAGTAGTAGAGCTGTCTTACGATGGCAAAACACCAAAAGAGCAGTTAGTAGAAGTAAGAAAGCAACTGGTTCCAATTTACGAAAAGCATAGCAACATACTAAATAATCAAATAATGCCTTCGCTGGAAAAGCAGGGAATTAAGATACATAACTTTAGAGATTTAACAGCTATTGAAAAGGTAGAGCTTGAGCAGTATTTTATTAATTCTGTTTTACCTATTTTAACACCTTTGACTTTAGGGCCGGCGAATCCTTTTCCAAGACTAATAAACCGAAGTTTAAATGTCGCTTTTGTCCTTCAAGACAAGACAAAAATTACTGAAGATAGAATAGCATTTGTTCAGTTACCTTCTATTTTGCCTCGTTTTGTAAAGTTAGAAAGGAAAAGCGGACATAACTATGTGCTTGTGGAACAGCTAATCAAAGAGTTTGCGAACATTTTATTTCCCGGCTTAGATGTAAAAACTGCCAATACATTTAGAGTTACAAGAGATGCTGATATAGAAATAGCAGAAGATGAGGCTGAAGATTTACTTTCAGAAATAGCAGAGCAAATAAAAAAACGCAGATGGGGAAGAGCAGCGGTCAGACTGGAAGTTAGTTCTAAAATGCCCGAATTTTTGGTAGAACTTCTTACTGAATTTTTAGATTTAGATCCGATAGATGTATATGTACATGATAGGCCTCTCAATTTGCCGGACTTTATGGAATTCCTAAAGTTAGAGGTGCGTGATTTAAAGGACAAACCATTTGCTCCCAGGAATATAGCCGAATTTGATGGCAGAAATAATAATATATTTGATGCAATCAAACAGCAGGATTTGCTGGTGCATCATCCTTATGATTCTTTTGCTTCTTCTACACTCAAGTTTATTACTCAGGCTGTTAGCGACCCTAATGTTCTTGCAATTAAAATAACGATGTACCGCACAGGACAAAATTCTCCTATAGTTGCAGCATTAAAGAAAGCTGCTGAAGACGGAAAATCAGTAACAGCATTTGTAGAACTCAAAGCCAGATTTGACGAAGAGAAAAATATTTCTTGGGCAAAAGAATTAGAGAATCATGGAGTTCACGTTGTGTATGGTGTGCTTGGTTTGAAAACGCACTGTAAAATTTGTAGTGTAGTCAGGAAAGAAAATGAGCAACTAAGAACTTATTTGCACCTCTCGACTGGTAACTATAATCAATCTACATCCAGATTATATACAGACTTAGGATTTTTTACAGCTAATCAGGATTTTGGTACAGATGCAATTCATCTTTTCAATATACTAACTGGTTATTCGCATTTCAGTGACTGGAAAGAATTTATTGTTGCACCTTCTACTATGTATAAAAGAACATTAGAGCTAATAGAAAGAGAAATTGAGCTTTCGACTCCTGAAAATCCTGGAATGATATTTGCAAAAATGAATCAACTGGCACATAGAGATGTAATTCCAGCACTTTACAAAGCTTCACAAGCAGGTGTAAAAATTAAATTATTAGTTCGAGGATTGTGCTGCTTGCGTCCCGGGATAGTTGGAATAAGTGAGAACATAGAAGTTAGAAGTATAATTGGTAGATTCTTAGAGCATAGCAGGATTTTTTATTTTAAAAATGGTGGCAATGAAGAATACTATCTCAGCAGCGCAGACTGGATGTCCAGAAACTTTCATAAGAGGATGGAGCTTATGTTCCCAATCTATGATAAACGCCTGAGGGAACGAATTTGGGATGCTTTAAATATTTACTGGGCAGATAATAAAAAGTCTTGGAAACTAACAGGCACAGGCGAATATGTAAAAATTAAACCTAAGAATCCGGAAGCAGAGTTCAGCTCGCAAGACTATTTCTTAGACGAATTGAAACTACTTAGAAATTCAGATATGCTTATATAAAAAACAAGGGACTTTCATTATAGGAAGTCCCTTGTTTTTATAACTTATTTTGTCTTATTCAGCATCTTTTTCAGGAAGATAGAACGTCAATTTACCGTCTTCTATTTCTTTCATCGCCAGGAAAGTAGGTTTAGGGTATCTATCAAATTCTTTACTGATACTAATCTGATCATAGTTTGGATCGTTATCATCACCCGTTGTGAGGACATCAGACATTCTGAACTTTATTTCGTTTTTGATATCGTCGTTAATTTGTCTGGATCTGAAGCCCATAGCGACTATGGATTGATAAATTGAACCTTTATTAGATTCATGCATTCTAACTTCAATTGGATTGACAATATATTTTGCCATGCTAGCGTCCTCTCAATTCATATGTATAATGATTCGAATCAGCAATATACGCATAATTTGGCTAACCGACAAATGAAAATATTTCGTTTAATATTTTTTAGTTTCGTGGTAAATATTTATATTTAATCTTAGCTTACTAACGATTTCTATCAAACTTATCCAAACATAGAATATAATGAAAAAACTCTATTACTCAATCAGCGAAATTAGCAAAATAGTAGATGAAGAATCTCATATACTTAGATATTGGGAAAAAGAGTTTAGCGAGCTAAGACCTAAGAAAAATAAAGGCGGGAATAGAATATATTCAGAAAATGACGTCAAAACTATACTCACTATACAAAAGCTAATTCGTGATGAAAAGCTCTCTTTAAAAGATGCAAAAATCAAAATAAAAACCATTTCTAACCTCGAATTAGAGTTACCTTTTGAAATAGAAGAAAAAGCTATACCTAAAGAAACTACCATAGAAACTCCAAAAATACCAACGCCTAATTCAAATCCAAATATAGCTATGCTGAAAGAATTCAAAGATTTGTTATTATCTATAAAAGACCGCCTCTAATCTGATTTCTCTAAATCATATACAACTAAGTTAATTACATAATAATGTGATTAGTATGCTTTATATTCTTCATTCTTTAGAAATATGTTTAAATTTGTTTTAACAATTTTATTATATTGAACCGTCTTCCTATTATCTTTGTATTGATAAGTAAGTAATAAATAGATTTTTTATATACAAATTGGGGTTTTCACTATGGCAATTCATTTAAAAGTTTTTGCGGCGTTAGTTCTTGCAGTACTTTTATATGTACCTACTTCTGCTCAGAAACTCAAGTACGAAGAGCAAATTATCGGCAAACACGGCGATGAAGTGCTGGGGGTCTTTGTAAATGAAGATGATACAAAAGTGGCTACATGCAGTCTTGATGAAACTATTAAAATTTGGAGCATTCCTGAAGGAAAAGAGCTTAAAACTCTAAAAGGGCATTTAGGTCAAGTAAATAACTTATCTTTCTCTGGGAACGATAAATATTTAGCTTCAGGCTCAAGCGATCAAACTATAAAAATATGGGATGTAGAGTCCGGTAAATTACTTAAAACGCTCAAAGGACATACTGATCAGGTAATAGGCGTTTATTTTAGCCAAGATGAATCTTCCACTCTTATTGCTTCTACCAGTTTTGATAAAACTGTTAAACTTTGGGACAGAGAGCTTGGCACTGAAGTAAAAACTTTACGAGGCCACACTAAACCTACTAACAACGTCGCTTATAGCTACGATGGTCAGTATCTTGCTTCTTGCAGCGATGACAAAACTGTAAAAATATGGTCCACTGATATTGGCAAAGATGATCCTATTATGAATCTGACAGGCCATGAAGCACCTGTGCTTACTGTGCTCTTCAACTTTGATAGTAGCTTGCTTGCATCAGCTGATGCTTCCGGCGTTATCAAAATCTGGAACGTTGCCAATGGTCAGCTATTAAAAACTATAAAAGCTCATGATCAGCTTATTCAAGATGTTTCATTTGCTGGTGATAATAAAACATTGGTGAGTGCCAGCCTTGATAAAAAAGTAAAGCTTTGGGACGCAACATCAGGTAAAAACCTGTGGGAAATGGAGCTAAATAGTGAAATATGGTCGGTAGATCTTGTCTTAGACAAATCTATCATTATTGTTGGTTGTTCAGATGGTACAGTTAGATATTTGAGAAAAAAGTAGGAGAATAAAATGAAATTGATTTTTAAATCATCACTCATATTACTGGCTTTACTCGCATTTGTAGTTAACTCCTATGCTCAATTTTCTTCTACAGTAGTTGCTGTAAGAGGTACAGTGCTAAATGAGTTAACCGGAGAGCCGGTAAAAATTAAAATACAATTATTAGATGAAACAGGAAAAACTATAAATAGAGCTTTTAGCAACTCGAAAACCGGTGAGTACTATATGACTGGGCTTCGTGCAGGTTTGACTTATAAATGCAGGCTTGTTTCAGATGACTTTTTAGTTGAAGAATTTACTTTAAATACGCCAAATACAGACAAATATCTTGAGATATCAAGAGATTTTTTGGTTAAACCACTTCTTCCGGGTAAAAAAATACCTCTTAAAGTAGCTCCTTTTGAATTACGTAAAACTAAAATAAGATTTGGTGCAGCGTCAATTTTAGATGATTTGACTAGTGCCTTGAGGCTTAACGAGCAAGTGAAATTCGAAATAATTTGCTATCCTGACTCTGAGAATCAGGCACACAATAACCCGCAAATTACCAATGAACGAGCTAATTCGCTGAAAGACTACTTCGTAGCTGTTGGTATTGCTCCTGATAGAATAAGCGTGGCTGGTGCTAAACAGATAGATCCTGATAATCCACCGCCAACTCAGAAAGCTGCTAAAGGCAAAAGATATATTGGCACTACTTATGTAGTTATCAAAGAAATCTAAATTATATTTTATTGAGTAAATATATTAACTGCTTGAGCACAGACTCAGGCAGTTTTTATATGTATAAAAATGAAAGTTATCATTATATATTTTATATGCTAATATTATGATAGCTTAAAAAAATTAGGTTATCAAAAAATTTTGAGATATTTTTGAAGATATAGGTTAATTGGATAAAAAGACTAATACTTTTTGCCAAGTACTATTGATTGAGTAAAAAAATTGTTTATATAGGGATACTAATACTATGTTTAAGCTTCTTTCAAAGCTTTTCGGGAGTAAAAGTGCTAAGGACATTAAGGCTTTAAATCCGATAGTAGACGAAATAAATAGCTACTGTACGAAATTCGATTCGCTATCGGAAGACGAATTAAAGGGAAAAACGGACGAGTTCAGAGGGATTATAAAAGATAGAACTAATGAGCTTGAAAGTAAGAAAAAAGAACTTAGTGACAAACTTAAAAACGAAGTTCTTTCATCAGAAGAAATATCAGATATCTCTGCAGAAATTAAAAAAATAGATAAAGATATTTTTGCTACGACTCAGGAAGTGCTTAATGAATTACTTCCTCAGGCGTTTGCTACTGTAAAGCAAGCTTGTAAAAGGCTTGCAGCACAAAAATTTACTTACGAATATGCCGGACAGACTGATACTTGGGTCATGGTGCCTTACGATGTGCAGCTTATTGGTGGTATTGTCTTGCACCAAGGGAAAATATCAGAAATGGCAACGGGCGAAGGTAAAACTCTTGTAGCCATTATGCCGGTTTATCTTAATGCCTTACCTGGTAAGGGTGTGCATCTTGTTACTGTAAATGATTATCTTGCTAAGCGTGACTGCGACTGGATGAGACCTGTATATGAATATCTTGGTCTTACTTGCGGTTCTATCCAGTCGAACATGGATAACGATGAGAGAAAAGCTATTTATAATGGTGACATTACTTACGGTACTAATAATGAATTCGGTTTTGACTATCTTCGTGATAATATGGTAGTCGAAGCAGAACAAATGGTACAAAGAGACCACTGGTACGCGATAGTAGATGAGGTCGATTCTGTCTTGATTGACGAAGCTCGTACTCCTCTAATTATTTCAGGTCCTGTAGGCAACCCTGATCAAAAATTTGAAGAAATGGAACCTCGTGTGCGTAAATTGGTTGAAGCCCAGTCTCGCAATGTTAACCATTATGTAAGTGAAGCTGAATCACTTCTTAAAAAAGGCACAAAAGAAGCAAGAGAAGAAGCAGGTATATATTTGTTGATGTCTCATAGAGCTATGCCTAAGCATAAAAGATTGTTAAAATTGATGCAAACTCCTGAATTGCAGAAACTTAAATCAGAAACTGAACTTTTCTACTTGCGTGAGCAGGGCAGAAAAATGGCAGAAATTGATGAAAAACTTCTATACTCGATTGATGAAAAAAATCATGGTATAGATATTTCTGAAAAAGGTCGCGAGTTGCTTTGTACGCATCAGGAAGATCCTGAAATGTTTGTTATACCTGATATAGCTACTGAACTTAGTGCTATAGCAGGTGATACTGAGCTCGAGGAAAAAGAAAAACAAATTAAAAAAGATAAAATTCACTTGCTATATGCTGAAAGAAGTGATAGAATTCATACTATTTCTCAGATACTAAGAGCATTTTCTCTTTATGAAAGAGATAACGAGTACGTAATCCAAAATGGTAAAATCATGATTGTGGATGAGTTTACCGGACGTATTTTAGATGGTCGTCGATACTCTGATGGTCTGCATCAGGCTATCGAAGCCAAAGAGCACGTAAAAGTAGAAAGAGATACTCAAACGTTTGCTACTGTTACTTTGCAGAACTACTTTAGACTTTACCACAAACTTGGTGGTATGACTGGTACTGCTGAAACTGAAGCTGCGGAATTTGAAAAAATCTACTCTCTTGAAGTTGTAGTTATTCCTACGAATAGGCCTATTCAAAGAAAAGATGATGAAGATCTGATCTTTAAAACTCGTAGAGAAAAATATAATGCAATTATTGATAATGTAGAGCAACTGCTTAAAGATGGAAGACCTATACTTGTAGGTACTGCAAGCGTTGAAGTATCTGAAGTATTGAGCAAAATGCTTTCCAGAAGACGAATACCTCATAATGTGCTTAACGCAAAAGCTCACTCGCAAGAGGCAAATATCATTGCGAATGCCGGTAAAAAAGGTGCAGTAACTATTGCAACGAACATGGCTGGTCGTGGTACTGATATTAAAATCAATGATGAGATTAAGAAAAATGGCGGTCTTGCTATACTTGGCTCTGAAAGGCATGATGCTCGTCGTATAGATAGGCAGCTGCGTGGCCGTTCAGGTCGCCAGGGTGACCCGGGTTCTTCTATATTCTATATCTCCCTTGAAGATAATTTAATGCGACTATTTAGTGGAGATAGAGTTGCCGGCGTTATGAGCAAATTGGATATTCCCGAAGGCGAACCAATCTCTCACTCTATGATTACAAAAGCTGTGGAAAGAGCACAGAAAAAAGTTGAAGAAAATAACTTTGCTATTCGTAAGCGTCTATTGGAATATGATGACGTTATGAACCAGCAAAGAGAAGTGATATATAACAGACGTAAAGCGGCTATTAGAGGCGAACGTCTGAAAGGTGAACTTTTTGATTATATTGATGAAATGGCAAGCGAATGGTATCAAACTTATCAGCCAAATAATGAATTTGATGAGTTTATGGATGATGTAAGGACTACTTTACTTTGCGAACCTAATATCACTAAAGAAGAGTTCAAAACTATTACTGAAGAAACTACTGTCCAAAGAGTTTTAGACGCGGCAGAAGAGTTCTACAGAAGAAAAGAAGAAATGATTAGCACCGAATTCCTTTCTAAATTAGAACGAGTTGCAGTGCTTCAAACTATAGATGATAAGTGGCGAGAACACTTACGCCAAATGGATGACTTGAAAGAAGGTATTCACCTTAGATCCTATGGCCAGAAAGATCCTTTATTAGAATATAAAAAAGAAGCGTTTGATTTATTTGTTTCTTTGATTAGAGAAATAAACAAACAATCTGTAAATTTCTCTTTCAAATTCTTCCCACAAGTGGTTTATAGGGATAAAGATGGAAATGTAGTGCCACCACCCGATGGTGATCAGTCTGTCCCTACTGTTAAAAGAGCTGCTCCGCGTAAGCTAAGTTACAGGCGAGATGATTCGGGCATACCTACTGCGTCTAAATCGGACTTGCCTCAGGTGCAAGCTCCTGATGAAGCTCAAGCCGGCGAACCAAAGGTGCTAACCCACGTCCGAGAAGAACCTAAAGTAGGACGAAATGATATGTGCCCATGCGGCAGTGGCAAGAAATATAAAAAATGCTGTGGCAAAGGCGAAGAAGGCTTAGACTAATAGCATTAAATACTATATTAAAATATCTTAAAGACTCGATTTTTGAATCGGGTCTTTTTTTTAGGTGAAGGTGTTAATAGTTGCTTGTTAGAAATAAAAATATCCCCTCTCATAAATCGAAATTTGGAGAGGGGAATATAAACTTACTTCTTCATCAGTTTAAACATTATTTTTTCGTTTTTGTTTGTAAAGACTGCGATATTGTAATTGCCATTAGGGAGCGAACTAATATCTAAATTGAAGTTATATTCGCCAGTAGTTTGGTTTTGCCAGTCAGCGATATCCTTGACATATCTGCCTGAGTTATCCAAAAGCATCATTTTAGTATAGCGTTCTTCAGTTAAACTGTAGCTAATTTCGCAATTCCCGTCTGTTGGATTAGGTGCAGCATTTAAGTTTTGAATCGCCATGTCTGCCAGATTACAGAGACCAAGTAAAGATTCTTCACCATCAAGAGCCTGGCAAGCGTCAGATGCAGGCAACTCACCGGCAACAACTGATTCCAGCAAATTCATCTCTTTCACTACTTTATCTCTAATTTCAACAGGTAATGCATCCAAAAACTTTTCATCCGGATAGTACCATAAAGTAACACTTGAGAAATCATCTTTTGCAAGTTCTTCTTTAGAATGAATTCCGTATGGTATTGGAATTTCAATAGGGATAAGTTTTGAATACTTCAAAGTATGTAAAGCATTGTTAGCAGTTAGTTCGAGCTTTTTTAGTTCATTTCTATCTTGTTCACTGACTTCATCTGATTTTTTTTCTGACATTATCGATTGTAAGTCTCTATATTTAGCATTTAGATTATAAAGTTCTTTTAAATCACTAACATTAGAATTTTTTAAAGAAGATAAATACAAACCAAAGTCATGACCATTTCTCTTTGATATTGGAGTAATTACATTCACTTCTCTTGAAGTAACTAACTCAGGGTAAGAGAGTTGAACGTATCCTTGGATATGATCTTCTTTCAGGAAGTCGCTGTCAGTACTTCTTTCCGTTGTGCTAGAGAGCATCATTCTAATATGTTTGCCCCACTCAGGATCAAGTTTTCCGTCTTTTGAATTAATAAACCACTCTTCTACACCATTTTTGAGAACTTCTTTATTTTTATTGTAAGCCTCATCTGCAAAAAACTTAGGAGACTTTTCTGTAAAAGTTTCATCCAAAGGATAAGTAAATTTGTTATCATAAAATTTGAAACCTAATTTTTCTAAAGACTCTTGAGGTAGTAAAAGGCCTTTATCTTTTAATTTGAATTCGGCAAATGGATTACCTATCAGCATTCTGTTCATATTGGCATAGAGCAAAGCTTGTTTAGCTATATCAGCATTATCTATACGTAAAGTTATTTCTTCTAATTTTGAGTAATAGTCTGATAAAGGAACATTACAAAGCTCTTTTAGCAAGCTAACATCAAGCGTTTTACTGATATTATTTTCCATCTCATTCATAAGTCTGAAAAAGTCGGATTCATTGTCTAAAGCGATATTGACATTTGCATATTCTAATCTGCCTTTAGCATTTGCATCTGAGGCGTAGCGCAATTTAACACTATTTGGAACAGAGGTATTCAAATTCCAAGTTGCATTATCAAAAACAAGATGTTGCCAACGAAGATATTTACTTTGCGAACTATTAAGAGGGCTATAGATTAAAAAAGTTGTGTCTTTGAATTTACCTCTATTATCTTTTTGAAATTTGTCTGCAAAAGTTAGTACTTCATCAGTTGTAAGAAGTTTATCAAACTCTTTTACACCGCGATTCATTGGTATTATATAATTACCTTGTTCATCTTTGTCTAACATATCTTTGTGTATCTTCAAGCTTGAACCAATAGAAATAAAATCTTCATACTCATCTTCCTCATTATTCTGAGTATTTTCAACATTGATTGAATTTGTAGAATTATTTAAAGCAATATCTACCAAATCATGCTCATCAGAATTATAATTGTCGATATTAGTAGTATCAGAACCTGATATAATTTTGATATTTTTAGCTTTTACAGTTGGTGTGCTTTTATTTAAAGCAATATCTACCAAATCATGCTCATCTGAGTTATAATTTTCAATATTAGTAGTATCATTACCAATTGTTATCTGTATATTTTTAGCTTTTACAGTTGGATTGCTGTCATTGGAATCAAGCATCATCGAACTGATAAAAAGAATACTCGCCGTTATTATTGACATTATAGAATACATTTTTAGCTTCCCGTATTTTGATAAAATCTTTTTGAAAAAGTTTTGGGAGCCGGCTTCCCTGTGTTTTTGCAGCATTGATCCGATTCCGTCTTTATCGAACGGAACATTGTCTAATTCTGCCTTTCGTGCTGTGTTGAGATATTTGTCTAAGTCTTGCATGCTAAGATCCCAATAATTCTTTTAATTTGCGTTTTGCACGATAAACTCTAACTTTTACAGTATTTGGAACTGTGTTTTGTATATCGGCTGCTTCGGCAGTAGAGAAGCCATAAATTGACGTCAAAACAACGGCTTCTTTTTGTTCTGAAGGCAATTTGTCTAATGCCGAATAAAGATCATTCAATTCGCTGACTTCTTGTGGCGACAGATTGCCTGATTTAAAGTCATCCAAATCGAAATGAGAAGCTCCGAAAATATCAGCTTTCTTTTTACCGGCTTTATATACTAAGCGCCGAGCTGTAGTAAAAAGCCAACTTAAAAAAGCCTCGTGCGATTCTAACTTCCCAAAGTTCTCGTAAGCAGCCAATATGGCATCACTCATGATATCTTTTGCATCATCCTTATCTTTGATAAACGATAGAATAAATCTCCATAGCTTTTCAAGATTCGGTTCGAGCAATTCCATAAATATTCTGTCTTGTTCCAATCCCGTTACCATTTTTGTTTTTGTCTTACATAGGGGAAGAGACTGCAAATTAGAAAAAGGGTACGAAAAAATTTAGATTTATTTAAATCAACTTGATTTTGTGGAAACATAAATGGATTTATAAAGTATATTATAGTGAAATATAATGTATTGTAATGAAGTTATGGCTGTCTTTGCAAACTTTAGTATATTGCAACTCTTTAAAATGTAATATTGCACACATAGTGCGATATTTTATATTCTTTAGAAATATTATTTTATCATATTGAGCAACTAATGAAACTCTTCAATTTTATTATCACTCTCACTATTTTACATTTTACTTTTAGTAACTTCCTTTCTGCTGATAGCAAATATGTTATGAATTCTGGAGC
>JBFHIJ010000013.1:0-84616 GCA_041596515.1 Chlorobiota bacterium
AACTTTATAATACTTATAGACCTCACTTAGCTTTAAAGATGATGACTCCAGAGTATATACATAAAATCCCCGATAAAAATTTTACCAGGGATTATTTTGATAATTAAATCTGTCAACTTATTTTAGGACGTTACAGATATATAATAAGTTAGTATGGTTTGGAATCAATTAAGGTTAGACTATTGTGAGGTTGTTTAATAGATATTCATTTTTTCTTTTATTCCTTTTTTTATATTTTCTAATGCAACCTTAGAAATGGAATCTCGTCTTTATTAGTAGTCCCACAACAATGAGAGTAAAATCATGGCACCCCAAAAGCTAAAAGAACTCATTTCAAAAGGCGAATCTACTACTCTCGAATTTAAACGAAAGGTAACAACTCCGGAGAAATTTGCCAAAGAAATATCTGCACTGGCGAATACAAAAGGTGGATGGCTTTTAGTAGGCGTAGATGATGATAAAAAAATAGTCGGAGTGCACAGTGAGAAAGCAGAAATTAGTTTGATAGAGACAAGCTGTGAGTTTTTTATAGATCCTCCGGTCGCCTACGAAATAGAAGTTATCCAAGTAAAAAGAAAAGATGTCGTTGCTGTATATATCCCGGAAAGTACCGAAAAACCTCACCATATAGAAGTTTTTAATACTAAAAACAATAAAACTCTCAAACGCTCCTATATCAGAATAGGAGAAAAATCAGTCATAGCCAGCCGGGAAATGTATCGCCTTATGACATATCGCTCTAATAATACACCTCTGACTTTAAGCATTGGTGATAAGGAGAGAAGGCTTTTCCGCTTTTTAGAAAAGAATGAAAAAGCTACTGTAAAAGACTTTGCAAGGCTTGTTAATATATCAGAGAGACGTGCTTCGCGTCTGCTGATTAGGTTAGTTCGGGCTGGAGTAGTACAGATATTTAATGATTCGAATAGAGACTATTTTTCCTTAACTTAGCAAAAGATTAGGCATTTTAGCACCATTCTTATAAATTTGTACTATGGCGTAGTGCGAAATCAAATATTTTATATATAAGGATTAAGTAAATGTACAAATTAGATACTATAATCTCTTTGGCTAAAAGGAGAGGATTTGTATTTCAGTCTTCTGAAATTTACGGTGGTTTAAATGGTTGCTGGGATTACGGGCCATTAGGTGTAGAGCTTCTACTAAACTTGAAAGATTCGTGGTGGAAAGCTATGACTTTTAGAGATGATGTGGAAGGCCTGGATGCTTCTATATTGATGCACCCACGCACTTGGGAAGCTTCCGGTCACACTAAGCAGTTCTCTGACCCAATGATAGATAATAAAACAAGTAAGTCTCGCCACAGAGCAGATAACCTGATAGAAGAGTTTATCCAAAAAATGCGCAAGAAAAAGAAAGCAGAACTTGCTGATGAAATTGAAGCAGCTCTTGCAAAATGTGATGAAAACTCTGACTATCACGATATCATCATGAAATATGAAATTAAAGATCCTATTTCAGGCACTATGGACTGGACAGAAGTAAGAAACTTCAACCTTATGTTCAAAACATTTGTTGGCCCTGTGGAAGATACAGGTTCTACAGTCTTTCTTAGACCTGAATCAGCGCAAGGTATCTTTGTGAACTTTAAAAATGTTATGGAAACTGCTCGCCAGAAAGTGCCATTTGGTATTGCTCAGATTGGTAAAGCTTTCCGTAATGAAATTAATACTAAAAACTTCCTATTCCGTACTCGCGAATTTGAACAAATGGAAATGCAATACTTCTGCAAACCGGGCACTGAATTCGAATGGTTTGACTACTGGAAAGAAAGAAGATGGAACTGGTACCTTTCTCTTGGCATGAAAGCAGAAAAAATGAGATGGAAAGACCACGATAAATTAGCTCACTATGCTAATAAAGCTACTGATATCGAATTTGAATTCCCATTCGGTTGGGGAGAAATAGAAGGTATCCACTCTCGCACAGATTTTGACTTGCGTTCGCATTTCGAGCATTCCAACAAAAAAATGGAATATGTGGATACAGTGAACAAAGACAGATTTATTCCGTATGTAGTAGAAACATCCGGTGGTGTTTCTCGTGGATTGATGGCATTCCTTTGCAATGCTTACGACGAAGAAAAAGTAACAGATGAAAAAGGAAAAGAAGAAGTAAGAACAGTTCTTAGATTCCATCCACGATTAGCTCCTGTTACTGTGGCAGTGTTCCCGCTTGTAAATAAAGACGGCATGCCTGAAAAAGCGCATCTGATTTACAAAGATTTGCAGCAGCACTTCAAAGCTCAGTACGACACCTCAGGTGCAATAGGCAGAAGATACCGCCGTCAAGATGAAATAGGTACTCCGTTCTGCGTTACTGTAGATGGTCATACTTTGGAAGACGATACAGTTACGGTAAGAGAAAGAGACACAATGGTGCAAGAAAGAGTTTCAGTTGACAAACTAAAAACTTACTTGTTTGATAAAATGACTAAATAAACTAAAGACCTATATGAAAAGCTCAAAGCTTAAAATAATGATTATTACAATAACTGCTGTGCTCTTTATGGGTGCAGCAGATTTGTATTATCTAAAAATAAACGAAGCATTCGATTCATTCTCTGCTGTGTTTGAGGCAGTATCGGCGAATTATGTAGTAAAAACAGACCCTGATTTGCTACTTAAAGATGCAGTCGATGGCATAACTTCAGGTTTGGATAAGTATACAGAATACTATGATAACGAAGATTTAGATAATATTGAATTTCTGACTCATGGTACTTATGTAGGTTTTGGTTTTTCTGTAAAAACGATAGACAGTATGCTGACTATAACAGATGTAGTTCATGGTTACTCTGCTTTTAATTCCGGCATAAAGCCCGGTGACCGAATTGTAAGTATCGATACAAATCGGGTCATTAATTTGAAGGCAGGAGACTTGAAGCAATACACAAGGGGAGAGGCAGGTTCTCAATCCACATTTAGAGTCTGGAAGTTAGCAGAGAAAGATACATTAGATTTACTTCTCACGAGAAATGTTATCACAGTTCCGAATATAGATTTTTATGATTTGCTGAAAGGTGATGTAGCTTATATTAAATTGACTCGGTTCACCTCTCAGACATTGACAGAATTTAAGGCTGCCTTGAGAGAACTCTCCTCTAAAGTACCTCTGAACGGACTGGTGCTGGATTTACGTGGAAATCCGGGAGGATTGCTCAGTGCTGCAGTTAATATATGTGAGATGTTTCTGCCACGGGGAGATGTAATAGTCAAAACTAAAGGCTACGCTGCCCGCTCTAAAAGAGAATATAGAGTTATGGATACACCTGAATATCCCAATCTGCCACTGGCAGTGCTTATAGACGAAGGTTCTGCAAGTGCTAGCGAAGTGCTCGCTGGAGCAATTCAAGACCACGACAGAGGTGTTATACTCGGCAGGAAGTCATTTGGGAAAGGCTTAGTGCAGTCTGTAATAACTTTGCCAAATAAAGCAGAAATGAAGATAACTACTGCCAGATACTTTACGCCATCCGGCAGGTGCATTCAGAAGTCTGGTTTTGGTGGCAAGCACGTTGAAAATGTAATCCATAAAGACAGTATATTTTACACGGAGGGTGGCAGACCTGTACTGGAATCAGACGGTATATCACCTGATACATCATATTCAGATTATAAATTTGAATATATTGTAGAAGATGCTGTCGCTTCCAGTTTAGTTTTTGAATTTGTAAACTATTTGGAAAATAATCGTATTACTAATATAGATATTAATACTTTTATTGAGTGGTTAGACAAAACAGAGAAGTATAATAATTTCTTTTTAGCAAAAGAATCAAATAAATTGAAATCATCTTTTGAAGATTACGGCATAGATCCGAATATACTCACTGACAATTTGTGGAAAAGTATAAAACAAATAATTGTAACTTCAAAAGAAGATATTTTATCCAGAATTGCCATCGAAAAAGCAAAGCGAGAAACTTCTGATGAGAAGTATAAACATCTTATAATTCAAGATGATAAAGAATTAGACTTTGCATTGTCCTTACTTAGTGAGGATACTTACAAACATTTGCTTTTAAATCATTCTAAAGATAGCATTAACAGACATTAAGCGGTTAAGTGCTAAAAAGATATTATATTTGCGACGATATAAGCTAATATATTTTGGCTTGTATCGTTATTATATTGACTTATTTATACAATAAAGTTATATACATTGGTTTATCTATGCGGATAACAAAACAATATACGAATCGCGAGAGTCAGTCTCTTGACAAATACCTTCAGGAAATTGGAAGGGTAGAACTCCTACATCCCGAAGACGAGATCGAGTTAGCCCAATTAATTAAAAAAGGCGGTTACGAAGGTAAAAGAGCACTTGAAAGGCTTGTGAAAGCCAACTTACGATTTGTAGTTTCGGTTGCGAAACAATATCAAAATCAAGGTCTATCCCTTGGTGATTTAATCAATGAAGGGAACTTAGGGCTAATCAAAGCTGCGAAAAGGTTTGATGAGACTCGAGGGTTTAAATTTATTTCTTACGCTGTTTGGTGGATTAGGCAGTCTATTTTGCAAGCATTAGCTGAGCAATCTCGTATCGTCAGACTTCCTCTGAATAGAGTTGGTGCTTTGAACAAAATTGGTAAGAAATTTAGCGAATTGGAACAGGAATTCGAAAGAGAGCCTACTGCGGCTGAGCTTGCAGAAGAGCTTAACATGAGTGTTTCTGAAATCGCTGAAACTATCAAAATATCAGGCCGACATCTATCTGTGGATGCTCCTTTCGTGCAAGGTGAAGATAACCGTTTGCTCGACGTGCTCCCTAATGAACAGCAGCCACCCCCCGATTCCGAGCTAATACGCGAATCTTTAAAGCGAGAAGTGCAGCAAGTACTGACAACGCTTTCTACAAGAGAAAGTGAAGTCATTAAGTTGTATTTCGGCTTAGAAGATCAGTGCTTAACTTTGGAAGAAATTGGTGAGAAATTTGGACTTACTCGCGAACGAGTAAGACAGATTAAAGAAAAGGCAATCAGAAGATTGCGCCATGCTTCAAGGTCAAAAACTTTAAGAGCATATCTGGGATAAAAATATTACATGAGCAATGTTCAACATGAAAGGCCGGCAAGACAAAGTCGGCCTTCTTGGTTAAAGATAAAACCGCCCGCAGGTGAGAACTACAAAGAAATCAAAACCCTGATGAGCGGTCACAAACTACACACTGTATGCCAGGAAGCTAAGTGCCCTAATCTATCAGAATGTTGGGCTGCCAAAACAGCTACTTTCCTAATTTTAGGTGACATTTGCAACAGAGCATGCAGATTCTGTGCTGTTAAAACCGGCAAGTCTTTATTACCTGATGAAAATGAACCTGATAATCTGGCAGAGACTGTTAAGTCTATGGGGCTTAAGCATGTGGTTATTACTTCAGTAACCAGAGACGATCTCCAAGACGGAGGCGCTGAGCACTGGGCTAAAGTTATTTCTAAAACTAAAGAGCTTAATCCTGAAATTACGATGGAAGTACTTATTCCGGATTTTCAGGGAGATAAGCAGGCTCTTTATACTGTGCTCGAAGCAACCCCGGACGTACTCAATCATAACGTAGAAACGGTACCGAGACTATACTCTAAGGTTCGCCCCAAAGCAGATTTTCAGCAGTCGCTTGATGTGCTGAGATGGGCTAAAGAGAAAGGCTTTCGCACCAAAACCGGCATTATGGTCGGACTTGGTGAGACTAAGGAAGAAGTTATCGAAGTAATGAAGCAAATAAGAAATGCGAATGTAGATATTATGACCATTGGTCAGTATCTTCAGCCCACCAAAGAGCATCTTCCGGTGGAAGAGTATGTCTCATTGCGTCGCTTCGACGAATATAAACAAATTGGTTTGGAAATGGGGTTCGATTACGTAGAATCTGCTCCATTGGTGAGGAGTTCCTACCATGCCCACAAGCACCTCTAAAATAAAAATTACAGTACTCGGCAGTGGCACTTCTATGGGAGTGCCAACTATTGGCTGTGAGTGCCCTACTTGCACCTCCGATGATCCTAAGGATGTTCGTTTGAGAAGTTCCCTATTAATTGAATCAGAAACTACAACTGTTTTAATAGATACATCCTCTGACTTCAGAGCCCAGATGCTAAAGCATAAAGTCAAAAAATTAGATGCAGTGATGTTTACACATCATCATTTTGACCACATTAGTGGCTTTGACGATATTCGGGCATATAACTTTATCCATAAGGCATCTATACCCGTATACATCACTCAGAAGACTTTAAAAGAGCTAAAACGAGTATTTGTTTATGCATTTGAAGTTCCTGAGCAGATAGGAGGCGGGGTTCCTCTATTTGATGTTAATATTATAGAAGCATATTCCACTTTCAAAATCGGCGATATAGAATTTCTACCAGTTAGACTGCTGCATGGTAAATTAGAAGTAATAGGGTTTATTATTAAAAACTTTGCTTACTGCACTGACACCAATTTTATACCTGCAGAGTCAAAGGAGCTGCTCCGAGGTAAAGAAATACTAATTATTGATGCTCTGAGATATGAAAAACACGAAACTCATTTCAGTTTGAGTGAGTCATTAGAACTAGCAGATGAACTTGACATAAAGCAAACATATTTTACGCACATAGCGCACCAAATCAAACATAGCGAAGTTGAGCGGAACCTCCCTGAGGGCAGAAATCTATCCTACGATGGTTTGGTTATTAATATATAGGAGACTAAAAAGATGGGTAAACATACTGTTCAAATAGATGTTGATTATCTTGGTGATTTAAGCTGCCAAGTAACTCATGTGCCTTCCGGTAACTCTTTTTTTACAGATGCTCCGCTAGATAATAACGGGCAAGCAAGGTACATTTCACCTACGGATCTTGCAGGTGCCTCCATTGCTGCTTGTATCTCAACTATAATGGGAATAAAAGCAGAAGCAAAAGGTATTGATATCAAAGGTATGAAAGTATCAGTCGTTAAAGAAATGGTTTCGGAACCAACACGCCGTATAGGAAAGTTTGACATAGTAATCCGCTTTCCACATAAATTAAATGACAAAGATTTCCAACTACTCTCAAACGTGGTAAAAACCTGCCCGGTATCTAAAAGTTTAGCTCCTGAGGTAGATATAAACTTTAAGTTTGAGTTTGCGGAGTAGGGGGCATCATTACACAGTGTCTTACTGCAGATAGCTAATTGATGGATATATATAATTGTTTCTTGCGCTGGAAGTTAAGATTAAGTTGCTTGTAGCAAACTTAAATAAATAGTATTAATACGAATTTTCTTTTTCTCGTAGGACTGCTTTTAGGTATAAACGTAAACGGTAGAGCTCATCCATGGAGAGTTGACTGTCTATCTCAGTAAAGACTTGAGTTATTCTGTCAAAACCAATAGAGTGGAACGCTTCCGTTGCTGCTTCCATTAGATATTTAGGTATAAAGATTTGCTTTTTAAAATAGGAACTGGGCAGGTTTTGCCCTTCGTCTATCATATATTCCATAATTCTGTATAAAGCTACTGGTTTTAACTCCAATGAATCTATCAGTGAGTCCATACTTTCCTTTGCTTTAACTGCATTAAGAATATTTACACGCGTGTTGCCTCCGGTACCATTAGTAGTAGTGTTAGTATTTACATTTTTTGTAGCTTTTGGTTTTATTGGAGCGTAATTGGTACCAAAATCAATATTAGTATTCACATCTTTTATGCTTTTTTTGATGCAGTATTCTTTGATATGCTTGCTGAAAATGCCACAATACTTTTGGTATTTCTTCTTACCGACACCTGTAACTGCCATCATAGCGTCTTTACTGATAGTATAATATTTAGCAAATTCGAGTAAAGTTTTATCTCCAAAAATAGCATAAGGCGGCAGATTGTTGTTATCTGCTAATGATTTACGAACACTCCGCAACACTTCGAATAGCTCTTGCGAATGAGATTTGGCAACCGGAATTTTGCGTTTAGCTTTGCCTGAAAGATAGCCGAATACAAGCATTTTGCTTTTGAATATTTCTTTAGATTTGTCATTTATGGCAAGCAAGCCTTCCTGTTCTTCGTATAGGTTTTGTTCCCAAAACTGAGCTACTACTTTCTGCCATTGCTCTTTCGTGTACTCTTTACCAATGCCGTAAGTTGATACTTTATTCAATTCATTTTTATAAATAGTAGTCGTTATCTTGCCGGTCAAAGTATCTATTACGGTATCTAAATCATGTTTCTGACCGACTCTATATATGCAGGAAAGGAATTTTTTTGCAGGTATGGTGAGGTCGATAATAGATTCATCTTCTTCGATACAGCAATCGCACATACCGCAGTTATCCTCGCTGGTTTTTTCTCCAAAGTAATTGAGTACAAAACTTTTCCTACAGTCATTAGTTTCGCAGAAACTAACTATTTTATTGAGTTGAGCTTTGGCTATTTTCTGTTCTTTTTCTTCTTTCTGATTGATAAAGAATTCTATCTTAAATTTATCAGCATAGCTATACATTAGTAGGCAATTAGCTCGCAGTCCGTCTCTTCCTGCCCTCCCTATTTCCTGATAGTATGACTCCAGACTTTTAGGTAAGTCATGGTGAACAACAAAACGGACGTTTGGCTTATTGATCCCCATCCCAAATGCTATAGTGGCAACAACGATATTTACATCATCTTTTATAAAGCGCTCTTGATTGGAATGGCGAATCCTTTCGTTCAAGCCGGCGTGATAAGGCAAAACAGAATAGCCGTCCCTTTGCAATTTCTCAGATATTTCCTCTGTTTGTTTTCTGGAAAAGCAATAGATAATACCTGACTGCCCCGGAAATCTATTGATAAATGATTTTAGCTGCTTGTATGCATCATGCTTTTCTATCACCTGAAGGAAAAGATTTTCACGATTGAAAGAAGATATAAAAGATTTATGGTTATTGTAATTCAGATTTTTTACAATGTCCTGCCTTACTTTTGGCGTAGCAGTAGCAGTGAGAGCTACGCAAGCCGCATTAGGTAATTTTTGCCTTATTTTGGCAATCTCACGATATTCAGGTCGAAAGTCATGTCCCCATTCAGAAATGCAGTGTGCTTCATCAACAGTGATGCAGTCCACCTGTACCATCTCTAAAAGTTCGATAATTTGCGGTCTGAAAAGTGATTCGGGAGCAAGATAAAGTAGCTTTACTTTACCTTCTCGGACAAGATCATAGTAATAGCGATACTCTTCTTTTGGTATAGAACTATTTAGCATTACTGCATCTATTCCATATTCTCGAAGCTGCTCTACCTGATCTTTCATCAGAGAAATAAGCGGTGAGATAACAATAGTCACGCCATCGAAGATCATAGCAGGAATCTGATAACAAAGAGACTTACCTCCACCAGTCGGCATAATAACCAGTGTATCTTTCTTCTCTAATACATTTGATATAGCCTCGCCCTGCAGCTCTCTAAAAGCTTTATAGCCGAAGACAGTTTGCAATATTTCCAAATGCTTTGATTTAGACAAAGTTTTTCCGCTTGTGGTAAGTATAGATTTAATAATTATAGTGAATTAGACGGCAAAGAGCAAAAATATTCGCAAGAATGTGGAAAAAGTTTGAGTGGTCATTATAATCATCTCACGAAAATATTTTTTATCATACCGCCTTTCACAAGTTATTTTTATAAAAGCATGATTCCTGTTGCATGGTGGAGCAAATATCTATTCGCCTATAATTTTTACAAGTACCCTTTTCTTTCTTTTACCGTCATATTCGCCGTAAAAAATCTGCTCCCATGGGCCAAAGTCAAGTTTGCCGTCAGTGATAGCACAAGTTACTTCTCTGCCCATGATTTGCCTTTTTAAGTGAGCATCTGCATTGTCTTCATAGCCATTATGTGCATATTGAGAATGTGGCTTTTCAGGAGCCAGTTTTTCTAACCATAGTTCAAAGTCACTATGCAAACCGGATTCGTCATCATTGATAAATACGCTTGCAGTAATGTGCATAGCATTTACCAAAATTATTCCTTCTTTGATGCCGCTTTCATCTATGCACTGCTGCACGTCTCTAGTGATATTAATATATTGTCTTCGTTGCGTAGTGTTAAACCACAGCTCTTTTCTATAGCTTTTCATTTTTAGCCTCTGATTGATAAAATTAAATTGTAGAAGCAAATATAATATTATGCAAAATAAAAGAAAAATTGTAACATTGCATAAAGTTATGTGTCTATACAGTAATATAGATTTATATAGGAATTCAAAAATATGAAATATATAGTTATTAGTTTATTGTCTTTGCTACTGTTTTCCTGTGCCAAGGAAGTATCGAACAATCCGGTAAATACTGAAATAGAATTTGACACCGGAAGTTTTAAATTTGGAAGTGAAGCTCCTGATTTTGAAGTTAGAGATATTGGTGGCAATGCTATTAAACTAAGCGATTATCGTGGCAAAGTAGTGTTTATAGACTTTTGGGCTTCATGGTGTAATATCTGCACGAAAGCTATGCCGGAAGTAAAGTCAATATATAAAAAATATAAAGACAGCGAATTTGCTATGATTAGCATATCTCTTGATTATCAAGAAGATGCCTGGAAGCAAGCCATAATGTCTTACGATATGGAATGGACTCAAGTGTTTGACCAAAAACCACCATCTGAGCAAAATATAGCATCTTTAAAATATAATATACCCGGAATACCCACGGTGGCTATTATTGATAAAGAAGGAAGGCTGCGCTACCTGAGTTACCATAATAAGATACAGATTGAAACAGTTATAGATATGTATATTGATAAATAGATTTGATTCCGGGAATTACTATGATTAAGCTTGGCTTGGAACTGATATCGATTCTCAACACTATATTTAAGTTGAAAGCATCGCTAGATATAACAGGATAGATACTAAATCTGTATAACTTAAAAAAAATAGTTCCATGATAATACTATTTGCCCCACTTCATTATCTCTTCTTTATCGTCGAAATGATGTCTTGTAGTGCCTAATATTTGGTACGTTTCGTGACCCTTTCCGGCTATCAGAATTATGTCGTCTTTCATTGATATTTGATATGCCAGCTTGATTGCTTCGGCTCTACCTGGAATTTCACAGCAGTTGTGACGGAATTCAATTCCTTCAAATATTTCTTTTCTGATGGAAGTCGGATCTTCTGTTCTTGGGTTGTCATCAGTTACAATGCTGAAATGAGCGGTGTCAGTGCTTATATTTCCCATTTTAGGACGTTTTGTGCGGTCTCTGTTTCCACCGCATCCGAATACAGAAATTAGCTTTCCTTTAGAACCCGATTCTATAAGTACTTCTTTTGCTGCTTTTAGTGCTTTGTCTAATGCATCAGGTGTGTGAGCGTAGTCTATCAGTCCAACAGCTCCGTTTGCCAGATTTACTCTGTCCATTCTGCCGGGAGCACCTTTTGCGGTGCTGACTGCTTGTTTCACTTGATATGGCTCTTCATTTTCCAATATTGGTAGAGAAAGAGCCATTGCTATATTATCAATATTAAATTTTCCAATCAGCGAAGTGCTGAAATCCATTTTTGTATTGTGCTGTATGGAAAAAGTCATACCACTGATTTTTGAATTCTCATCTAATATTTGTATGGTATTTGTAGCATTCCTTCCTATACTATATATCTTTTCTGTAGTGCAATTCTTAAGTATTGCTTTTGAGTAATCATCATCACCATTTACGATAGCAAATCCATCTGTTTGAATTCTGCTGAATAGGATGCTTTTAGCTGCTGCGTACTCATGCATAGTTTTATGGTAATCTAAATGTTCATGACTCAAATTAGTGAATATACCTGCCTTAAAGCTAATGTTATCAGCTCTGCTCTGCACTAATGCGTGAGAAGAAACTTCCATAAATACTTTTTCTATTCCTGCATCTACCATATCTGCTAAAAGTTCTGCTAATTCAAGCGACTCAGGAGTTGTGTGAGAAGCTTCAATTTTCTTTTCGCCTATATAAATTCCTGTGGTGCCTATGATTCCGGTTTTGTAGCCCAAAGATTTATAGATATGCTTCATAATAAATGAAATAGTAGTCTTTCCATTTGTGCCGGTGATGCCATATATATCGAGTTTTTCAGCCGGTCTGTCATAGAAATTGTGAGCAAGGTCTGATAATGTTTTTCTGGAATTATCTACAGTTAGATAAGCTACATTTTCTTTTATTTTATCTGGTAATATCTCGCAGACAATTACAGAAGCGCCAAGTTCTATAGCTTTGTCTATATATTTATGACCATCAGTTTGCTCTCCTCGCATAGCAACGAATAAATCACCGGTGTTGACTTTTCGCGAATCGTAGCAAATATTTGATATTGTAGAAGGGAATGAACCTTTATGTCCAATTATGTTTATATCTTTTATAAGAGCTTCAAAGTTTTTCATAGGAAATCGTTTCCTTGTAATTTACTAAATTGCTTCCTCTGAGTATAGGTAAGCATTTTTATCTTATATTTAAAGTATATTTCGCAGTTCAATTTTGATTGAAAGCTTAGGTATATTATTAGGAATTAGAGTACTTACTTTGCTTGATAAGACACACTATGTGAATGTACAAAATCACAGTTCAAAAATAGGAAGAAAAATTGAAAAGATATATATTAGTATTGACATTTTTAATGATAAGTAGTTGTATTTCATCAAAAGCCGCCGCATTAGACTCTATATTATGGCATGACGTCAAAGCATTTGGCAGAGATTTCACTGGTGTTGGTAGTTCTTTAGTCTCCAATAGAAATGATGAAGTATACTATTTGGGAGCGTCTTTTTTGCTAAGTTTGGCAGCAATGCCTACTGACCGGACTGTGCAGGATTTTACGCAAAGAAATACATCTCTGTTTGCAGATGACTACTTTGATTTTGTAGATAACTACGGGCTGAAGACAAGTGCTGCAATCTTTACAGCTGTACCTTATTTATATGGTCTTGTCTCAGGCGATGAATATGTAAGAGTTACCGGAAGATTAGTAGGAGAGTCTATAATTTTGGCAGGGGTAGTTACAGGCTCTTTAAAAATAATATTAGGGCGAGCAAGACCTACAAATCAGGATGACAACTACAATTTTCAGTATTTTGAATTAGATGATGAGTATAATTCCTTCCCATCGGGTCATACTACAATCGCATTTGCTATATCTTCTGTAGTAGCCGGCAGAGTAAATCGATGGTGGGCTTATGTAGGGGCTTATGGTCTATCTGCCTCTACTGCTTATGCTAGGATGTATAAAAACAGGCACTGGTTCAGCGATGTATTGCTTGGAGCAGCTATCGGTACCTTAAGTGGCTTGGCAGTAATGGACGCTCATGATAATGACTGTCATGATAGAACATCGCTCTCGTTATATGCCACTCCAGTCGGGGTAGGGGTAGTGTATAGGTTTTAAGGATGAAAATATGCTATTCGGAAAACTATTTGTTTTAAAGATATTCAAGATTATAACCACTATTGTTATATATCTGTTTACTTACGAGTATCTGCTTTATGTTTATCATGAGTTGAGTGAAGCTATACTTGGTGGTTTCAGGAGAGATATTTCTTGGGGGATAGGAATTTACTCTTTTTTTTGTTTTTATATTGTCTTGACTTTAATTTATCATATAATGGCTTTATTCTTAAAGCAGAGGAGTAAAAAGATACTATTGATTGGTTTACAAATTGGTCTTGTCGTCTTTTTGATTAATTCCATCAGATGGAATCCTTATAAAACCATATGTATAGTTGTACCTGCAATATTTTTGAGTCTTTATATTCCCTTCAGACTTGTTCGAATTTCAACAAAACTGAGACATTTGGATAGTTTAGAAATAACTGAGTGGCTGCATGATTATACTAAAGTTTAGTAGGAGGCATGGATCTAAATGGTGTGATAAACCTTTTTCTACTACAAAAAAAAAAGAGACCCAAATGAGTCTCTTTAAAAAGTTATATATCTGCAATGCTTATCTTCTATAAACTATCTGACCGGTAAGCTTCTTCAGCTCTTGCTCCGATGCAATAAGATTGTATGTAGACTGTATTTGATCAAATGCAGCATTCAGATAAATCAGTTGAATATCTCTGTAATTGAAAGAACTGATAGCGCCTGAATCAAATTTTTGCTCAGCTATCTGTAAATTCAACTCAGCACTTTTCAAGTTTTCAGTAGAAACATTAAATAAATCTTTACGTAATTTATAAAGCTCTACCTGAAATTTCAAAGTGTTTTCAAGTCTTATTTGAGTTTCGCTAATTCGGTACTCGCCCGTTTCTACATCAATTTTTGCAGCTTCCAAAGCTCTTTCTGTATTCCCTCCGTTAAAGATGTTTACAGAGAGTCTTAGATTAGCATAATAGTCATAGTTATCAGAGCTTGTAGCGTCCATCCCTTGGTATTTGACTCGTGCATTATTATAGTCAAATCCAGAACCCAAAGTAAGCTGTGGCAGCCAAGCATTTTCGTTAATGCTAAGCTCTGATTTTAAAATATTCTGATTATATTTCAAACTTTTGAGCGATTTATTATTTTCAAACATCAAAGTGCGAAGCTCTGCAAAATTAGCTTCCATATTTTCAGGTTGAATCTCACCAATAGGCTCAAATTTAGTATCATCAGTTTCGCCAAGCAGTAGATTTAATTCACGCAATGCATTGCGATAGTTTATCTCTTGATATAACAAATTTGTAGAGTCTTTTAGGTAGTTGTTTTTAAGTTGAAGTACCTCAAAAGTTACAGCATTGCCTAGGTCCTTTGCGATTTCAACCCTTCTGTACCTGTCAGCAGAAAGGGACATTACTTTATTTAAAACGTCTAATTTTTGTTTGTCCAACTGAGCTTGATGGTAAGCTAAGGTAATATCTTTAACAAGAGTTTCCTTAGTATCATATTCGCTGTTTTGCGCTAATTTATCATAAGTCTCTAATTTGTCTTTTCTGTCTGCAATTGAGAATCCGTCAAAAAGCACCCAATTCAAACCCAAAGATGCAGATAAAGAATTAGTAGTACTTTCGTCAGGCATAGTAGCCGCAGGGCGGTTATCTAAGCGATTCCCCTGAGTTACAGTTGCGTCAAGAGTAGGATACCTGCCTGCAGCACCCCATGCGTTGTTTATTCCAGCCAGTTTGCTGGAGGCACGAGCTATTTTTACTTGATGATTGTTATCAAGTCCAATTATGATGGCGTCTTCCAGGCTAATCTCTCTTGCTGAAGTAACAGAAAGAGAGCAAGCCAGAGTCAGCATAAATATTATATTTTTGTATATTTTCATTTGATTATTAACCCAACGATCTTTGATAATTATCCATAGCCGGTTCTAATTCTTCGTTTGTATATGATTTCTTTCCAAACAAGTTATAGATTTTGTGTTTCACATCATTGTTACAAACTATAAGAGCAGGGAAGAAAATTAAAATAAATACAGTTCCAAATAGAACGCCGTAAGCCAGAGCAATAGCCATAGGTATAAGGAACTGCGCTTGGAAACTTGTTTCCAAAATCAAAGGATAAAGCCCTATAGAAGTAGTGATAGTAGTAAGCATAATCGCTCTAAATCGAGCTAACCCGGCTTTGTGAGCAGCTTCTTCTACTTTGCTACCTTCGACAATCAAAGAATTATATTTAGATAAAAACACCACCGCATCATTTACAATTACACCGGCAAGAGCAACCATTCCCCATGCAGAAAGCATAGAAATTGGTACACCTTCTAATCCATGTCCCCATGCAGCACCCATCCATCCGATAGGCACCATACTTATAATCATAAATGACTGAATATATGACTTGAAGTGAATCATAATAATAAGTAAGATAACAAAGAATGCAATTAGAAAGTAAAAGGCCATTTCACTGGCACTTTCTTTAGAGCTCTTCATTTGTCCCATAAATTCATACTTAACGCCCGGATATTTTGCTTGAATCATCGGCATTATATCTTTAGATATCTTCTCTAAAATAGGAGGTACATCATCATTCGGATCTTTCAAATCAGCTTCAACAGTTATCTCTTTTTGCAGATTATAACGCTTAATGCTGACCGGTCCTCGCTCGATAGTATAGTCAATTAATTCTTTCAGAGGATATTCGCCCTGTGCGGTTTTAATTCTCATATTTTCAAATTGCGTCATAGTTTTTCTATCTTCTTTCGGATATCTCACCCAGACTCTTATTTCATCTTTACCTTCCTGCAATCTTTGAGCCTGTCCACCATAGAAGCCTTGTCTGACTTGATTTGCTATATAATTTTGATTTAAACCAAGAGCAAAAGCTTTAGGTTTGAGTTTTATTTTGATTTCCTGCTTGCCTATAGGCGAGTTATCTGAAATGTTAGTTAGAGCTGATATGGTTTCGAGCTCTTTTTCTAATAACTCTTTTGCACGAGACATTTCTATAGAGTTTTTACTCAAAAGAGTCAAAGATACAGGCTTACCAAATCTATCAGATCCGCCTACAACAAATTTTTCGGCTTCGGGAACGTGACCAATTCTTTTGCGAACCATTTCTGCAATCTGATTGGAAGTCAGAGCACGGTCGTCGATCTCATGGAAGTATACATTAATTGAACCAGTATGCGAACCTGATTCGGTTCCCGAAAAGGCACTTCCCATACTTAAACTAGTATATTTAATATAAGGCAATGTGTCCCCGGTTGACTTAATAGAGTCAGCCACAGCCCATACTGTTTTTTCATAATTTTCCAGGTATTCACGAGTAATCTGCTCGCCTGTGCCCGGTTTGAATGCTATATTAATATTGAATGTATCAAACGGTATAGCAGGGAAGAAAGTAGCTCGAATAACTCCACCGAAGACCATACCAATAGTAATAACAAATAGAGCAACGGGGATAGTTATTACAAACCATCTCCATTTAATGATTTTTTTCAGCAATCTGCCGTAAATATTTACTCTGAACATATCAATTCCTGCTTCTAACTTTCTTCTAAATTTTTGAATAGGTGTATCTTTTATGTTTTTATTGAGTACCCATTTATGAGCTAAGTGAGCAGGGAGCACAAAAAATGCTTCAAATAGAGAGAATAACAAAGAAAAAATAACTACAATCGCCATTTCCTTCATAAATTCCAAACCACCCTGAGTAATCAAAAGTACCGGAATAAATGCTACTATAGTAGTAGATACAGAAGTAATTACTGCAGGCAACACTTCCATAGTGCCATCTACCGCAGCCTGTTTCCTTGATTTACCTCTTTCAAAATGAGTAAATATATTTTCACCAATAACAATACCGTCATCAACCAAAATACCAATAACCAGTATCATACCAAACAGTGATATCATATTTATTGTAACGTCGTAAAAGCTTGCAGCCATAAACATCGCAAAAAATGATGCAGGGATGCCCATTGCCACCCAGAATGAAAGCCCAAATCGAAGGAAAAATGTAAGTGAAAGCACCACTAAAAGCAAACCTATTCCACCGTTATTAACTAATAACTGCAGACGTTGCTCCAGCAATGTCATAAAGTTCCAAGTGATTTCAAGAGTCGCTTGAGGGTGTTTGATGTTAAATTCTGTAACATAATTTTCGATAAAATCTGTAATTTTACTCAAATCCTCTTCGGGAAGTTTTTCAATATTAAAAGAGATACTAGGCTTACCGTTAAGTGTAGCCCCGGTTGTAACATCAGCAAATTTAATCTTTACATCAGCAATATCTCTGATTTTAGTTAAACTACCATCCTTTTGGGCTGCTACAACAATTTCACCCACTTTAGTCGGATTTACGCTTCTGGAGCGAGATCTGATAAGTATTTCTTCTTGAGGTGACTTGATCATACCCGCTGAAATATCTATATTATTTTGCCTTATTGCTGAAGAAATCTGATCGAAAGTTATTCCGTATCGGAGCAAGTCGTTTTCTCTTACTTCTACAGAAAGCTCAGTTGCAGGATATCCCGATACAGTAAGCTGGCTAACGATGCCGGAAGATCTGAAATCTTCTTCTACCAGATATGCTAACTTTTTGAGATGCATAAGGTCTATGTCGCCATATAAAGCCATAAACATCGCTTTGGTAGTTGCTTTTTGCTTATAAACTATGGGTCTTTCCGCATCCACAGGGAAAGAAGAAATGCCATCGATAGAGTTTTTTACTTCCATCAAAGTTTCATCCAAATCATACTCACCGGTAGTTACTATCTGAACAGAACTGAAATTTTCTGACGAAGTAGATTTGATTTCTTTGATGCCTACGATACCACGCACTGCTTCTTCAACCCTGACAGTTATGCCCTCTTCCATCTCTTTAGGAGAGGCTCCGGGATAAGCGACATTAACAAATATATTTTTAGGAGTAGTTTCAGGGAACATCGACATTTTCATAGATAGCATCGCTATCATCCCGCCAATAATCAAAGAAGCCAGAAATATATTTGCATAAAATGGGTATTTAACAAATTGCTCTATTATCTTTCTCATATTTAAATATCATATTTTATTGGATATTACTTTTTTAAAATCTCTACAGGGATATCTTCGGTTACATTGATCAAAGGCTCATTCACTACTAATGTACCTTCCGTTAGTCCTCTGAAAAACAAAGTAGTCTCGTTATATTTTACTATATCAATTTTGGATTTTGCTAACTTCATATCTTCATTGACAAAATATACTTCATCCTGATTGAAAACTGCATTTCTCGGAAGTTTCATTACAGAGTTATAGGTAATTGCACCAAACTCAGCTTTCATGTACATCCCTTTAAATAGGGGATCTTTGTTTTGATTTATGGTTACAAATATGCTTATTGACTGTGTCGTCGGATCTATAAATTCAGATTTTCTATTTACTGAGCCAACCCAGTTAAATTTATCATCGTCAGTGGAAACATTGACTTTTTGACCAACTCTAATTTTACGAGACAGATCATAATTAACTGCTACTTCAAGCTCTAAAATATCTGTTCTTATCATTTTAGCAAGCTTAGAGCCCATATTAACTACTGCACCTGTTTCTAAGTATACTTCATTAAAAGCACCCTTAAACGGTGCAACTAATTCATATTTAGTAAGTCTGATTTCATCACTTTGTATTGCGTAATATTCGCTTATGATATTCCTGCCGGAAAGAAAGATTTTTTCTTTACTATTTGATATTTTAGGTAATTCAGGTAAGTCTTTATCTAATTCGATATTATTAAAAAAGGTTTCCCATGCAGGATATGAAGAGGTGAAGTCGATAAGCATATCAGGAAGCATATTTGCTAAAGTAGTTAAGTAGCGACTTTTCCTGCCTTTTAAGGCCAGTACTGCTTCTTCGGAAAAAATTCTTACCAATACCTGACCCTTCTGAAAGCTCTGACCTTTTTTAAGAGGCACATCACCCGGAAGAATTTTACCTGAAACTTCAGAAATTAAGTCTACAAAACTTCTGGATTCTAAACGCCCAGTCGATATAATCTTTGTAGTAAGTGTGTCATATTTTACCTCAGCTACAGTTACTTTTAAGAGCCTTTCAGGGGGCCTTTGTTGCTTAGGCTCCTCTTTCATGTCTGAAAAAAAATAAAAGCCTAATATGCTAAGCGATAAAGTAGCAATAATAGCCAAAATAATGGGAAACATTCGCGTTGTCATAAATCTATCTTGCTTTAATTAGTTAAAAATATGTTTCTGCTACGTGTGAAATTGTATTTTGTTTCAAAATCTTGAATATTGGTAGAGACTGAATTTAAGCAAGATTGGTTTAAGAATTTTTGCAAAAATTGCTTTTTTACAAAAAACTATAGGTAAGGTAAGGATACAGAGTGGTGAGATTAGTGATATAAGCAGAGATACGGTTATGAGTACCTCTACTTATATAAATTATTTTCAACATTAGTCAAATACTATTGATTCGCCAAAGTCCATTACTTTTGCTTCTTTGCCAAGACTTTCGACTTTGCTTTTGAATATATTTGGATCTGCTTCTATAATTGGAAATGTATTGTAGTGCATTGGTATAGATAACTTAGGGTTTACAAACTCTACTGATTTAACAGCGTCGTCTATTCCCATAGTAAAATTATCTCCAATAGGCATCATATACACATCTATTGCGTTTAGCTCGCCTATTAGTTTCATATCGAGGAATATACCGGTGTCTCCTGCATGATAAACTGTTTTACCCCCCATAGTGATAACCACACCTGCAGGTTCTCCCATGTAAAGTCCATCGGTCGTGGAGCTGCCGTGATGGGCGATAGTAAACTTCAATCTGCCGAATGGAAAGTTCCAAGCACCGCCGATGTGCATGTTATGAGCTTTTACGCCGTGGGCAGCCACATAGTTTGCAAGTTCATTCACAGCAATAATCATACTGTCGTTATCTTTTGCCAGCTGGATTGCATCACCTAAATGGTCACCGTGTGCATGAGTCAGCACAATAAAGTCAGGCTTGATAGTATCTACTGGCACAGGAGCGTTAGCATTTCCTGTAATAAAAGGATCAATAACTATGGTTTGCTCTCCATTAGAAAGCATAAAAGAGGAATGGCTCAAATATGTTAGTTTTAACATAAAACTTCTCCAAAATAATTCCAGATAAAATATTATTGCTTCCAAAACTTACTAAGTAATATAAAAGGCTTAAAATTTACATTAATATATTATATTATTGTTTTAAACACAAACAAATATTAGTTTAAAAGATTTCGGATATAGATAGAAAGGTATGGCGTATGTTTGATCCTTACATAGTTTTGATAGGTGGGAGCGTGATGATATTATTATCATACGTTTTTGATATAGCTTCTCGGAAGTTTAAAATCCCGTCTGTTTTATTTTTGATAGCCACAGGCATGGGGCTAAAACTATTAGCCACTTCATTTGGTATAAATCTGGATAGTCAGTTTTATAATGCTCTTGAGTTGCTTGGGATTGTCGGTTTGATAATGATAGTACTAGAAGCAGCAGTGGATTTGAAGCTGACTAAGGAGAAGCTGGGTACTATCAAAAAATCTTTTATGATGGCTTCTCTGATTTTGATAATATCCTCCATGGCAATAGCTTTAGTAATTATGTTTTTTAGAGAAGAGCCATTTTTCAACTCACTCGTATATGCTATCCCACTTTCTGTAGTCAGTAGTGCAGTACTAATCCCAAGCGTACATAGCCTCACTCAAAATAAAAAAGAATTTATGATTTACGAAGCGACTTTTTCTGATATAATAGGCATCATGTTCTTTAATTTTGTAGTGATTCAAGAAGGTAGCATATTTTCTATACAAGGTTTGCTAATGGTTCTATTGACCATAATAGTTTCTATAGTCTTTTCCTACTTCCTTGTATATTTATTTAGCAAAATTACCAGTCAGATAAAGATTTTTATGATGCTTGCAATTTTGGCTGCCTTGTACGGAGTTGGTAAGCAACTGCATCTTTCTTCATTGCTGATAATCTTTATTTTTGGATTAGTACTAAATAATTCTAAAATCTTTTTTAGATGGAAGCTTAAAAAATATATAAGCTTTTCTATGGTGAAAAGTATTCGTAATGAATTTCACATAATTACTGCAGAAACTGCATTTTTAGTTCGTACTTTTTTCTTTATTGCGTTTGGAATGTCAATTGATATTGTGCAGATGACGAACCCAAATGTCTTGTTAGTAGGCAGTATTATTGTTGTTATTTTATACATTATCAGATATGTAAATTTCCGAACCTTCCTAAAAACGAATGTAATACCTGAAATATTTTTGGCTCCTCGTGGCTTGATTACAATTCTTCTTTTCTATAAAATACCAGAAATATATCAAATACAGGATTTTTCAGTTGGAATTTTATCTTTCGTTATTATAACCACAGGTTTGGTAATGATGGGAGCATTAGTGACTACTCCGTCGGCAAATATAGATTCTTTTACAATTGTAGATATTGGTGTTACACCTAATAATGATTTGCTTGTTAATGAACCTGAGGGGCCATATTGTGAGATTGGAACTGAAGACACAGAAGATATTAGTACAAAAAATAATAAAGATGTTACAGATAAATAAACAGTAATGTATCTGTTGAAGCTAACAAAATACAGAAGTAGATTATTATTATTATGATTCCTTTGTAAAAAGTAAAATCATCAAAAAGAAGAGTAATACATTTGGCGGCACACCAAAAAAAAGAGCAGCTTGGGCTAAAGCTGCTCTACGTATACATTCAATCAGAGATTAGTTCAGAAATTCTATGACTGTTTTGACTCCTGTCATGCAGAGTTTATTTACTCGAAAAGAGTAAGAATAAGCACTAATGAAGCAATACATCAAGTACTTTGTATCATATAATATTACTAATAATATTATGATTTTCTCTGTTACAGAGACGGCAATTAACAATTCTTATTTTGAACATTTCTCACAATTCTATAAAATAAAAATATATATTATGCTAACTACGTGTTACATAAGGAAAAAAAAAGTTCCTTCAAACCTTTTATATAGTCTTATATTTTTTATATTTGCAATTGGAATTCTATAAGAACGTAGAATCAAAAAATAAAAATACTCGACAGGCGGGAAAATAGATGGCTGAAAAAATATTAGTTGTAGTGGAATCACCTGCAAAGGCAAAAACCATAAATAAATATCTTGGTAGTAAATATGTAGTCGAGGCTTCTGTTGGTCATATCAAAGATTTGGCGAAAACAAAGCTCGGTGTGGATGTTGAAAATGATTTTGAACCAAAATATATTACCATTAAGGGTAAGGGCGACGTAATCAAGAAACTTAAAGAGCGTTCTAAAAAAGCAAAAGAAGTCTTGATCGCTACAGATCCTGACCGCGAAGGTGAGGCAATTGCATGGCACTTAGCGGAAGTTATAAAAACAAATAACAAAAATATAAAAAGGGTTCTTTTCAACGAAATCACTAAAGCCGGTGTAAAAAATGCTCTGAAAGAACCAATTGAAATCAATAAAGATCTTTTTATGTCTCAGCAAGCTCGCAGAGTTCTAGATAGACTTATTGGCTTTCAGGTTTCTCCTTTTTTAAACAGAGCAATGATTGAAAAGACATCTAAGGCTCTGTCTGCCGGTAGGGTGCAGTCTGTAGCCCTTAGGCTCATCTGCGAAAGAGAAGATAAAATCAACGCATTTAAACCAATCGACTATTGGTCTATCGCAGGGATGTTTGAAAATGATAAAAAGGACAGCTTAGAAGCTAAACTTTACTCCTATGATGATAAAGTTATAAAAAATCCAGAAGGTTCTGCGCATGCGGAAGATGAAGAAGAAAATAAAACAATTCAGGATAAACTTGCAAAACAGCATTTTATTAGAACTGAACAAGAAGCAAATGACTTGCTGGACAGAATAAAAAACTCTGAATTTACCATCAGCTCCATTGCGAAGAAGCAAGTAAAACGAAGACCATCTTCTCCATTTACTACCTCGCTTTTGCAGCAAGAGGCATCTCGTCGTTTAGGCTTTTCTAACAAAAAGACTATGGCTACTGCTCAGCGACTTTATGAAGGTATCACAATGGGAACTGACGGCTCTGTTGGTCTTATTACCTACATGAGAACCGACTCTGTAAGAATTAGTCCTGAAGCTCAGCAGAATGCTGCTGAATATATCACAACAAAGTATGGCGAAAAATATTTACCTGAAAAGCCAAATTTCTATAAAAGCAAATCTTCCAATATTCAGGATGCACACGAAGCTATTCGTCCGACCAGTATGATTTATTCTCCTGATGAAGTAAAGAAATATGCTAACAAAGATGAAGCAAGACTTTATGAGTTGATTTTTAACAGATTCTTAGCTTCGCAAATGGCACCAGCCATAATGGCTCAAACTACTATCTCAATCGATGGCGACAACCTTACTTTCAGAGCTTCAGGTTCCATAGTTGTTTTCAAAGGTTTCCTTGCTGCATACGGTGATATAGATAATGGTAAAAAAGATGATGGAAAACAGATTTTACCTCCTACGTTGGAAGAAGGGCAAGCTGTAGACTGTACTAAGACAGAATCTACCCACTCTCAAACTAAACCGCCTGCAAGATATAATGAAGCATCTCTTGTGAAAGAGTTGGACGAGTTGGGTATCGGTAGACCTTCTACTTATGCACAAATTGTCAGTACTTTGATTGATAGAGAGTATGTAGAACTTATTACTAAATCCTTTGTGCCTACCGGTTTAGGTATGGATGTATGCAAAGTATTAGTCAAAAATTTCCCTACCCTATTCAACGTTGACTTTACGGCAGAAATGGAGCAGGATTTAGACGTAGTTGCCAATGGTGAATTAACTTATGTAGAGCTTATGAAGCAGTTCTACGGGCCATTTACCAAATCTCTGAAATATGCAGAGGAACATGGCGACATACCGGAAATTCCGTGCCCTGAATGCGGGGAGCCTATGATTATTAGGATTAGTCGTGGAGGCAGATTCTTAGGTTGTTCTAAATATCCGGATTGTAGAGGCACTAAGCCCCTTCCGAAAATAGAGCAGGAAATGATGGAGAAAAAAGATCCTGTTATAGCCGAAGGTATTTTCTGTGACTTATGCGGAAAGCAGATGTACATTAGAGAATCACGTTTTGGCCGTTTCTACGGCTGCACTGACTATCCTGAGTGTAAAGGTATAAAACCTATAACAACGGGCGTGAAGTGCCCTAAATGTGGCGATGGCGACGTTATAGAGCGCTATAGCAAAAAAGCAAGACGCAAATTCTTTGGTTGCTCCAGATATCCGGATTGTGATTATATCACAAACTACGAACCAATTGAACATGAGTGTCCTAGCTGTGGTAATCCCACTTTAGAAGTTAGATATAAAAAAGTAGAAGGCGAATACGAAAAGTCTTACAAATGTCCAGAATGCAAAGCAGACTTTAAAGAGTTAGAAGGAGACAAAAGCTAATAGCTTTTGCGGAGAATATAAAAAAACAAAACCGGATGACATGTTAAGCGTGTTGTCCGGTTTTGTTTATATGTGTATCAATAATTATTTTGATTCTAAGTGAGTTTTTATTTTGTCGGCAGAAGCTTCAGAAAAGTAAGAACATCTGCCTTTTGTTTCATCAGGCTCAAGATTTAGTTCTGTAATTGCTTTTTTTACTTTACCTTGAGAAACCCCGAGTTTATCTGCCCATTTTGCAGCAGTAAGCATTTCGCTCATTATAATTCTCCTATGTTGCGTTTGCCGATGACTATTGCCATTTTATTTTAGTATTGGGCAGCACTGATGACAGACCTTCGATACTTTGCTTATCAATATTATTTTTATTGATTCTAAGTTCTTTCAAATTCTTTAGTTCAGCTATATCTTCCGGAACAGATGAAAACTCATTAGAGCTTAAATCTAATTCAGTAAGTTTGATAAGTTTACTGAAGCCATGAGGGACAGCTTTCAAATCATTTTCAAAAAGAAGTAATTTTTCTAAGTTTTCAAGTTCTGTAATACTATCGGGTAATTCGGTTAGTAAATTAGAACAAACTCTAATTTTCTGCAATTTTTTCATATCGCCAATATTAGAAGGTAAAGCAGAAATATTGTTTTGATTTGCTTCTAATTTTTCCAAATTTGTAAGCTTTGTTACAGATGCTGATATTTCAGATAAGTTATTACCATGTGCGCGAAGCTTGACAAGATTCTCTAAATTTCCAATTTCATCCGGGAGTGCAGAAATATTATTTTCGCTCAAAACTAATTCGTTTAATTTAGATAAGTTGCCAATTTCAGTAGGGAGAGTTTCAATTTGATTGTTGTTTAGACCAAGTCGTTGTAGATTTTTTAAATTCCCAATAGATTCGGGAAGAGCAGTAAGCTGATTCCAGCTAAGCACGAGTACTTTTAAGTTTTCTAAGTTGCCGATACCGGCAGGCAATTCTTTGATTTTATTGCCACTAAGTTCCAATTTTTCTAAATTTTTTAATCTGTAAATATCATCTGGGATTGAAGTGAGTCGGTTATTCCATAATACTAATTCGGTTAGATTCTCTAATTCTAAAATCTCTCTTGGGAACTCTTCGAGGTCTTTGAAGTGAAGATCTAGCTTAGTCACTATTTCTTTATTTTGCAAAGCCTCTTCTACAGAGTAGCAGGTCATTATTGACTTTCCCGGGGTTGTTGCACCATCCATCATAACGTACTCCTATTTTGACGTGGTAAAAGAATTTTAATCCTTGCTATAAGATAGCATACATTTGAATAAATAGCAAAGAAAAAAAGTCAAGTGTGATAATTATTTTTACGTTTATATTTAGTTGAGGTTTCGTCGTTTTATTTATTGTTTTAGTAGCAGTATTTTTTTAACTTGATAAATCTAACAATTATAGGGACAAGAGCTTATGTTACAGATATTTCGGTTATTTGCGATTGCCTATATTCTTTTTTCTTTTTCAAATATTAAAGCTGAGGAAATACCTAATCCTTTAAAGCCTCTTAACATTTCTTACGATGTATTACATTACGACGCGGACTTAATTTTTCTGAAGGATATTAGTCTACGCTCTTACGGTGTCAACCGGATTAAAGTGTATAGAACTGATAAATCTGAAAATAATAAGTTTTATTTTCATTTAAGGGATTTGGAGATAGATTCTGTATTCTGTAATGATAAGGAAGTAAGTGTAGAAACACATGGTGAGTATAATGATGCTGATTATGTGCACTATTTTACTTTCCCGGATGCTATAGATACAACATTAGTAACTGTTTATTTTCATGGCACTATGGCTGCTGAGCCGGGTTACGCTTGGGGTGGAGTGCATCAGCAAGATATGACTCTTTATAACCTCGGAGTTGGGTTTTATAATTTATGGGTTTCATGTGGAGCTCATTGGATTCCTTGCTTAGATCATCCGGGTGATAAAGCTACCACCGACATCAAATATCATGTTAACACAGGCTATAAAGTGGCTTCTAACGGTATGCTCACTGTGCATAATCTGGATAACGGGACAGATATCTATCAATGGGTGAGTAATCATCCTATAGCTACATATATGATGAATTTTGCAATGTCGAAATTTGCAGTGGGAGAGATTAATACATGGAAGAAGCCCATTGTTTATTATAGCTTAGAAAGCCTATCTAATAGAGCTGACTACGCCTTTGCTAAGTTGCCGATTGTTTTAGATGCTTTTGAAAATTATTGGGGTGAGTATCCTTTCGAAAAAGTAGGCTATGTGTGCACTCCAAAAGGAGCAATGGAGCACCAGACTATGATTTCTTTACCTAACTCAATTATTGCACAAATTAAGTCAAACAATGACTCTTTAAACTCAACTATTGCTCACGAGCTATCACACCAATGGTTCGGTGGTTTAGTAACTCCTGAAGATTTCAGAGATGCATGGCTAAACGAGTCTTTTGCTACTTTTTCGGAAGCATTGTATAAAGAGTATATATTTGGTAAAAACGAATATTCAAAAGTCCTCAGAGCAAAAAGAACTGATTATTTTAATAATATAACACAATCAGAAGGTGTGCTTTCAATATACAATTTTGATAGAGAACCACCATCCTCTAACTACCCTCAGACAATTTATCAAAAAGGTGCTCTGGTTGTAGCAATGCTAAGAGAATATCTTGGAGACGAGATTTTCTTCAAATCTATACAAAACTATTTAGAGAACAATGCTTATTCTAATGTTAATACTGAAAAGCTAAAAGCTGAAATAAAAAATCTGACTACAAAAAATATTGATAATTTCTTTGCTGAATGGATAGATGGCAAAGGTTGGCCGGAATTTGACATAAAAGTCTATGCTGCCAGAAATAATCAGGGAGTTTATGACCAGTCTAATAGCTACATCTCTTTCAAACAGGTGCAGGCGAAGTCTTTTGGTGGTTATACATATGTGCCCGTGCCGGTTACATATTTTGATGAAATAGGCAACCAAATAGATACAGTTTATATTGTCGAAAGTATTGATCAGAAATTTCAACTTCCGAATATGCCCGGTTTAGATTCTATTGCGATAGATAACGGTACAATAGTTCCATTAATGAAAATCAACTCTTTAGAGCTGGACGGTATTACTTCCATAGAAGAGCTACCGGACTCGCAAGTTGAAATATTTCCAAATCCTGCGACAGAGGTGTTAAATGTAAATATTACCAACCTAAACGGCAGAGCAGAAATATCAATTAATGATTTGCAAGGCAGAGCAATGCTATCGCAAGAAGTGCAACTTAATGGTAACTCATTTATAAAATTTGATGTAAACAATATTCCGTCAGGCACGTATATCCTTGAGATTATAAATGCTGCGGAAACAATGTATAAAACGATACAGATAATAAGATAGAAGGTGAGAAATGAACGTATTACCGGTAGAGGTACTTAAAGAGAATTGGAAAGTAGTAACAGAAAAAGCTCAAGAGGCTTGCGTTAAGTCCGGTAGAAACTTTGAAGATGTAAAGATATTAGCAGTTTCCAAAACTTATCCTGTAGAAATGGTCTACAACGCGATGGATGCCGGAATGACGGTATTTGGAGAAAACTATGCTCAAGAAGTCAGAGATAAACTCGGAGCGTTCGACGAGGTCTCTAAATCTCATCCGGAATGGCATTTTATTGGTCATTTACAGAGAAATAAAGTAAAATATTTATTTCCCCATGTCCACATGATTCATACTGTAGATTCTGTACGCTTAGCAGAAGAAATATCAAAGCAGGCAGAAAAGACAGATAAATCTCTGAAAATTCTACTTCAGGTAAATACCTCAGGTGAAGATTCAAAAAGCGGTGTGGAGCCGGATGCTATAGTCGACTTGGCAGGTGAAATAGGAGAAATAGAAAATCTACAAATTGGCGGTCTTATGACTATCGGTACTTTCTCTTCTGAAGAGAGGCTTATCCGAGGAGAGTTTGGCTTGCTTAGGAAGTCATTGGAAAGAGTAAATAGAGAATTAGGACTATCTTTAAAGCATCTTTCAATGGGTATGACTCACGACTTCGATATTGCAATCAATGAAGGTGCTACTATGGTTAGAGTAGGCACTGCTATTTTTGGTCAACGTTATTATCCTAATAGGTAAAAAATATGTCAACTAATAATATTAATATGATGTCTGAAATACAAGAATCCATACAGTACATTCGCAATATCACCGAGCAAGTGCCGGAGATTGCAATAATTATGGGTACAGGTCTCGGACAGTTAAAAAAAGCAATAGAAGTAGAAACAGAAATAGATTATACAGAAATTCCTAATTTCCCTGAATCCACTGTAGAAAGTCACGCCGGGAAGTTGATATTTGGCACAGTAGAAGGTAAAAAAGTAGTGGCGATGCAAGGTAGGTTCCACTACTACGAAGGATATAGCATGCAGCAGATTACATTTCCTGTTAGAGTCATGAAGTACCTGGGTGCCAATAAAATTATTATCTCTAATGCTTGTGGCTGCTTAAATCCTCAATGGGAAAAAGGCAGAATCATGCTGATAGAAGATCATATTAACTTACTGGGAGATAATCCACTTATCGGAGTAAATGATGAAAGATTTGGCCATCGATTCGTAGATATGTGTGAACCTTATTCCAAACGACTTATTGCTATTACAGAAAGAGTGGCTTTAGAACAGTCTATACCGCTATACAAAGGAGTCTATGCAGCAATGTCAGGACCGTCGCTTGAAACCAGAGCTGAATATCGTTTCTTGCGTACTGTTGGTGCTGATGTAATAGGTATGAGCACTATACCTGAAGATATAGTAGCTGTGCAGATGGGAATGGAAGTGCTTGGGCTTTCAGTGCTTACAGACGAATGTTTCCCTGACTCACTTAAGCCGGTAAATATAGAAGAAATACTAAGCTGTGCCGCACTGGCAGAACCTGATTTAGTAAAACTTACGAAATCGGTTATCAAAGAAATGTAAATGTACAAAAAGAGGCAATGCATTATAGTGTTGCCTCTTTCGGTTGTTCCTATTCTATATTTATCATAAGTTGAAGATAAATAGCCCTACCCGGTTGTGGGAGTTGTGAATTCATCCAACCGCTACTACCATACCAATTGTCGTTAGCATCAAAATATCCCGGGATTATCCCTGCATTGGCATCTCTAATTCCAGGATGATAATATGTTTTATCAAATATATTATTTACTTTGATACCAAATGATATATTCTCAAATACATTTCGCAGTATTAAGTTTGCATCCATAGTAAAATATGGAGGTGTTTCAGGTACGGGATTACTTTGGTAGTTATCTTTTTTACTAATATATCTTGATCTAAGATTTAGATTGATAGACTTATAACCAATATTTGTACCAAAATATAATTTATAAGGAGCAATATCACCTATTTGCTGTTCCCCAATCATATTGGCATCATTATCAAATCGGTCCTCTTTAGTATCTATCAAAGAAATGTAAGACCAAAACTTGAACTTAACATCTTTCGATAATGTACTCTGCATAGAGAAATGCACATCAACCCCATATACCTCTCTTTTAGAAATATTTATAGGAATGCCGTTGATATTATTAATTGCGTTATGTACTATATTGTAATAGGGATTAAACATGATATAAAATATTTTATCAGAATAGAATAGCACAGATTCCAAATTATGTGACTCTTCCGGTTCGAGGCCTGAATTGACTGAGCTGCCGGCCCATTCTCCGTATAATTGTCTTGGAGCAGGCTCTTGTATAGCATTACCGTACATTAGTTTGAAGCCATAGTTTTTATAGTTTAAAATATATGCGAATCTGTAAGTTAAGTATGATTCGAATTCAGTAGTATAATCATATCTCAAACCTGCAGAGATATAATGGTTAAAGTCTGATTTAATCAAATTAGAAAAATCATATTTTGATTGGATATAAGCACCTGAGTATTCCCATAGCATCGAATTCTCAGTTTTTCTTGTATTGTCAGGAGGGTGAGGATAGGAATAATTTTGGCTGTTATCTGGAGCAACAGTTTCGCCCCATGCCATGTCATAAGCCTTTTGTAGTTGCTGTGCTTCGTAGTTAAATCCTATTTTTATATTTACATCATCAAAATAATTAAGATCAAAATCTTGATAAATAGACCAGCTGTTATTTGTTAACTGCCAGTATCCAAATTTTATGAGACGTTGTTCGCCAAAATCAGAAACCTGCTCAAGACTTGAACTTGAGTTAGGCAAATTAGATTGCCTGAACCTGATATAAGTATTGGATACAATGTTAGGGTTTATATCATTTTTACTATCTAAAAACAGAAAGTAATCGTCTTCTATCCAGTTACAGCCGGGAGGAGCTTTATCATAAGCATAATTGACACCATACTTATTATCGACTCTGTAATATTGGACTCCAAACTCGGTATTATCCAATATAGTAGAAAAAGTAAATCCTTTATTTTCTCTGAAAGAGCTATACTCGCCAGGAAAAAATCCTGAATCTACAAAATCTCCCCATAATTTTTTATCTTTTACATACTTTGACTTAGTATATTCATATTTTTCAAGTTTATTTTTATCCAAATCTCCGTAGTTTAGGAAAGCACTAATTCGGAAAGACAAATCATTGATTTTATGAAACACTGTTAAATCACTTACTTTCGAAACAAAACTTCCATAGGAAAACTTTGCATCGACACTTGTTCCGTTCTTTTCTTTGTCTTTTTTAGTTATTATATTAAATACACCCATCAGAGCATTAGCACCATATACAGAGGATACCGGACCATATACAATTTCTATATGATCTACCATCGATATTGGAATAGAAACTAGTATATCAGTCCAATGATAATAGAGGTGATTGATATTTTTGCCATCCAGCATAAGTAAAAATGGCGACGACAGGCCTTGCCTATAGCCACGCCAATAAGATTTATAGTACAAGTCCCCCCATGTCTGAGAAAAATCTATACCCGGCAAATCATTAAAAATCTCCACCAAATCATTATAACCTCTCTGTAATAATTCTGACCTTTCTATATAAATAATATTTCCGGGGGCATTTTTTTTAGTTTCCTGGAAATTTGAAACAGTTATTACTTTCACATTCATAAGCTCTTCAATACTCATTGAACTTATTTCTTGAGATAAGCCACTATCCACAGATTGTCCTGCATTTAAAGGACAAATAAGAAAGGTAATAAAAACTATTACAATATATATTGAGGCTCTTCTATACATTTTATATCGCTAAAATAAATAAATCCATTTTATTAAGAAACGAACTTCAAAAATATAAGTGTATAAAAAAAAGCAGATGTTACTCCTTCTAATAAAGAGCAACATCTGCAAATAATTTTAGCATTTTAATTATATTATGGAATTTTCCGGAAAATCATGAAGTTTAATAATAACTCCATTAGAAGAAGTATACCGGCACCTATCGCAAACGGCATATACTCTTCGGCAAACTGCTCAAAAGAAGTTTCGTCTATTTTTGTCTTTTCTAACTTGTCTATTTCCTTATAGACGGCTTCCAAGCTCTTGTTGTCTGTTGCTCTAAAGTATTTTCCGCCTGTTCTTTCTGCAATATCTTTTAAAAGATCTTCATCTATTTTTACTTCCTGCTGCTGATAAATTTTGCCATGCAAAGGATGCTGTACTGGAACCGGTGCAGTGCCGTTTGTACCTACACCTACGGTATAGCATCGAATTTTAAATTTTTCAGCTATTTCGGCGGCAGTTTCAGGGGTAACAATTCCGGTATTATTTACGCCATCAGTGAGAAGAATGGCTACTTTGCTTTTGGCTTTGCTGTCTTTTAGCCTGCTTACTGCAGTAGCAAGCCCCATACCAATAGCAGTTCCACCCTTAAGTTTACCGGTTTCCAATTTAGAAATGATATTTTTTAGAACATCATGGTCTATAGTAAGTGGGCATTGAGTAAAGCTTTCGCCTGCAAATACAACTACTCCAAGTCTGTCATTTGGTCTGTCATCTATAAAGCCAATGGCTGTTTTCTTAGAAGCTTCAAGCCTATTAGGTTTGAAATCCTCAGCCAGCATAGAGCCTGAAACATCCAAAGACAAGACGATGTCGATACCTTCGGTAACTACGTCTTTTTTAACAGTGCTGGAGCGGGGCTCTGCAAGGATAGTAATAAGGAGAGCCAGTGCCAACATTCTAAAAAGAATAGGTAGCCACATAAGTTTGACTTTCCATGATTTTGCAGCAATTGTAAAATCCTTGCTATTGGATACTTTAATGTTAGAAGTCATTCTGTTTCTTCTTACATAGCTCCAAATCAGAAGTAATGGAATTACAAGTAGCAACCAGAACATATCCGGGTTTGTAAATTTAAAGTCTGCAAACATACTATTTTACCTCCTCATGATTAGAAGGTACTGAAAGTACTCTATGAGTTTTTTCTACAAACTGAATTGCCGAAGTTAAGCAAAATCCATGCTCATCCGGCAAAGGTTTATATTTAGCAAACTTAGTCATATCCGATATATCTAATTGCTTTCTCAGATTGCTTAGGAGCTCATCGCTAATATCATTGCTCTTAGTGAAATGTTCCAATATTTCACTGGAAGTCATTTCTATAGCATCAATAGCAAACCGGGAAGCAATATAGGTCCTTAGAATTTCCGAAAGCCTTATATGATATAGCTTTTCCTGTCCATTTTGCCATAATTTTTCTTCATCCAGTCTTTTTAGCGATTCCATCGCCAATATATGAGCCGGTATCTTAGGTTTGATAGGTTCTTTAGTTTCTGCGTTAGGTTTGGAAGCAAAATATTTCTTCCATACGTAATATCCGGCACCTAAAAGCAACAGCGCTAACGCAATATAGAGAAGAATCATCCAGTCAAACTGCTTAGGTGGCACTAAAGGAGGTTTAATATCTTTAATGTCTTTTGTAGTATCAATGGTGACACTTGCAAATTCCAGAGACAGCTCTTTGGTTTTAGCAGCAAACAAGTCTTCGCTGCCTTCATTTTGATAAGAAAAAGTAAACTGTGGCACTTGATAGCTGCCACTATCGAAAGAAGTTAGAGTGTATTGGCGATTTACGGCAAATCTGCCTTCTTTTTGCACTGTGTCAGGAGAGATAGACTTCACTATCTCTAAACTGCCAACACTGTCTTTAATTTCAGGCCAGAATACTGTTTGGTTTTTGTCATATTCCGCACTAAGTTTTAATTCAATTTGTTTACCGATTAGTGTTTTGTTCGTATCGATTTTTGCCTTAAATACAGGTTCAGCCGCAAAAGCGACCGAACCTATAAATATAGCAAAACTAATAAAGCCTAGTATCCTTTTCATAAATCTGTAGATTCTATTTTACAACAACCATTTTTTTCGTGAATGTTTTGCCTGCTACGTGTAAACGGTAGTAATATACACCTGAGTTTAATTTAGCAGCGTTGATATCTATTCTATTTCTACCATACACCACTTTATTCAATAAAGTTTCAATTTTTTTACCGGACGCATCATATAATTCAACAATGACCGGCATTGCGATATCACATTCGAACTCTAAATGAGTCATTTGGCTAAATGGATTAGGATAGTTTTGATATAATACAACACCAGCGTTATTATCTTCCTGCACTGAAATTGGGTCCTTAGTGTAGAAAGTGTATGATTTACTTAACTCGCCAATTCCATCTTCATCGCCTGATGCTACCTTCCAGTAATATTTAGAATCACTTGCAAGATTTTCTACGAAGCAACTTATATCAGAAACAACAGTATCTAAAATGATACCGTTAAATCCAGGCTGCGAAGCAATCTGCAGATTATATCTTGTTGCTCCTGCAGCTTCCTTCCAAAGGAATGTTACAGAAGTTTCTACTTCTTTCTGCATGTGTGCGGGGAACTCCAACTCAGGAGCTAAAGGAGCAGTAACAAATGACCATGCTTGAGTGAATTCTGTTTGACCACCTGCGCTATGAGCTTTTACTCTCCAGTAATAGGTCTTGCCTCCCTGTTCCATGCCATTAGCAAAATCAAAATCAGATTTTACTTCTTCACCTGTATATACGATATTCGTAAACTCTTCATCAGTTGCAACTTCTACAGTAAACATTGCTGCCGGATTATTAGCATCCCACTGAAGTTTAACGGATTCGGCTATTCCTTTGCTTCCGTTGTGAGGTTCAAGCAAAGTAGGCAAATTTGGAGCAGAATGTAATTCAGTTACATACCCCTGATAGACACCGGTAGCATGTGTTCCTACAACAACCAGACCATCAGATTCTCTTGTATCGACCATGTTAATAACCACATTGCCAATAACATCAGGAGAGTCTTGCTGCCATACAGTGTAATACCCATTTAAATTAGAAGTAGAGTAGACACCCGTAGAAGTGGCCAAAAAGATTCGATTGCCACCATTTATAGGTAGATATTTAGCAAATAATGTAGCCGGACCATCTCCTCCTCCACTTTTGCCTTCTTCTAAGTTTCCACCTACAGGAATCCAGTTTTTACCACCATCTTCTGTATATAGTAGAGATTGCACTCTATAGTTTGAGTATACAATGATAGCTTTGTCCGCATCCGCAGGGTCTATTGCAATGCAACTAACATTTGAAGTTGCGTTACCGTCAGAGTATACAAGTTCCGGTTCCGGGTCACCAGCGTCAGCATTAGTAATCTTATATACCTCGCCATGGCTAGTACCATAGAATAATACATTGGCAGGACTTTTAGAGATTGCAACAGCAGAAATATTTGCCGCACCTTCTACTCTTGTGTAAGAAAGGCTGTCCCAGTTAATCATAGTCGGCTGATTTGAATTATCCATAGGGATCTCGTCTAAATTATTATTACGCCAAACTATTTTTCCGCCCGCTACATACATTTTTGCATTGTCATTAGGATCTAAAACAAAAGGAGTATTCCAAATAAAATCACGGCCTTCTGTAGGGTCAACTCTTCTTGTGGCTATAGTATCACCTTCGTCAGAAATATGTCTGCGCCATATTTTTATCTTCACAGGTTCGTTTGTATTGTTTGATGAGTAAATCACATTACCACCATCAGCCACCTGGCAGCAAAAACCATCACCCATTAAAGAAGGACGCCATGGCTTATGTTCATCTGTATCTACAGCATATAGAGTTCCGTTATCCTGCATGCCGCCGAGTAATAAATCTTTAGGATTATTTGCTGCATGGTCTATAGCAACAGAATAAAACTGAGTAGTATAGTAACCTGTATTCAAAGAAATCCAATCAAATATATCTTGAGTGTTATCAAGAACTTTATGTATACCTCCATCTTCGCCTGTAAACATAACATTCGGATTAGAAGGGAGGAATATTACTTCGTGCAAATCAGAGTGATGATTAGGGTATCTGTACCAGTACTCACAATCTTCAAACGGGCAAACGCCACCAACAAGGACTGAATTATCAGTAGCAAATCCATCATTAGATCTATAAAGCGAAGTACCACCAATAAATACTACATCCGGGTCGTTTGGTTTTACTTTGCATACTAAATTATATGACCCTTGAGGGTTAAACTGCATATGCCTTGATTCAGGTTTTGGGATATTTGCAGAGCGGTCTTCCCATATTCCACCGGTAGCAGAACCATCACCAGACTTATAAGTATATTTCCAGATTGAATTCCATAGAGAATCTCCGCGATAGTCAAACGTAAGTCTGCCACTGCCGGGAGTTTCTGCTAAGAAGTATACCTGATTTTCGTCAGAAGGAGCTATGCCGATGACTATTCTATTGTACTCGTCAGGCCAGTTATCAGGAGTAATATTAGTCCAATTATCACCATCTAATGAACGATAAATACCGGCAGCAGGAGAACCACTTGCAGCAGGACCTCTTTTGCCGAGCGCTGCATATTTTACTCCGTTAGGTGAAACAGCTACTTCAGTAAAGTAACCATAGCTGTTGCCCCAGCCACCTAATACTAATTCCCACGATTCACCACCGTCAGTAGATTTTTGGATACCACCAAGAGCAGTTGCACAGTATACCACGTCTTGATCAGCAACAGATGGGTCGGTTTCTACTCGCCAGATGTAATCAAACATATTATCCCATGATCCGCTAGTGCCACTCAATGTAGATTCTAACTGAGTCCATGATTGACCATTATCAGTAGATTTAAAGATACCATCTCCGATAAGATCAGCAGAGTTGCCCCAAAGCTCACCCGTTCCATAGTACCAGATGTTTTCTTTGCCTTCTCTCTTATCTTGTGAAATAGTCGATACAGATTGTAACTGATGCAATTTAGTGGTTCTGTTCCAAGTAGTACCACCGTCTGTAGATCGCCAGACACCGCCCGAAACTCCACCAGCCAAAATAATATTCTCATTTTTAACATCTAAAGCTAAAGCTCTTGTTCGCCCTCCGATGTAACGAGGTCCACGCACAGACCAATCTTCTGCCAGAAGTCTGTCGCTGTGTTCCTTAGAATTCAATGCACCCGGAAGAGTTTGAGCAAATTCGAGCGAACGTCTTCTGATTCCACTCGGTATTGCATTAGTTTTAGGATCTCTTAGACGCCAAAATTCGTAAAGAGCCCTTTCTTTAGGAGAAAAATCCCCATCATACTCAGAGATTTTAATCTTTTCAGCATTTGTTTCGGTACTTTGATTGTTATCATTTCCTGAGAAGTAAAAAATGCCCGCAAGGCAGCAAGCAGCCACCAATATATAAGCCGGTACATATTTATACATAACAACACCCCTTTTGATTTATAAAATTTATCTTCTCATACCTCTCATCTTGAAAAAAGTTTTTAGTGGAATGATATACGGCTCGCCCGTATGGATTTTTATTTCATCTACATTGCTTACCGTAAAAAGTTTACTAAGTTTAGATTCCTTTTCAATCCATGACGCTTTAAAATGCTCCCTGAAAGAGCGGGAAGAAGTATCTGCCCATGATATTTTCCCTGTTTCGGCATCTTTTATATGCACCAAGCCCATGTTCGGTATTTCTTGCTCGCGAGGATCATACAACCTCACGGCAATAGTGTCATGTTTACGGGAAGCAATTTTTAGAGCTTTGGAGAAGTCATTAGACACGAAATCAGAAAGCAAAAATACAATGCTTTTTTTCTTAATTACATTGGTCATATATTCTAAAGCAAGACCTATGTCCGTGCCTTTGTTTTCCGGTTTAAATTCTATTAGTTCCCTAATTATTCTAAGCGTATGCGTTTTACCTTTTTTGGGAGGTATGAACTTTTCTATTTTATCACTAAAGAATATCACACCGATTTTATCATTATTCGATATAGCAGAAAAAGATAATACTGCACTTAGTTCAGTGAGTAATTCTCTTTTGCTCTGCGTATTTGTTCCGAAATCCTGCGAACCGCTCACATCTACAAGAAGCATTACTGTCAGTTCGCGTTCCTCTTCGAACACTTTTACGTAAGGGTGGTTAAAGCGAGCAGTCACGTTCCAGTCGATAGTACGTATGTCGTCGCCCGGCATATACTCTCTTACCTCAGAGAATGCCATACCACGTCCCTTAAAAGCACTATGATAGCCTCCCGAAAAAATATTTTTCGAGAGTCCTCTGGTATATATTTCTATTTTTCTAACTTTCTTTAAAAGATCAACTGTTTCCATTTTATCCATCCTAATGTGTCGTCAGCCGATTTTATTGTTTATTTCTTTGTTTTGGAAGCTGAAATAGTTATTTTCTTTTATCAGCCTGAAAGGCTGAGATACGTAGCCTTACAGGCTGAATATTATCCTGTATACAAAATCAATTACATTGATTTAAAAATCGCTAACTAGTTTGCACGTTTTATTCTCACCATAATCTCTCTATGGCACTTCTACAGAGTTTAGCACTTCGTTAATAATGTCTTCTGATTGCACATTTTCTGCTTCAGCTTCATAAGTTATACCTATTCTGTGTCTCAATACATCATGACAGACTGCTCTGATATCTTCAGGTATAACGTAGCCTCTGCGCTTAATAAAAGCATAAGCTTTTGCTGCCATAGCCAACGCAATGGAGCCACGAGGAGATGCACCAAAGCTAATCCAGTTTTTAAGTTTGTCTAAGCCATATTGCTCAGGGAAGCGAGTTGCAAAGATAATATCAAGTATATATTTCTCAATTTTTTCATCTATATAAACATCTTTTACTACGGATCTGGCATTAATGATATCTTCCGGTTTAAGTATCTTTTCAACTTTCGGATAGTGTTGAGCTATATTTTGCCTTAGTATTAGGCGTTCGTCCTCTAAGTTCGGATAAGTAATAACCAATTTAAGCATAAAACGGTCTACTTGTGCTTCCGGTAACGGATACGTACCTTCCTGCTCTATAGGATTTTGGGTAGCGAGCACTAAAAAAGGCTCTTCCATCTTGAAAGTTTTATCGCCTATAGTGACCTGCCTTTCCTGCATAGATTCGAGCAGGGCAGCCTGCACTTTTGCAGGAGCACGGTTTATCTCATCTGCTAGAATAAAGTTAGCAAAGATTGGCCCTTGCCTTATAGTAAATTCGTCTTTCTTTTGATTATATATTTGTGTACCTGTCAAGTCTGCAGGCAACAAATCAGGAGTAAACTGAATACGGCTAAATTTAGCATCAATAGCATGGGCAAGAGTGTTAATGGCTAAAGTTTTTGCAAGCCCGGGAACACCTTCTAATAGCACGTGCCCGTTAGAAAGTAGACCTATCAGAAGCCTTTCCACCATGTACTTTTGGCCGACAATCACTTTGCCGATTTCCATCATTAGCATATCTACAAAAGCACTTTCCTTTTGTATGCGCTCGTTAATTTCTCTGAGATCGTTCATTGTCCAATTCCGATTATATTATACCACAAAATGCATTGATTTATACGAATAAAAAAAACTAAAGTTTAGAATTATTGTAAATAATAGCAAATATTTATTAACCCTAAATATATTAATTATCTAAGAGATATGCGAGTAAAAAATTGGACAGTTGGAAGAAATTTAGTGGAATTGAAGTTTAGATAAATTATGATTTGATATTAAATTAGTTTGCTTTATATTCAGCTATTAGTCAATTATAAGTTATGATGTATGAGAACACTACTTTTAGCATTTATTTGTATGATGTTTTTGAGTATAGCTGCTGATGCGAAAGAAAAAAAATCAGTCTATTTTGAAAAGATCCCTAAGGCGTATTTAGAAAACAATAAATCAACGAGAGTGGATGTACTAAAGTTTGCACCTACTCTTGAAAACTATAATACAATAGTAGGTTTAATTGAGAAAGGTGACACCAATAATATTTCATATCTGTGTTCAATTCTTGATTCAAATAAATCTATCGAAATGGTACCGGCAATCATGCGAATTGTAGATGACCATAGATTAGCATACACAACCTTTAGTATGTGGGATGGACCATCCGGTTCAGGCACATTTGAAGACGAGTACTATGTCTCAACTCTAATGATTGCTATTTTGGAAAAGATATACCAATTCAAATTGGTTTATGATGAAGAGTATGAGACTATAAGAAAGGAATCTATGCCATATTTTGGTATTAGCGATGATAAGGGGAAACCAGTTGCTTCTGCATGGAAAAAGCTGTGGCACACAGATGGTAGGAACTATAAAAACTGGGGAAAATAATTTTATAAAGAAAAACTGAAAGAATTGCAAAATTCAGATTATGTAGAAGATTATCAATTAAATTTTATAGTAGATTCTCCTTATAGAAGAACAAAAGATACAACTATATGGAAAACATTACTTCCAAAAATTAAGAATGATGGTTTTTTATATTTAGAAACTGATGATATCTTCAAAGTTGAGACAATGGAGCAGTTAGAATACGTGATGTTTGATAAGCAAAGCTTTATTGACATGTTTAAGTATATATCTGATTCCAAAAGTATTTCCTTTGAAAAAATACAAAAAGCTTTACAGGTTTATGCTGATAATGAACAAGGGGAGATTATCACTGCTCTGCTGACCCATGAAGTAATCAAAACTGCAATTATGGAAAATCCTGACAGAAGCTTTTTCACAGATTCTTATATCTTAGATAAAATAAAGGAGTATCGTAAAAATCCTACTAAAACTGATAAACTATTTGATTTGCTTTATTTAGCTAACAGAGAGGACAATCCTCAATACTTTATAGCAATGTCTCAAATGAAATTTTCAGAAAAATTAAGCTACATCTTAGATACCCTAAAAGATAAATTGCAGAATAGAGCCGGGATTAAACTAATAGAGTCAGCTACATACGAGGATTTGACGTTCATTTTTAAAAATACTTCAGATGTGTACAAAATTTGTTTATCCAAAAGTGTATTTGAAACGCTTTCTTTTTCTATTGGGATTCCACTGTATAAATATAATCATAACGATATTCCTACTATACTTAGAATTCTCGAAAGATACGATGAAGAGCTTCTGTATAAACGCTATGCAAAGCTACTTTACCCTAAACTATATAATGGTGATAAACTCAACTACGAGTATGTAGAAAAAGAGTTAAAATCTCCTTTTGCTTTGAAGTACGAATATAATGATGTTCTTGAGTTTTCGCCTGTCTTTACTCTTATGAGGGCCTTGGAGGTAGAACACAATACTAGACTTGGCTATGAATACCAATTTAATAAATATCATCCTAAAAACGTTCAAAAACGTATTGATGCCTGGATAGAGTATTTAGAAAGTAAGGGTAAGTTATAGTAATACTACACAATAAAGCATTTCCAAAGGCAGTCTTGAGCATCTGTAATAATATGAAGCACCAACCCAATGCCGACTATTCTTATTGTTTTATTAGGAATGAAAAGCATTGCAAAGTAGATGACTATAGCAAGATATGAGTGAAGAGGGTGGAAGCCTATGCTACATCTGCTCGGGTCAAATATAGGAGTAGCAAGTAAGTGGTCTAGGTCTATCAGCATTGTAGCAAGCATCAAAGCCCATACCTTTTTCCATTCATCACGAAAAAAGGCATAGGCTATAATGCCGGGAAAAACCAAATGTAAGAAATAGTGCACAGTGCTTTGTGCTATAAATATCAAATCTATGTCCATAATTCTTATTTTTACACTACATCCACAGATTCAATATCTGTACTGGATTGTAATTTATTGACAAATTGGTTTAATTGCGACAAATCCTTGACCTCTATACTTACTTTCATGCCAAACATATAGTCGTTTATATCTTTCCTTTGCATTGAGTTAATAGCTACTCCCATAGCAGACGAAACGTCTGTCAGTGCTTTTTGCATCAGGAAGTAGTTTTCACCAAATAGATTGACCACTGCCTGCTGAAGCGAAGCAGTAAGCTCCCATTCGGCAGGTTTGATGCGCTCAGGATCCATTTCCCCTAATTTATAATGCTTACATCTCTGTGCATGGATTTTTATATCTGATTTGCTTGTCACATAAGCAATAATTGCTTCACCCTTGATTGGGTTACAGCATTTCGCAAGTTTGGTGATTATCCCTACTTTATCTTCCACTTTTATCTTTGGCGCTCTATTAAGCAGAGCCTGATTAGTAGACTTTTGCAATCCAAAATCATTAGATTTTGCGAATGCATCAGGATATAGTTTTCTTAGTAGAGTTTGGGTCAGTTTCAGTGATTTAATAGCTACTGCAGAGTAAAAGTCATCCATATTTTTAAAACCTACTTTTATTAGGTTTGTTTTAAACTTTGCATCCTCCGCATGACCTTCAAGTTTATTTTTGTAGCGCTTTTTGAATCTCTCCCAAAGTCGTTTGCCGTCTTCTAATATTTGAGCTTGCTCGTTTTTCTTTATCCATAGTAATATTTTAGACCGGGCTTTGCTTGTTTGGCATAAATCTAACCAGTCTCTCGAAGGGGTCGCATTTGGATTTGTAATAACCTCAACCACATCTCCGGAATTTAAGGGAGTTTTAAGCTTTGCCAGCTTGCCGTTTATTTTAACGCCCACAAGCTTTTCACCGATATCAGTATGAATGCCGTAAGCAAAATCAATGGCAGTAGAGCCAAGCTTAAGCGACTTTACATCGCCTTTTGGAGTAAGCACATGTATATTATCAGTTTTCAAATCTGATTTCATAAGCTTCTGAAGCTCATAAGGATTTTGGAAATATTCATCATTTTCCAAAAACTCTTTCAATCGAAGTATCCATGTATCAGCAGATATGCCTTCTTTGTATGCCCAGTGAGCTGCGGAGCCGTACTCAGCTTCGCGGTGCATATCATCAGTCCTTATCTGAATTTCAAATCTGTCGCCACTTCTCGTTACAACTGTTGTCTGGATGGAGCGGTAACCATTCGCTTTTGGGAAAGTAATCCAATCACGAAATCTCTTTTCAATAGGAATCCAATTCCTATGCACAGCTCCTAAGGCAAGGTAACAGCTGTCTACATCTTTAAGTATAACTCGAAGAGCCATCAAATCATAAACATCTTCAATGGAAATATTCTGATTGATTAGCTTTAAATATATACTATAAAGTCTTTTAACTCTAAACTGGATTTTACCTTCTATGCTATGCTTTGCTAAAGTGATTTTAAGATTATTCTTCATATCCTCAAGCTTAGAGTTCAAATTTTCTCTGTGCTTTTCGATAGCATTATCAAGTTTTTTAAATTCTTTTGGGTATAGATACTGAAAAGAGAGATCATCCATTTCAGTATAAATTTTTCTTATTCCTAACCTGTGAGCTATAGGAGAATATAGATATAAACACTCTTCAGCAATCTTTAGCAGATCAGAGCTTTCATTATCAATAGATTCTTTCAGAGCGATAAGCCTCTCGGAAAGTACTATAAAAATAAGATTCAAATCACTTACTAAGCCGATAAATTGCTTACGGAGTTGCAGTATTTGCTTTTTAGTATCAGGAAAAGAAATAGAAGATATACGTTTTAATAGTTCTAGTTTCTTACCTGTTTCTTCGCCAAATTTATCAATAATGGATTGTTTTATCTCGTGATTGTCTATATCTGCATATATTAAAGAAGCCAAATTGGAATATTCGTCTGACCGAGTAACATTGTACACAAGTTCTTGTATCCGTTTAGCTTTATCTATACTGCCTTCATACATTGTAGAAAGAAAATCTAATGTTGCATTGGAAACTGCTTCCATATCCCACCTTTAAGAATATACTTCACCAACTACTGAAACGAAACAAATGAATGAGTAGTTTTGTAATTTAACCGAAAATCAGCAAATATAAAAGATGATAGAAAAAAAGTGCTGAGCGGAATGGCAAGCTTGTCAAACAGAATATATGTTTTGAGCAATTACAATAGCTTAGCCCCCGACAAAGGGTTTGGGTGGGTGCACAAAATAAATCAGCCCCTGACAAGGGGTTTGGGGTTAATACAAAAAAAGCTAACCCTATACGGATTAGCTTTTTGCTCCTGAGCACGGACTTGAACCGCGGACCCTCTGATTAACAGTCAGATGCTCTAACCAGCTGAGCTACTCAGGAATAAACTTACACGAGGTAAGTATCAGTTCGATTTTCAATGGCTCCTGAGCACGGACTTGAACCGCGGACCCTCTGATTAACAGTCAGATGCTCTAACCAGCTGAGCTACTCAGGAATCAAAAGAGAAAACAAACTTAACTGTTTTTCTCTTTAAGTGCAAGAAAAATTTCCTTACACTAGAAAATCTTTTTTTTTTTTGAGAACTAAAGCTCCTGAGCACGGACTTGAACCGCGGACCCTCTGATTAACAGTCAGATGCTCTAACCAGCTGAGCTACTCAGGAATCAAAGCGACACAAAAATAGACTATTTTATAAAATTATGCAAGAATTATTTTATATTGCATAAAAAAAATGAGCGGTCTGATGATAGAGCAAACTGAAGCTATAGTGTTGCACACCAGAAAATTTGGAGATACAAGTAAGATAGTTAATTTATATACCAAAGACTTCGGTAAAATAACTGTAATAGCAAAAGGAGTCAGAAAGGCAAAATCTAAATATGGTTCTGCTCTTGAGCCGTTAAGCTATATTGAAATTAAGTTTTATCATAAACCAAATCGTGACTTGCATATTTTAGCAGAAGCTGATATTTTAGTGCCTTATCGCAAAATAAGTAGTTCTTTTAATCATCTTGGTGTCGGGCTGATAATTTCAGAGTCTATACTAATCACTCAAGAGCTAAATGCGCCACATCCGGAGCTATTTGATTTCTTTAAAGTGATATTAGAGGACTTGAACTCACTGCCTGCATCTCCTTATACTTTTTTTGTAAGCTTTGGCATACATTTAGCTATAGAATTAGGGTTCGAGTTCGACCCGCATCTGCTCGAAGATTTGGATATGTTTAAATTGGGCAAACCACACTGCGATTTCTCTTTAGAAAGTGGTTGCTTGATAGACAGAACAAATTTTTCAACCAATTATATTACAATTGCGAAAGAAACGTATATAAAATTGTATTATATTTTTATATTGGAGCATAGCAAAATCTCTGAAATAGAACTTAGCGATAAAGAAGCGAGTGAACTAATCGATTTCTTTGCTAAATATTTTGCTTTCCATATGGATAAAAAAGTTTTTTTTAAGTCTAAACAGTTGTTTTTGAAGTAGAAGAAAAATATGATATCGGACATAGCCCTGACCCTGTTATTCGTAATTTTAAACGGTTTTTTTGTGGCAGCTGAGTTTGCCTTAGTGAAAGTTAGAGCTTCGCAGATTGAATTAAGAGTTCGCGAAGGTAATAAAATGGCTAAGATTGCTCAAGTAATGGTTGCCCATCTTGATGGATACCTATCTGCTACTCAGCTTGGTATTACTCTTGCATCGCTGGGGCTTGGCTGGATAGGCGAGAGCGTAGTTGCCCAGCTTGTTATTAACTCCTTTGATTTTGCAGGCATAGCGCTTGCCCCTGAGACCGCTCACAGCATAGCACTTCCACTTTCGTTTGCTCTAATTACATTTCTGCATATTGTTTTTGGAGAGCTTGCTCCTAAATCGCTTGCTATACAGTATTCAGAGCAGGTTGCACTTGGTATATCTTTACCTTTGCGAGTATTTTATGTTGTATTCAAACCATTTATCTGGTTCCTAAATTACATTGCAAATATGCTTCTTCGTATGATAGGAGTGAAGCCACCTTCGGAAGGCTCAGAATTGCATTCCCCTGAGGAGTTAAAATATATTATAGCCGAAAGTAGCAGAAGTGGCGTTCTTGATGACTCTGAGCAGAAAATGATACAAAATGTGTTTGACTTTGCAGAAACTCAAGTAAAACAGATAATGATACCAAGAAATAAAATCATAGGTATCGAAGTGAACATGACAAAAGAAGAAACTATAGATGTTATAATTGATGAAGGCTATTCTCGCTTACCGGTATACGAAGGTAATATTGATAATATCATTGGGATGGTCTTTGCTAAAGATATACTTGCACTGCTTAGAACCTCCGAAGATTTTAATTTAAAAGATGTACTCCGTAAGCCATATTTTGTATCAGAAGACAGTATGATAGATGATTTGCTCCGCTCGCTGCAGAGACGCAAGATGCACATAGCAATCGTGCTGAACGAGTTTGGTGGCACTGCCGGGCTAGTAACACTAGAAGATATACTGGAAGAGATTGTGGGCGAAATACAGGACGAATATGACGAAGAAATACCACTGCTCAAAAAGTTATCGGACCAAGAATACTCAATCTCAGCTGAGATGATAATAGATGACGCAAATGACTACCTGCCTATAGATTTGCCGGAAAGTGAAGACTACGAAACTCTTGGTGGGCTAATCACTTCCGAAACCGGCAGAATACCGGAAGTTGGCGAAATTATCGAATTTGACGAATTCTTCGCTCGAATTGTAGACAGAACAACTCGCCAAATCCAGTCTGTTGTTATTAAAATCAAAGCGAGAGAAGAAGAATAGTAGGGATTACTCTTCTTCTTTTATGGACTTGTTAAAGAAAAGGATAAGATAAATAATAGAAATTTTAAAGTAAAGCTTAGTATATAAAACCACTTCAAATTTTAGCAAACCATTCTTTTTTAATTTTTACTCTTTCAATAAGTTCAGTTTCTGTACCAAGACTAAATTCTTTAAGTTTTTCACAAAGTAATTCTCCATCTATTAAATCAATCGGTGGTGCGCCATCCCTTGTAGCTTCTTTTATAGCTTCACGTGTAAAAGTACCTGTTGTAATAAACAATCCTTTATCGGCTCTGCCTTGCATAGCTCCTCTAAAATCTCTTATCTGACTAGGACTAACAGAACCTTTATACCTTTTACATTGAAAAATAATGTGAAAACTCAGAAATCCACTAATTTTTACAATCCCTTTACCATCTATGCCACCATCCCCTATTTTACCTGTAACTTCAACTTGTGTAAATCCACTTTCTCTTAATAGTCTTTGAGCAAGTCTTTCAAAAGCATCTGGAGTTATATTCAAAATTGTATTCAATAATTCTTCTTTCCAACTAGAATCATCACTATCTAAATGTTCATTTAGTTGTGGTTGTCTTATTTGCTTTGGCAATTTGTTCTGAACTCTTCCTTGCTCTCTGACAGTTTGAACAATCTCATCACTATTCAATATACTGATATCTATATCAGAATTTGACAAAGACCAAACTCCCCTTGTAGAATTATCTAACAAGCCATATTTTTTAAGATATGTCCTAGACCATGCTAGTCTATAATCAATTTCACTTTGCAAACCATTTTCATCATGAGTCACTTGTAATACATCTTCATCAATATTAGCGGTGCGATAAACTTCTTCATTAATTTCTTCAATTTTACCAGAGCCTCCCAGTTTTATGATTGCTTTCAAAGTTGGAATCAGAAGTTGGTGATAAGCTGGAATTTTTGTCTTGTTTTTAGCCATAGTAATACTTTGATTTCATAAACATCCGCAATATTACAACAAATAAGATCAACTAGCAAAACAAATCATTAATAGATTTATAATATTAAGAACTTGTTTTTACTCTGTTTTTTTCTGACAATATAAATTTTCTTCTTATCTTTGCTGTTTCGTTAACATAACCGGAGCATATAGTGAAGTTTTCTTTTGCAAATTCTGACTTTAGACTTTCCTTTTCCGAAGATAAATTATTGTGGTTGCTGGTTCCTGTGTTTTTGGGACTTTGGATTTTCACATTTGTGGGTACAACTGATATTGCAAACTGGATAATAGAGAATGCTCTTACTTTTCTATCACTGGTAGCTCTTTTCATAAGTTATAAAAACCGAAGACTAAGTGATATGTCCTATCTACTTATATTTCTTTTTATGTGCCTACATGTTTATGGTTCGAAATATACTTATGCAGAAAATCCCCTTGGCTTCTGGCTTCAGGAACTATTTAATACCCAAAGAAATCATTACGACCGCATCGTCCATTTCAGTTTTGGTTTCCTTTTGGCATATCCTATGAGGGAGATGTTTATGAACTGGGGTAAGCTTTCTAAAAAGATGAGCATGATAATGCCGGTGGAAGTGACATTATCTATCAGCGGTTTGTATGAGCTGATTGAATGGGCGGTTGCTGATATATTCTTTAAAGCACAGGGCGCTGCATACCTCGGCACTCAAGGCGACATCTGGGATGCACAGAAAGATATGTTCCTGGCAACCTGTGGAGCTTTGCTTGCGATATTATTGATTGCTATGATGAAGAAGTTATTTAGTAAAAAGCAGGTAGAAGAATATTTTCCTACTAAATAGATTAGTGGAGGTAGAAGTAAAGTTTTTATATGCAAATATTACTTTCTACAAAAACAGGCGGATACATTTATTATATCTCTAAAGTTTAGAAAGCTACTAAATCTTCAGAGATATAGACGTATGTAAATACATTATTATAAACCAAATATCTCAGGTTCTTTTCTTATATCAGCAAAATTGCTTTCCAAATAATTTGTAATGTTTATGATTATTTCATCTGTAAACGATTTTGCATTTTCAGGGCACTTCTTTATACAGTTACAACAACGGATGCATTTTTCCGGGGCAATTATCTTATAATTATTAAAGTCGATAGCCTCCATCGGGCATAACTCTGCACAGATTCCACAGTTGTTACAATCATCAGTAGTTTGGGGTACTATAATAGGTGATGGCTTTCTTTCTTTATAAGGATAGTTTCCTTTTACTTCTAATATTACATCGTTTAAATTCGTGATATTATCCATTTTAGTTTTGATACTTTGACCAAAAGCGAAAGCTATATTTAGATCTGCTTTATCTGGTCTGTTAGCAGCAACTTTATCTGTGTAAGAATGCTCACCAATGAAGGCAGCTGCCGCAATACTTTTAAAACCTCTTTTCTCAAAGTAGTCTTTGAGTTCCAAGAGTGCGTCGTCATAGTCTCTGTTTCCATAGACTGCTATAAATGCTGCAGGCGTCTCGTGGCCTTTGATATTATTAAATAAGTCTTCTAAAAATTCAGGAATCCTTCCGGAATATACAGGTATACCAACCACCACAAAATCAGAAGCGCTAAAGTTAAGTTGCTTATATTCTAATCTGCTTTTATGAAGCGTAAAGTCGAATGTTTCAGTTTCGTTTCCAAGACCGGCAGCAATTTTATTGACAATTTGGGAAGTAGTGCCGGTAGGACTAAAATAGATAAGTTTAGTATTCATATTTCATCATGATTGTATTTAGAAATCTCAACATAATATCACTTTGACTGCTCTAAATCAAATAATTTATATATTCAATGCATTCATAAATAAATTAAGAACCGTTTTCTACTATGCAGTATATGGTCTTAATACATAAAATATAGTATATTGCAATATATAAGTGTACAGATGGAAACTTTATTACTCTTCATTCGTTTCTGTATTCGTACAAAAAACAAAGGAATTAAAAAAATGAATGTTCGCTATATCTTTGCTGCTATGCTAATCTTCTTTGGTTCTATCTTACTATTAGATAGGTTTGGCGTTTTTGGCATATTTGACTATGTGTTCGACTGGTGGCCAACCGGACTTATTGCAGTGGGGGCATATATGCTGTGGAAGGATAGCAAATCATGGATTACCGGTGCTATAATTGTTACTATTGGTGCTATATTGCAAGCTGATTATTTAAATTTATTACCGGTTAGCTTGTGGGAAGCATTATGGCCGGTTATTCTAATCCTCTCCGGTATATACTTGATAAAAGGTAAGAAAAAATATGAAGATAAGAAAGTTATACTTGACTCTGATGATGAAAAGATTGAAGAAATTGCTATATTTAGCGGAATAAATAAGAAGGTAAACAACCCCAACTTGTCAGGCGGAGAGCTAACAAGCATTTTTGGCGGTATAGAATTAGATTTAATTAATTCGGACTTTAATCGGAAAGAGTTGGTTTTTGATGTAAATTGCATATTCGGCGGAGTCAAACTTTACGTTCCTCCTAATTGGAAAGTAATTTCTAAAGGGATGCCTATTTTCGGAGGTTTGAAAAATCATGTTAGATTTTCAGATGATTCCATTGCTGATAAACCAATCATATATATTCATTACGTCGCAATATTTGGCGGCATTGAAATTGTTAACTAAGTAAAAAAAGAATCATGAGTAACGTACAAGAAACAAAGCCAATCATTTTAAGCGGGATACAGCCTTCGGGTATTTTGACAATAGGTCACTTGACTGGTGCATTAAAAAATTGGAAAGCGATGCAAGAGGAGCACGAATGCTATTTTATGATAGCTGACATGCACTCAATCACTGTTCGCCAAACTCCCGCTGACTTAAGAAAAAGAACTTTAGACACAGCTGCAATGTTTTTAGCTGCAGGCATAGAACCTGAAAAAAGCTCACTTTTTATCCAAAGTCATGTCCCTCAGCACGCTCAGCTTGCATGGGTGCTTAATACATTTACAGGCATGGGCGAATGTTCTCGTATGACTCAGTTTAAAGATAAATCGTCCAAACATGCTGAAAATGTAAATGTCGGTTTATTTTCGTATCCTGTGCTGATGGCTGCTGATATTTTACTTTATCAAGCTAATAAAGTGCCCGTTGGCGAAGACCAAAAGCAGCACTTAGAGCTATCAAGAAATCTGGCTCAGAGGTTTAACCATAACTACTCTGATACGTTTGCAATGCCGGAGCCTTATATCCCTAAAGTGGGAGCAAGGATTATGAGCTTGCAAGAACCAACCAGCAAAATGTCAAAATCAGATGAAAACGAAAACTCTATACTATATTTGTCTGATCCATACGATGTAGTTGTAAAGAAAATAAAAAGAGCAGTAACTGACTCTGACAGCCAAGTTAAATTTGATGAAGCAAAGCCTGGTGTAAGCAATTTGATGACACTTTACCACGTCGCTACAGGAAATACATTCGAAGAAATAGAAAAAGAGTTTGAAGGCAATGGATATGGTGATTTTAAAGATGCAGTTGGAGAAGCTGTTGCTGAATATCTTAAGCCTTTGAGAGAAAAATACGAAGCAATCAGAAGCGATAAAAAATATTTAGAAAGTATACTAACTGAAGGCGCTGACAAAGCACGTCGCCAAGCTAACAAAACTCTAAGAAAAGTATATAAAAAAATTGGTTTTGTAAGTTTTTAATATTTTATGTTAAACTTTAAGGTGAGGCTAAGAGAAATGCCTACTTACGTTTATAAATGTAGGAAATGTCAAAATGAATTCGAATACAGACAAAGCATCAATGACGAAGCTTTGACTGAATGCATTTTGACAGACGAACAGGGTGTAAAATGTGATGGAGAGGTTTTTCGCAAAATTTCCTCTAATGTTGGATTGGTTTTTAACGGCAAAGGTTTTTATCAAACAGATTACACAAGCAAGAGTTCAACATCTACTGCCAGTGCATCATCTGCCTGCTCTACTTGCCCAGCTACCAATAGCTAAGCTATAATATTTCTAATATGGCTTTTGCTACGGTGTAGTTGGTAATGAAGTGATAAAATCAGATAGATTGTCTTTTTTGCAACAACAATACCGGAATATATTTTCACAAGAGACCGATACGGAGAAATCTTATCGGCCTCTTTTTCGTTACTATAATTATTTGAGGAATGCTTACCATGGCTAATGCTAATATAGATAAAGAATCAAAAATTTTCAAAGGACTAAACGATGCGCAAGCAGAAGCAGTTGCACACATAAATGGTCCTCTGTTAGTAGTAGCCGGTGCGGGAAGTGGTAAGACTCGGGTGCTAACTCACAGGATAGCCTACCTCCTTGAAAATAATGTAAAGCCATGGAATATTTTGTCTCTCACATTTACGAATAAAGCCGCTACTGAAATGGTGGAGCGTATATCCGGCATAGCCTCTGCTGAAGATGCTTCAAAAATATGGGCAGGCACATTTCATAGTATATTTGCACGATTGCTAAGATATGAAGCTAAGGAACTTGGTTATACATCATCCTTTTCGATTTATGATTCGGACGATAGTCTTTCGCTAATAAAAAAGATTATGAAAAGGCTTGGTGTAGATATTAAACAGACTAATCCAAATATGGTTAGGTCTGTTATTTCATCCTGCAAGAATAATATGCAATCCGCTGCATCTTACTCAAATGAGGTGGCATCTGGTAAAGAAAAGATGATAGCAATGATATACGATAATTATGAAAGAGATATAAGAGCAAATAACGCAATGGATTTTGATGATTTGCTATTGAATATGATTCGGTTGCTTGACAAATCTACTGCACATCTCACCAAATATCAGGAAAAGTTCAAATATATACTAGTAGATGAGTATCAGGATACAAACCGTGCTCAGTATGTAGTCATCAATAAACTTGCTAATAAATATAGAAATATTTGTGTAGTAGGCGATGATGCACAATCTATATACAGATGGCGTGGTGCTGATATTAGGAATATCCTTGACTTCCAGAAAGATTACCATGACGGCAAGGTGGTACGACTTGAGCAAAACTACCGTTCTACTAAAACTATAATTGAAGCAGCTGATTCTGTTATAGCCCACAATAAAAACCAAATTCCCAAAAAACTATGGACTGAAAACGTAGATGGCGAAAAAATACAAGTTCTATCTACTCTTGACGACAGGAAAGAAGCTGAGATAATTGCTTCTATCATAGGCACAAATCTGAAGCATGGTTTTACTATGAAAGATTTTGCCGTGCTTTATAGAACTAATGCCCAGTCTATGCAGTTAGAGAATCAATTTAGACGTAATGGTTTAAAATATGATATTATCGGTGGGCTGTCATTCTATAAAAGAAAGGAGATAAAAGATGCTCTCTCGTATATCAAAATTTTGATAAATCCGAAAGATTCAGAGTCTTTTATGCGAGTAGTCAACGAACCACCGAGAGGTATAGGTACTACTACTCTGGAAAATATTAGGCAGTTTGGATTGGATAGAGGAATGGACTTTTATGATTCCTTTATGGCAGCAGAACTTAATCCTTTGCTAAAAAGCCGTGCTATTAAGGCAGTGAAGGAGTTTTCTGCTCTGATCCAAAGGTACGAAGCAATGAAAGAAAAAGTGAAGCCTGCTGAGCTTGTAATAAAGTATATAGAAGCAACAGGTCTTCTGAAAATGTATGAAGAAATAGGAACTGAGGATTCAAAAGATCGCTGGAATAACGTACAACAGCTAATTTCTGATATTTCCTCATTTTTCAGAGCCAATCCCGAGAGTTCTTTAGAAGAATATATGCAGCAAGTTGCTTTAATAACTGATCTTGATACAAGTGATTTTGGCAAAGAAAAAATAACTCTGATGACTGTTCATGCTGCAAAAGGCTTAGAGTTTCCTGTTGTATTTGTAGCCGGATTAGAAAAAGGTTTATTCCCATTAGGTAAATCTGAAGAAAATCGAGAAGATTTAGAAGAAGAGCGTCGTCTGTTTTATGTAGCTATTACTCGCGCAGAGCAAAAATTATTTCTTTCTTACGCAAATAAAAGAATGAGATTTGGTGAGACTTCTTATCAAATACCTTCCTCATTTTTAGAAGAGATAAATATTGAACTTTTAGACTGGCAGAAAAAAGAAAAGCCTACCGGCAGGTTTATACCACCGTCAAAACCTAAAAAAGAAAAATTCTTCAATGATATTCCTGAAAATGAAAGTTACTCGCAAGTTCCAAGACCAGCTGCAAAAGATGTCAAGTTGAATATAGGCGACAGAGTAATGCACCCTGTCTTTGGCGAAGGACAAATATCGGGGATGTCAGGCTTAGGAACTCAAAGAAAAGTAATTGTTAACTTCAAAAATGTGGGTAAAAAGACCTTAATGATGAAGTTTGCAAAATTAACTAAATCATAGAATCTACAACAAATAGATATAGATGTTGACTAAAGAATTGTATGTAAATGGCTTTTATACCTAAATTATAAAAGTCTGATGCCCATCATCATGCCGAACCAATCTCTGGTCCAGTGGTGATTGTTTCTATATACAGGGTTGCCTTTATCCGTAAGATCAGAACCGTCATTTACAATAGAGTAGTAGAAGTTAAAAGTAGGTCCGGCAAATATCTTAACGTGCTTTGATATTTTATAACCTGCTATTACGTGAGTTCTTGTAATAAAATGCAATTCATTTGTCCAAAAACCTTTTATAGGTTCGTTTAAATGCTCTGCACTTTGACCTGCCTCTATGTAGAACTTATCGCTAACATTAGTATTTACAGCCCATGTGAATCCAAGTAACCATCTATCTTTTTCCTCTTTATCAAATCCAATATAAGCGACATTTATAAAGTTGTCATTGCCTGAAACTATACCAATCCTTGCAATTTTGTTTTCGTCGGTCGAAAAGCACAAGTCTACACCGGTGTCTCCCACAAATGAAAAGAAACCAAGTGAAGCACCTGAGTTAGATTGTGCAATATTTATTGGTGAAATTTGTACTCCTGACATATTATCTGCCACATTTACTAAGCCTGCTAACTGCACACCTTCAAAATCGCCGACGGAGTTTACGATGCCTGATACTTGTGCACCTAAGCCACTGCCAGCAGAAGAGTTGATGCCTGCTACCTGAATGCCGTTCATGACATCTAACGTAGTATTACTAATCCCTGCTACTTGTAAGCCATTGAGAGAAGATTCTACACTATTGAAAACTCCTGCAATCTGCATACCTTGCGAAAATCCTGTACTTAGATTATATACGCCTGTGCATTGAATGCCGAGCAATGTCGACTGGTTAATATTTGAAATTCCTGATAGCTGAATGCCATTCATACCTAAATGGCTAATGTTTATTATGCCAGCATACTGAAGACCTGTCACATATCCTTCTGCACGGTTTCCAATACCACAAATCTGAATACCTGATACATCTTCTCTATAGTGATTCCAAAAAATTCCAAATTCTCCACCTTGCAGTCTATAAGAAGATCCTGCAATATTAATAGAGAAATGATTTACTATCCTGCCGTAGGGATAAACTATTTCGCCGACTGAAATGCCGGGCATTAAAGAAAAGTTTATAGGCATAGTTTTATATCTTGCAGGCCTATCAGAATTAAGTTTAATTTCGTTTTCTTGAGCCCAAGAAAAAGACTGAATAAGTAAAATGAATATGCTAATATATTTTATCATTGATTGATTTTGCTATTTTTACATAATTGTAAAATATAAAAAACCGAGCCAAATTTCAATTTGATTTGGTTTTTAATTCCAATTCAAGTAATTTTTGATTTCCTAGGTGTAATATGGTGCAAAAGGAATTGTCACTATTGTCACTTAGTCTATCAGATAATACATTTTGTTAAATAAATAGAAAGAAATATACTAATGGAATTTGGTATAAGAAACGTGATTTTTATCGTTTTGTTTCTGGCAGCTATGGGTTTTCTTGGAGAAAACATACATAGGCTTATTTCCTATCTTAAAATAGCTAAGCCGGAAGATAAAACAAACAGAATTTTTGATCGAATTAAAAAGACTTTTAATGTAGCTTTTTTTCAGTCTAAGATTTTAAGAGACCCAATAGCAGGGCCTATCCATGCAGGAATATTTTGGGGCTTCTTGGTGCTCATGTTTTCTGCAGCTAACTCAATTTTTGAAGGATTTGGAGTTAGACATTTCTTTGATTTTATGGGTCCGGTGTGGAGCTTTATCACTCTGTCGACTGATATATTTATTCCTGTGGTGATGATTGCTCTATTATGGGCTGCTCACCGCAGATTTATTCAAAAAGAAAAACGTTTGCAGGTAGAAGGAGAGGCTGGAGAAGCTGCTCTGATATTAGGTATGATTTTCACTATTGTTGCTTCTCTTATGCTAGAAAATGCAGCTAATATCAAGATGGGTATAGACGCTGAAAATGCACTAAGACCAATAGCTTCATTTATTGCCGGCTTTATTAGTGCAGATGCTGCTCCTTATATACATGAAGCAGGTTTCTGGTTGCATATTGGTGTTATTATGGCATTTATGAACTTTTTGCCTTACTCAAAACACTTGCACGTGTACACATCAATTCCAAATGTTTTCATTTCATCTATAGAATATCCTAACAAACTCGAAAAGATGAACTTTGAAGATGAAACCCTTACTAAATATGGTGTTGTAGATATTGATGATTTAAACTGGAAATCTTTGATGGATGGTTACTCTTGTACTCACTGCGGTAGATGTACAAGTGTGTGCCCTGCTAATCTAACAGGGAAGCAACTCGATCCAAGAGAAATAATTGTACAAACCAGAGAGCGTACATTTGATATTGGTGATATCTTAGTCAAAAAACAAAAATATGGCGAAGATGTAGAGCTATCTGACTTAGAGCAGGAAAAACTAAACAAAGCATTTGTTGGTGAGTATCAAAATATAGATGCTATATGGCAGTGTACTACTTGTGGTGCGTGTATGCAAGAGTGCCCTGTGGCAATCGAACATGTACCTGCTATCGTAGGTATGAGAAGGAATCTTGCCATGATGGAAGCTAACTTTTCACCCGAGTTGCAAACTACTTTTAGCAATTTGGAAACAAACTCTACACCTTGGGCTTTTTCTTCTGCTGAGCGTGCTGACTGGGCTGAAGGCTTAGATGTGCCAACTGCTGCTGACAAATCTGACTTTGACATTCTATTTTGGGTAGGTTGCGCAGGAAGCTACGATGATAGAGCTAAAAAGATTTCGGTTGCATTCTCAAAACTTATGCAAAAAGCAGGAATTAATTTTGCTATCTTAGGCACAGAAGAGGCTTGTAATGGTGATGTAGCCAGAAGAGCAGGGAATGAATACTTAGCAAATATGCTAATTACCATGAATATGGAAACCCTTACTCGATATGACGTTAAGAAAATTGTTACGATATGCCCTCACTGCTTCAATACTTTCAAAAATGAATATACTGATTTTGGTGCTAACTTTGAAGTTGTTCACCACACTGAGTTCCTGAATCAGTTAATCAAAGATGGTAAGTTAAATCTGAAAGCAGATAGCAAAATGGATATTGCATATCATGACTCTTGCTATCTTGGAAGATATAATGATATCTACGACGAACCTCGTAACGTTATCACAAGTGTGCCCGGCTTAAACATCATAGAGCCTGAAAGATCTCATGATAGAGGTCTCTGCTGCGGAGCGGGTGGCGGTCAGATGTTTATGGAAGAAACGGAAGGTAAACGAGTAAACATAGAAAGAACCGAAGAGCTATTAAGCACAGGTGCTTCAACTATTGCGTCTAACTGTCCTTTCTGTATGACTATGATAAGCGATGGTGTAAAAACAAAAGATAAAGATGAAGAAGTTAGAGTGCTCGACATTGCAGAAATTTTACTGGAACATGTAGAGTAATCAAGAATATTTGAAACTTAAGCCACGAGGAATAACAACTTCGTGGCTTTTTTATTACCTAAAAGAGCATATTAGATTTGTTACATAAATATTTTTAATGAGCGACTTGAACATTTTATTTGCTATTCACTATTATTTTACTTAAATTAACTCCCAGCGATTAAGATTTCCGAACGGGTTTTGCGTATATTTAGCAGCACTAAAAAAGCATGGACCTGTTCGGTTTTTTTTATGTGTAATCTATGCATAACCATATAAGTATCTTCTACCCTTGCAAAGTTTATACTAATTTCCGCTTCCACACTAACGAAAAAAAAGGCTATCATTTCTGACAGCCTTTGATTAGAACATTTTTCTGATCACGAGATAGATTATTTAGTCAACTCATCAGCAAGGTTATTAGCATCGTAGAGTTTTCTGAAAGCTTCTATCATGTATCTTGCGTCAACGGAAAGAGCACGGTTGCTTGCATAGTCATAAACGAAATTGCCCGGTAGAGATTCCATATTACCATCAAACACAAGCCCAACTATTTCGCCACGTTTATTGAAAGTAGGAGAACCGGAGTTACCACCGATAATGTCGCAAGTACTTACAAAGTTACAAGGAGTAGTCAAATCTAACTTATCTTTTCTTTCCATATAGCGTTCAGGCAGCTGGAAGTCGCCTTCGTTACCAAATCCCAAAGCTCTGTCATACAAGCCATACAAAGTAGTGAAAGGTGGAGCCAAAGTTCCATTCATAGCGTAACCTTTTACTGTGCCATAAGTTATACGTGGAGTAAAGTTCGCGTCAGGGTACACGTTTCTTCCATAAACAGCAAAACGTGCTTTAGCGATTAATTCGCTATATTTGGCTAAAGGTCTTTGGATATTTTCGCTGTACCAGTGAGCTTCTTCTTTAGTTAAATCTTTGATTTCACTATATAACTTAAGGAAAGGATCATCTGAGTTTTCTATAGATGAAGAGTTCCCTGAAAGAAGCTGGCGACGGTATTCGACATCACCGATTTTAGAACCGTTGATGATTTCCTTAGCAGCTATTTCCGGGGATCTGCCTTTTAGCACTGCTTTTAAAAAATCATCATCTGCGTCAAGATTTTGGGCAGCAACAACCAAAGTAGAGCTAAGCATTACTTCTTCCAAATCCTTATAGAAAGGAACCGGAGCAAGTATCATACGTTTCAAGTTTTCTATTCTGTTTGCGTCTTTATCTAAAGTTTTGTCAGTTTCTTTAGCCCAGGCATTAAGCTCGCCAGCATATCTCATAAGAGAAGTTCTGCCAAGATTATGATAGAAATATTTAGAGTAAAACTCTTGCTTTTCTTCCATCAAATCACTTATCTCTTCCCAAGCATCGCCGTATAGGTCATCAAGTTCGTCGTTGGCTTTTACTTTAGTTCTCATATCTGTTTCAGCATCTAGGTGCTGCTTTATCAGGCGCTTGTTCTTCAAACCATTATATATACCCGTGTAAGCTTTGAAGCTATTTTCTAAGTACATTATGTTTACTTGAGCTCGTCGAGCATTTTCAGGAGATAGTTCAGCATATTTGTGTAACTGCTGAAGAGTATACTCTAAACTCTCAATAATCATAGGAATTGAATTGTCTCTTTCATCCAAGAGTTGGTCATTTGTGTATAGTCTTTTAGTTGTGCCGGGATTGCCCGCCATAAACACAAGTTCACCTGCATTAACGCCGGAAGTGTTCCACTTCAAATAATTATCAGATTTTACAGGTTTGCCATCCTCGTACGCACGGAGAAATGTGCAATCTAAGTTATATCGTGGATAAGTAAAGTTGTCATAAGCTCCTCCAAAGAAACCGGCTTGGTACTCAGGAGAAAAGACAAGTCTAATATCAGTATATTTTTTATAGCAGTAAATCCAATACTCTCCGCCATAATAGAGGTCTACTTTGTCAGCACGAAGACCTGTTTTTTGTTCGTATTCTGCTCTGATATCATTGAACATTGCATTTTTTTTGGATTCTATTTCTTTCAAATCCATATCCTCATTTACTACGCTATTGACTCTGTCAGTAACGTTGTGCATTTCCATAAGGACATTTATTTCTAAATCTTTACATTTAAGCTCTTCAGCTTGAGTAGGAGCATAAAATCCATTTTTAACAATGTCAAAACCTTCGGAAGAAAGCTTTTGAATCTGAGATAGCGCTACGTGATGGTTAGTCATCAGCAAGCCATTAGGGCTAACAAACGAGCCGGAGCCACCGTCGTTAATTCTCAAAGAGGAAAGTCTAATATGTTCTAGCCAGTTCTGATTGGGAATGAAATTATATTTCTCTTTCAGCTGGCTCAGAGGTGGATTATCGAACGTCCACATACCTTCCTCGGCAAATAGAGAAGATGAAACTATTGCAGTAGCAATGGCAACAGTTTTAAGATTTTTGATGAAATCTCTCATTATACACCGAATTATTTAGTAAATTTATCAAGAAGTTCAGCCAAAGTCTTAGCTGCTTCGCGTCTTTCATACTTACGTATCAAATCGGAATTGGGTTTGTAATTTTTTCCACCTGATTGCCAATTTTGATAATACTCTAAAATAATATCACAAGTTTTGTCTATTTCACTTTGATGTGCAATCCTTCCGGAATTTGTCTCTCTCATCAGATCGGCTATAGCACTTTTTGGCGGAGCGATAGCTATTATTGGGCGTTTACATCCGACATATTCGTAAACTTTGCCCGGTACTATCTCTTCGCTTTCTTTTGATTCATCTACTACCAATAGCAAAGCATCAGATTGCATCAGAAATTTAATACTTTCGTGATGTGGCACATAGTCAACTTTTTCAATCGAATCAGCAAAAGAAGCTTTGGTAAACATTTCCTCAACTTCGTTTCCAAACCTCCCTACAAACCTAAGGTGAAGTTTATGTTGGTCAATCTGATTAGTAGATATCAGTTTTTCTATTGCCTCAAAGAAACTGGCAGGATTGCGTCTGCCATACATAGAGCCGGTATAGGTAACTGTAAATTTATCGTTTTGCACTTCTTCCACTTCAGGGAAGTCTGATGAGTCGAACCCATTTGGAACATGGAAAAATTTAGATTGATCCAACTTAGGATACTTTCCGATTGCATCTTTAATTATACCCTGCCATGCACATTCCACAGCATCTGCATTATTAAATGTGTTAAATTCCATTTTCTTGTCAATCATTTTAGGAAGAAACCAACGGTTTGGAGAGGAAATAAATCCTGTCCACGGATCACGAAATCCTGCAACCCAAGGCACATGAGTTGACTTTTTTACATGATTAGCAATCAAGGAACACGTATATGGCGGAGAGCTGGAATAAACAGCATCAATTTTGTGCTCTTTAAGTATCTCAGCTACTGCATCTTTGGCAGTAAACAGCCATCCTGCTCTTGCATCAGGTATAAAGAAAGTAGCACGGATAAACTCGGCAACTTTCTCAGTGAATGATACTTTCTGGCCTTCTTTCTTGATTGTATTTACATCAATAGCAGTTCCCTTTTTCTTTCCTGTGAACTTACGATACAAATCATAAGGCTCCAGTATCTTACTTTTATATATAATAGTAGACTTAGGAATTTGCTCAATTAATGACTCATCAATGGCTGGGTATTGGCCGTTAGAAACAGTCAATACCACAGGTTGCCATCCATATTCAGGTAAATATTTTATGTGCTTAAGTACTCTTTGTACACCGGGGCCACCCGACGGAGGGAAGTAATAAGCAACTATAAGAACTTTTTTCATTTTCATTTTGTTGATTTCAAAAAAAATAAAATAATAAAACCGACTGCCATAAACAATTTTAAATAGATAATAGTTCCATTTGTTCCTTCAATAGTACCATAAACTCCTCAAAATCTGTAGGAGTAGAGCGGTTTACATAGGATAATAGTAATCCGTTAATAGCATTAAAAGTGAGTACAGGAATGTGGGGGTTCTTATATTGGGTGCTACTGGCGTCAAATATAGCTTTATATATTTCTTCTGTTTTTTCAGAAAATTTATTATAGAACCTACCGGCATAGTTAGGATCTGTAAAAATTAAAACATATAAGCCCGGATACTGAACAAAAAACATTGCATAAGCTTTTAGCAAATCCTTTATTTCAGTAGATATAGTCGAGCTTAATACAGACTCTTTACATTCTTCCAAAAAATCGAGCATACAAACTTCGCAGAGTTCATTCATATCCTTGAAATAGTTATAGATAGTCGCATAAGAAAAGCCGGTTGCTTTCCCTATTTCTCGGGCGCTAAGAGCTTTGATACCTTCACTTTTTAAGGTGTTCTTGGCCGCCTGAATAAATATCCTGCGGATATTATCCTGTTTGAGCTGATTAACCATAGTCAATCTCTTTCTTGTTTGTTTAACATATAAACACACACAATATAATTAACGGTGTTAATATATGCAAATATTATTTTATCTCACACTTGGGATAAATAAAAAAAGCATATACCGATTAGGTATATGCTAGGAAAAATATAAAAGCTATTTTGATATTTAGAATTTATAGATATAAGCAGTTGCAGTTGAAGGCAGTGCATTTTCATTCTGAATTTTTTTAGTGATATTATTATTAGAAATAAGATTCCAACCTTTTTTGCAGTTGACATCATAAATTCCGATCACTTCTTCACCTGATAAATTAGTAACAGTACCTGAAATATGACCGTCTGCAGAGTAGAAGTTATAATAATACTCAATAGATCTGTTTTCTTCATTACCTTCCGGAGCGTCCATGTGTATTCTTGTTTCTACACCATCCACGACAGCATAAAAATATATACCGGCAATAGTTTTACTTAAATCTGCAGGAGAGAAATCTAAATTATTAAAGCTAATCGCCAAAGTAGATATGTGGACTTTCTTCATAGATTTTTGTAAAGTCATAGAATAAGAGCCATCAGCTTGCACAGTTCCTTCGCCTACTTTGTAATCCGGCAAGTTGACACCCATATATGCTACCATTGAACATTTGCCTGAGTTCCAGTCATTAAAGTCATTTGTAGTCATAACGTCAAATTGTTTAAGAGTACCTGTTACTACTAATTCACTGGCTTCAATGGTACCTGTAGGATCAGTGTCTCCACCGCCACCCGGAATTATTGCGTTGTTATCGTCGTTATCATCAGAGCATGATACAAAGAAGCTAACTGCAAGAGCAAGCACCAGCATTTTTAAGATAGAGTTAAATTGATACATATAAGACACCTTCATTAAAATGATACTTTTTTATATAGTCAAATATATAACAAATATAATTAATATGGAAATTTGTTCTATCTAAATTTAAATATATAAGCTCAATGATATCTACTATAGTGTGATATGAAATGTTTCTTGATATTAAAAGTGTATAATTCTCGATATAAAGATAGTTACTGAAATTCTGATAAAGATAGTTATTATTGACAATCTCTATGTATTTTACTTTATTGAAGTAAGGTAGGGTGAGACAATCGAATAAAATCAGATTTATATTCGATTAGTATACTGAAAGTTATCTTGCAACAGGCTGCTTGAGATATAAGTCAGCCTGTATACATTTATTCTACTTCGGCAAGTACCGTTTGAATTCTAGAATATACATGATCCAACGAGCCAACTCCGTTTATTCGGTTGGCCTGTTTGCGATTTTCATAAAACTCGAGCAAAGGCTCAGTTTGGTTCTTATATACTTCCAATCGTTGAAGTACTGTGCTTATAGAATCATCATCTCTCTGGAAAAGCTCTCCACCGCATGGTTCATCGCAAAAGTTTTCCACCTCTGGAGGATTAAATTTTAAGTGGTAAGTCTTACCACATACTTTGCACGTCCTGCGAGCAGTTAAGCGTTCTACTAACTCGCTTCGAGGTACTTCCAAAACAATTACTACGTCAAGCTGCGTGTTGAGTTCATGAAGTAGTTCTATTAGGGCTTCAGCCTGTGGCACTGTTCTGGGAAAACCGTCGAAGATACAACCTTTTTCGATGTAGTCCCCACGTTGCAATTCCTCTTTCAATATATTAATCATCAAATTATCGGGGAGTAAATTGCCTTTTGAGATATATTTATCTGCTTCTATTCCTATTGGAGTACCTTCCCGAATATTCTTTCTGAGCAGTTCGCCCGTAGAAAGTTGCCTCACACCGTAATCTTTTACAATGTTAGCACATTGGGTACCTTTTCCTGCACCGGGAGGTCCGAGAAAAATCAAATTCATTTGTAAATCCGTGCTTATTTGAATAGAACAATATTAAGCTATTTATCCCAAATAGAGGGGTAAAAAAACTAATATTTAGATTATGTAATAAATGTTTTACCTTGACTACAAGAACTGCAATGCTAACCGACTCGATTAATAAAAGGCTTAATAATAAAAAACATAAAGGAGTAAGTATGTTGCATAACTAGTACTGCGTTGCACATTGAAAAAAAGTATCAATATATGATAAAAACACGAAATAACCTTACGAAAATTTCAAGCTGTAGATGTATACTTTCTTTTCAAATTCAAAAACAAAATAAGATAGTCGTTTTTAGGATGAAAATATTTGAAATTTTGATTAATTAACAAGTCTTCAGTTTGAATGCTCCAATGATATTATTTTGTTTATTCCATGCCCCTAATACAAACTCGGGGTTTGTATTAGGGAGCTCGGTTTATTAAGAACTCAATACATAAATCCAAAATATTGTTTTCCCGTAATATAAAATACTATAAATAAGCCATAATTTAGCAATGGCTACACAGTAAATGCTATATATCATATATATTAAAAAACACAATTAATTACTATAAAATTGATTGGAATAGTGATTAGTGTAAAAAAATATATTGAATTAAACAAAAATTTATGTAGATTTTGTGCTTCCTTAACAATGCTTTGGAAAGCACATATTTACTCAATATATTTTCAGGATGCTTATGAGTATCAGTTTAATTGGAAAATCAATTCACCAGTCAGCTACTCTTCGTTTAAATGAGATAGCGGCGATTTTACAAGCGAAAGGTGAACCGGTGATTCACCTAGGCGGGGGGCAGCCTAAGTCAAAAGCACCTTATGATGCTTTAATTGCTGCATCCGGTGTGATTAATACAGGAGAAGTCAGATATACACCTGCTGACGGGATACCTGAACTAAAACAAGCAATAATTCGATATACTGAAGATTTTTATGACAGAAAAGTAGAGCCGGAAAATGTAATTGCATCTAGTGGGGCAAAGCAAGCGCTAATGGTTGCCTTGCAAGCTATTTTAAATCCACAGGAAGAGGTTGTATTTCCTGCTCCTTTCTGGGTTAGTTATCCGGAAATGGTAAAGCTATGCGGTGGTGTGCCGGTACCTGTGCACGCTGAAGACGGTAGTTTCTTGCCGAGACTTCAGGATATTGACAGAGTAGTAACCTCTTATACTAAGGTGATAATAATAAATAGTCCGAATAATCCTACAGGAGCAATGTATTCTGAAGATTTTATAGCGGAGATAGTATCCTACTGCGAAAAGAAAGATATTTATTTGATTATGGATGATATTTATCATCGTTTGGTATTTGATGGCAAAAGACCTATAAGTGCTTGGAAGTATGCAAAAAATAAAACAGAAACATCTAAAATGATTATAATAAACGGCGTATCTAAGCAATATGCTATGACAGGTTATAGGATTGGATGGGCTGTGGCTAATAAAAAACTTATAGAAGTGATGACAAACATACAGGGGCATCAGACTTCAGGACCTTCTGTAGTAGTGCAAAAAGCTGCAACTGCTGCAATTAATGGAGTGCAGTCATCTGTAGAAAGTTTAAGAGCTACTTTAGAAAACAACCGCAATGTAATGATGGATCATTTAAACAGTTTCGAAGGAGTCAAAGCCTATAAGCCGGATGGTACTTTTTATTGTTTCGTAGATTTCAGTTATTATGAAAAAGATTCTGTTAAACTGTCGAATTTACTGCTGGACAAAGTGAGAGTAGTTACAGTTCCCGGTGTAGAATTTGGAAAAGATGGTTTCCTCAGGCTATCTACGTGTGGCTCAATCAAAGAAATTACAGAAGGCATTGAGAGGATTAAATGGGTATTGGATCCGGACTCTCCAAACGAACTTTATATTGGTGAAAGAAAATTAGTAAGGGATTGGCTATGACAAAATATTTGAAATTTGAAACTCCGGCTCAGAGTCATGCACATGAGTTTGCCAGCCTATTTAAGCTAAAAAATCATGGTTTGTCTCAGTTAGACAGAGTATACTGGAATTTGCCAACTGCGGCTTTATACGAAGAATCTGTATTTCGTGGTGAAGCTAAAATAGTCAATGGTGGCCCTCTATTGGTAAACACCGGAAAATGGACTGCAAGAGCAGCTAATGATAAGTACATCGTACAGGAACCCTCCAGTAATGATAAAATATGGTGGGGAGTCTATAACAAGCCTATGCCACTTGATAAATTTCACGGTTTGTTAGCTAGGATGCAAGCGTATTTACAAGGTGAAGAGCTTTTTGTACAAGACTGTTATGTAGGTGCTGATGAAAATTACAGACTACCTATTAGAATAATCACAGACACTGCATGGCAATCTCTGTTTGCCAGAAATATGTTTATCCCGATAGACAATAGAGACGAATTGAAAAAGCATATACCTGAATTTACATTGATAGCTTCACCTTCTTTCAAGGCAGAGCCAATGATAGACGGTACACGTAGCGAAACTTGCATGGCAATCAACTTTGACGAAAGAATTGCAGTAGTTGCCGGTTCGTCATATGGTGGTGAAATCAAAAAAACAATGTTTACTGTGATGAATTACCTTAAGCCAAATGAAGGAGTTATGTCTATGCACTGCTCCGCAAATGTTGGTAAAAAAGGAGATTCTGCTTTGTTCTTCGGGCTTAGTGGCACGGGTAAGACAACTCTGTCTGCTGATCCTTCCCGCAACCTGATAGGTGATGACGAACATGGCTGGAGTGATGACGGGATCTTCAATTTTGAGGGCGGATGCTACGCCAAAGTAATACGATTATCTGCTGATGCAGAGCCTGAAATACATGAATGCACAAAACGATTCGGAACCATTTTAGAAAATGTAGTATTTGACTCAGCTTCACGCGTAATAGATTTGGAAGATGACTCTCTTACTGAGAACACTCGTGCGTCTTATCCTCTGGATTTTATTCCAAATGCAATGCCTGAAAAGAAAGTCGACTCTCATCCGGAGAATATTATTTTCCTTACCTGCGATGCGACTGGAGTATTGCCTCCTATAGCACTATTGGATGAAAATCAGGCGATGTACCACTTCATTAGTGGTTATACGTCTAAAATAGCAGGCACAGAGATAGGATTAGGTATAGAGCCTGAGATAGCTTTTAGTCCATGCTTTGGTGCACCTTTTATGGTTCATCATCCATATTTCTATGCCAATTTGCTTATGAAAAAAATGCGCAAGCACGGTTCCAAATGCTGGCTTGTTAATACCGGATGGGTAGGAGGTAAGTTTGGTATTGGGAAACGTATTTCTATTCGTCATACTCGTAATATGCTAAATGCAGTACTGGAAGGCAAACTTGATAATATTGAATATCGAATAGATAAATTTTTTAAATTTAAAGTGCCAAAGACTTGTCCAAACGTTCCTGAAGAAGTGTTCGAACCATCTAATGCATGGGGCAATAAAGAAGAGTATTGGAATAAGTACGACGCACTTGCTTCAAGGTATATAGAGAACTTCAAACTATATTCCGATGGCATTCCATTAGAAGTAGTTCAAGCAGGTCCTAGCAGACTGAAATTTGTGGAAGTTAACTTCTAAAATATAATAACCATATATTTATCACTTCCTCAAGTGCAGGGATTATCTTTATTTGAAAGAGGATAATCCCTGTTTTTATGTTGCAAATTTTGGTAGATGAACAAAGAAAACAGTGCCAATATGTATTTGGGATTCTACTCGAATAAAACCATTCTGAAGCTCTGCAAACTCTTTGCATAAAAGTAAACCAAGACCTGTACCTTCTTCATTATTAGTGCCTTTGGTAGAGTTACTGCTATCCAACTCAAAAAGTTTATTTATTTGCTCTTGTGTCATACCAACACCTTCATCTCTTATCGATATAATTGCAAAATTATTCTCGTCAGTTTTGTATTCAATTGTAATATTGGTATGTGCATTTGAAAATTTAATAGAATTTGAAATTAGATTTCTAATTATAGTTGAGGTTAAATTTGGATCAATAAAAGCAGAATACTCGGGTTTAATGAGATTATAAATAGAAATATTTTTATTATTAGCCTGCGTCGTTAGATTGTTTTTAGTATTTTCTGCTAAACGGAAAAGATTAGTTTCTTCCGGGTTACATTCTATTTTGCCACGTTGCGAGCGAGACCAGGTTAGTAGATTTTCCATGAGCGAATATACATTAATAGAAGAGACTTTTAAAGTATCTACAAATTCTTTTCTTTCTTCTTCGCTTATTTGGTCATAATCTTCAGAGAGCATATTTGCCATCATTTTGAAGCTGCCAATTGGATTTCTTAGGTCGTGAGCTATTATAGAAAACATTTTATCTTTGGCTATATTAGTTTCAGTAAGACTTTCCTTTGATTTCTCAAGTTCTAAATTTAGTTGCTGTAAAGTTATATTTTTTTTCTCTAATAATTTATTTGTCTTTGTTTTATATCTAAATCGTGCATAAAGTAGCACTACAAGTATGATAACTATTGACACAGATATAAAAAGAATTATTCTTTCTTTTGCCAGCACTTCTTTGTCTTTTTCGAGTAATTGTATTTGATAATCTTTTTGTTTGATAGTTTCTTGAGCTTTGAATTGGTTTAATCTATGTTTTATATCTTGAAAATTGATTGAATCAGAAATAGCCTTAAGCTTTAATAATGGCTCAATTGCTTTTGATTTTTTACCTATCTTGTAATAATATTTATACAAAGCCTCATTCGCTTTTTGGCTTACATCAAAAAAATCATATCGACTGGCAATCGAATCTGCTATTTCATAATAAGTAATTGCTTCTTTGAATTGATCTGTTCTGAGATAGGTATGGGCAAGGTTAATGTATACTCTTGCTACTTCTATCGGCATATTAGCATTTTGGAAGTAGTTGATTGATTTAATATATGTTTTTATAGCATCTTGAAACTTTTTTTGAGTCATATAGAGATTCCCTATTCCCTTTAAAATTAGGGCTATATTCAAAGAATCATTATTAGATTCAAAATAATCTAAGGACTTATGATAATTGTCCTCAGAAAGTTTTATATAGTATTTTGCTGAGTCATTAAGTAAATAAGTTTCTTTGTGATTTAAAATATTTTCAATACTTTGAAAATTAGGTGAAATCTGATCCTGTGCTAATCTTAGATAAATAGCTCCGAAATTTAAAGAAATGCTTGGAAAATACTCAGTAGGTAAAGTCTCAACAACTTGTGTCAAGTGTTGTACAAGCTTATTATATTTTAAGGCTTGATATGTGTCGTCCATCTCATAATAAAGAGAAACTAAATTAAGATAAACAGTAATGATACCTATTGAATCTTTGAGGTTTTCCTTAAGCTCTTTTGATTCAAGAATGTAGTTTATAGCCATCTTATATTGAAGATTATTTTGGTATAGCATCCCCAAATTTCCTAGACAAACAGAAATACCAAAAGTATCTTGATTTTGTTTGTACTTTTCTAATGCAACTTGGAAATAGTATGTAGTGCTGTCAAAATCATTCAAATAGTATTTGCTGAGGGCTATATTTTTAAGACCAACTGCAATCAAAGAGTCATTTCTATATTCAACAGCTAAATTATATCCCAAATTGGCATATTTACTTCTATCTTCAGGTTTAATCCTTTCGTAAGTAGCTGCTAAGGAATATAGTATTTCTACTTTTTGTATACCTTCAGCTTGCTCGAGCATATTTTGTAAACTATCTATTTTAGATGCATTTAAATAGCCTACAGATAACAGTAAAAGCAATAAAATATATGTCCAGCAGTGCTTCACACCATCTCCAAATTTATTAATCTAATTAAACGTCTGTGAGTCAGTATTAGTTTGTCTCTATGCATAATAGCAAACTTATAAATATTGTTTTATTTGACTAATTTTATATTGCATATCTGTGTGTAAATGGTTTATTTTGTATCTGAAATAATTGATTTAGATATACTAATATTTTAAAGACATGCGGACCTATTTGATTTTACAGAACCCTGGCCATAATCGAGTTTATTATAATAATTCAATTAACTTAGCACTTGCAGAATTAAAGCTTACTTGCTTCAGGTTTGAAAATAGATGTGAGAATATTACCGATTACAATCTGTGCAATGTACGATACTTAAAATTTGATTATCCTCAGGCGTTAACACCATCCGATCTTTTACTGCTTTCTCGTTTATCCTTTGTTTTTACTTTATTTGAATTGACGGAAATAGAAAGCAAAGTTGCACTATTACCAATAGAAAAGAGCAACTATGAATATGTAGATAGCAAAATAAGCTCACTGCTTAAGTATTCCGGAAAGACTAATGAACTTTTTACAAAAATGATGATCAATGTAGCTATGCTCGTAAGTGACTATCCCTCTGATTTAGCTTTCAATATGTTAGATCCTGTGGCTGGGAAAGGGACTACAATGTTTGAAGGACTAATCCTGGGACATGATGTCTACGGAGTCGAAATAGAGCAGAAGTCAGTGCATGAGGCAAATATATTTTTCAAGAAGTATCTTGAGACAGAACGCTATAAACATGATTTTGAGAAACGCCACATTGCGGGTAAAAGCAAAGCAGATGCAACATACATTCATGAGTACGAATTTGCCAGAAGCAAAGATGAATTTCAAAACGAGCAACTGCGCAAAACATTTGCCTTAGTAAATGGCAGCACAGAGCAAGTAGATCAATACTTCAAAAAGAATTCTTTTCATATTATAGTCGGCGATCTACCCTATGGTATAGCTCATGGTAATTCACGAGGCAAAAAAAATGCATCTATCACTCGCAATCCATCAGAGTTACTTGCCCATGCTCTACCTGCATGGCACAATGTACTTAGAAAAGGTGGTTCAGTTGTAGTAGCTTGGAATTCTTATGTGGCAAGTAAAGATGACTTGACAGGAATATTTGAAGCTAGTGGGTTTACAGTGCTAAAAGAAGAACCATTTAGCTCATTTGAGCATTTAGTAGATAAATCAATAAAAAGAGATTTAATTGTAGCAAAGAAAGAGGATTAAATCAGAAGTATAGTATATATTTAGAGAGAGACGCACATAAAATGGTGCGTACTCTCTAAAAAAATAATTGCCAATCGTTTTCTGAATAGAATCTATATTTTAGCAGGTATAGCTCTATAAAATATTAATCTCTTACTTCCAGTACTTGTTTTAGCAAACCATCATCTGCCATTGAAGCACCGGTAAAAATTTCAAACTCATCCGTGGAGCCGTTTGTATTTTTACCATAAGTTATATCAGGGAATGATTTCCGAGCATTTTGTATGTGTTCACCATTATCTATCTGAATGACAGGTGTATTTGCCAACTGAGTAGGATTTGACTGCTCAAACATCGGAGTTATTATAAACAAAGCTACATAGGCTGCTGCGGCACCCAGTGCAAGCCTATAAACCGGAATTTTATAATTAAACATATTACGCAAGAAATCAAAGTTCCATGATTTAGATGGAAATTTTGCAATCAGATTCTGTCTGATTTGAGGATTTGGTTGCAAACCGGATATATCTACGGATAAAACATCTTGCATATTACTACTTAGTAAGTAAATATTATCAAACTCCTGTTCGGAAAGATACTGACTTACTATGTTTTGTTGCTCATTGGAAAGGGATTTGAAATTTCCAAATTGAGCTAAATCGAAAACGATTTCGGGGGTATTGTTTTCTAACATCAAAACACCTGCTAATTTTTTAAAAGCTCTTTAAAATCCGACATATTAGTCGATAATTTTTTCAAAGTATAAAATAATCTTGACTTGACTGTACCTTCCGGACAGCCAACCACTTCACTTATCTCTTTAAGCGACAAATCTCCCTGAAAACGTAAGGTAAAGACTTCTCTGTGTTGCTCGCTTAGCTGGCTTAGCTCTTCTTCTAATCTGTTCATAAAGATAGAATAATCAACAGAGGAAGAAGACTTCTCGCCTTCTGAACCATATATTTCCGGGTCGTCTACTTTAGAGACAATGCTTCTTACATTTTGACTTCTATATTCATTTTTACATAAATTAGTAGCAATAGTATATAGCCAAGTAGAGAATTTTTTTGTAGTATCAAATAACTCAGGTCTGTCAATGACCTTTATAAATAAATCGTGCAGTATATCCTGCGATTTTTCTTCATCTCGATTAAGCATGCGATACAGATAAAAAAGCAACTTACTACTGTATCTGCTATATATCTCATCAAAGGCTTGCTTTTCGCCTTTTTGGACATACGTCATCAGCTCTTCGTCGCTTAAATCTTTATATTTCTTTCTACCCAATTGCATAAAAGTCTAACCGTACCCAAGCCTTAGTTATCGAGAGTATTTAAAATTGAGGCTATTTCGTTTTTAAATCCGCTTCTATTTGCTATATTTAATATCATTTCTTTTAGCTTTGCCGATTGTATTCTTGACCTACTTTTGCCGTAAAGCTCATATAATTTAATCATAGGAAAAAGATAGTTATAATTAAGCTTATCTAAAACCGATTGACTTGGATCATTATGTATGCCCACTTCTAAGTAATCAGTTACGAACTTATCTTCGAACTTCTGTTTGAGCACTGCATAGTTATGATAACTTTTTTCGCTAATTCGGAAAGCTAAACCTTCTATATATAACTTACTGTAAAAGCTTTTTAGTATAGACTTTGGCAAAGTTGCGGAAACGTAAACAGGCTTTTGTTTAGAAGTTTTTGCAAAATGCTTAATCATTTCAGCAACATAATCATTATAACTGTCATAGTTATAAGGACCTTTTTTGAAAGGCACTATGTTTATTTCATTTGTTAATGCTGACAAATAAGATGTTTTAGATGCCAGGGATATATTAACAACTGTTACATCTGTCCTAAAGTCTTTTGCGTATTGCAGAAGCCAAATCGGATAAGTATCATTGTCACTTGCTGTAAATAGTATGGCATTAGAATCTAATGACATCAAAAGATTATAGTTATATGCCAAAATGCCCGGTGATATATCTTGCGCATCGTACCATTTTCGTGCATAAATCGCAACTTGTCCGGTATCTCTTATAAATTCATAATAGCAGATATAGCCTTTTAGTATTTCCGTGCGCTTAGGATTTAGTTTATAAGCCTTATCTAGTACATTTTTATCAATAAAGTTTGTACCGGAGTTTAGATAGCTTATATAATAGAATTCATAAGTGCCGTCGATGTATTTTCTGGCTCTATCGACTATGTTGTTAAGCATATCGTAATTAGCGGCTTTTAGCTTAATTTCTCCATCTTGGATAAGCCTAACCATACGTTCTGCCATGTAATAGTTTTCCCATGCCTCTGCGTCGCGAGGAGAGGAGTTCAACTTACGTTGCCATAAATTGGATTGCTTTTTGAACCACTCAATGCTATGCAGCGTTTTTGTGAGCGGATATACTTTTTGCGGGCTTTCGGCTTGTAAAAAGCTGACTCCCATAAAAAGTAAAAAAGCATAAATGTATATTTTTTTTAATATCATATCTTTCAAAAGCAATGTCTCAAATCTTGCTTACTTATACATCGCATTCTGAAGATGGTTCAAAGTAATTTTTAAAGAGGAAGATTTATAATAAAAGATGTACCAATGCCTTGGGTTGAAGTTACAGAAACGTCGCCGCCGTGCTCTGAGATTACCTGATACACTATGCTTAGTCCTAAGCCGGTGCCATTAGGCTTAGTAGAAAAGTATATATTAAATATTTTATTCAAATGCTCTTCTGGGATTCCCTCGCCTGTATCCTGTATTAATATTTGGAGTTTATTATTTGTAGACTTACAGTTTATGGTCAGTTTGCCTCCATTGTCCATTGCGTCAATTGCATTGTTACAAAGGTTTAGTATTGCCTGAGTAATTTTATCTTTATCCAGCTCCATGTGTTGATTGCAAAGCTCTGTTTCAATGTGAATATTTTTCTTTTCACAAAGTGGAGAAACTAAGGAAATTATATTGTTCAAAACATCAGCAATATCATTAGGGTGTTTACTAATTGGGTTGGGCTTCGCAAAATCAAGAAATTGTTTGATAATTTGATTTACTCTGCTAATTTCATTTTGCACAGTTCTTGTCAGTTGTAAGTATTCTTCCTTGTCTTCCTGTGGCAAGAACTCAAGTTCAAAGCGTTGGGCTATAATATTAACTGCGCTTAGCGGATTACGTATTTCGTGTGCAACACCGGCAGCCAAATGCCCCATAGCTATCATTTTATCTTTTTGTCTTAGCTTTTCTTTTAGAGCCCTAATATCAGACAAGTCTTTGATTATAAGAATTATATTGTCTGTTTCATTTTGGTATTCTAAAAATGATATGCTATAGACAATGTCTTTTTCAGTGCCGCCGGAACTTAACTTAATTTCGTTGATGGAGCTTTTTACTGAAGTAACTTCGATACTCTTTATACCAAAGTCATCTTTAGGAAAAACTTTGTCATAAGATTCGCCGATGCAGTTGTTGTCTTGAATGGAAAGAAGAGTTTTTGCAGCATTGTTAAAAAAGCGGAAAGTATAGTCTTTGTTTATGACTATAACGGCATCTGTGATGTTGCTCATTATCATATCAAGATTGTGCTGGAGCATGTCGTGTTTTTCTTCGAGACTTAGCATCCTTCGCTTACTTACAATAAAGTTGATAAGAATAAACCCTGTAATAAACATACCGATAGCAATTAACACAGTCCTGTTTACAGATCTGGAATAAATATCCATAGATTTTTTAGTGTCGAGGGCTAAGCGGATTAAGTATTTACCCTGTATAGTGTTTGTCGCAATTATAGATTCTATAATATCCTTTCTTTCAAACGAGGTCTCTCTAAAGTAGAATTTATTATCAAACCAAGCTGTTGAAAGTAAGTTGTCATGAGAAATGCGACTTAGTTCTAAGATGTTTTCAGATGCAGCTACAATGCCGATCGTATCCTGCAAAACGCAGTAAACTATGTCTTCGTTTTCAGATAAGTCATGCATGATTTTTCCTATGCCGACGTTTCTTCTATATTCCAATAGACGTGATCGCTTTATACCAAAGTTAATAATCTGCTTGCCGGTGTTGAATATATGCCATTGGAGATTGTCATCATATTCATCTGCTATCCATATAGAGTCCGGCAAAGATGCAGTCTCGTCAGTAATAAATAAACTATCAATACCATATTCTTCCAACCGATGCGTAGCTATATTATTGTTATTTTGGATTAGTGATTTAAGTGCGTTTAGTCTATAGTATAGATTTTCTTCACTTTGAACCGAAGCGCTAAGTGATAAGTTAACACTATTAGAAATAGTATAAATCAGTGATTTTGCTTCACCGACTACCGTTTGCTTAAGGTCTTCTTTAGTTTGAGATATTTCTATATAAGAAAAGAGCAACACAAACAGCCCTAGCAGTGCATTGCCCAAAATCAACCACGGAAGTGGAATTATATTTTTACTTTGCTTCTTCAATCCATTTTTTCCAAGTGTCCGGTTCGTTGCCGCATGTGGCTTTGCCGTTATATCTGACAATAGGTGTTTTAAGTAACAAAGGATCTTCTAAAAGCTCAGTTTCTAAGTCGTAAGTCATAAATTCAAGATTCCTTTTTTTGTACTGCTTGCCTTCCTTATCAATTAAATCTTCAAGCTGCACAAATCTTCTTACATTATTAAGTTCACCTTTGCTCATAGCCTTTTGTGTCAAGTCTACCAAATGAATCTGGATTTTTCTTTCTTTGAAAAATCGCTCTGCCTTAGCTGTGTCTTTGCACTTTTTAGTGCCGAATATCTGTACTTGCATTTTTCCCTAAATTATAAAATATATGAAACTAAATATTTGAATAAAAAACTACCGTTATGCTTCCTCAAACTTCTCTACCGAGCTAATTCCTTTGACGCCCAGTAATCTTGCAAAAATCTGGTTTAACTCCCTTGAGTCAAGCACTTTTACGATGATAGCACCTTCGAAGTTAGTGCCTGAAGTATCCAGATTGATTCTTACAATATTATTCTGACCGATAGCACTGGAGATGTCAGTTAGCATACCTTCTCTGTCATCGCCACTAATCACCAACTTTGCCATAAAGTTAGATTTTTCTTTTTTGGGTTCTGTTTCTATAGGATGAGCTTTAAAGTAGTTATGTAATGCGACTACAGCTTTGTGAGAAATAACACTATTTTCCCACTCCGGCTTAGGAGCCATATTAGGAGAAGTAATGATTTCTACCTGGTCGCCGTTTTTTAGCTTATGAGTAATATCTTTAAGCACACCGTTTACTTTTGCTGTGATTAAATTTTTACCCCAGTTATAGCCTTTGTTAAAAGCAAAATCTATCAGTGTAGCACCTTTGGGTAGCGTAATAGTCATGCCTTCCTTTGTAAAGACACTAAGTTCTGAATCGAAGAGGTTTACTTTTATTGCTTCCCAGATAATTTGTGCTGCCCTTCTGCCTTCAGTTTCTATCATATCCTGCATCCAGTCACCCCATAGAGTAATATCTTCATCGCTGAACTGCAATGCTCTAATTCTGCCGGAACGCAAAGAGAATTGTGTAGCAAAGCCTTCCTCACTGATTTTTTCCATTTCCTGTGATCTTATCAGAATTTCGACACGTTTCCCATCCGGACCAAACAATTCAGTTTTTAAAGCTTTAAACCAGTCAATTTTAGGATTAGAAATATAATCAACAAACTTGATAGTATTAAATGCAGTTGCAAGCACGCCGTGAGCACGGTAGCATTCCATTACATCATCGGAGTCTACTATCACTACCATGGAGTAAAAATTATCTATATCGCTTATGCTAAGCCCATCTTCCAGCATCTGGTATATTTCATATTCATGTTTATGGACTATAGTCAGGATATGGTCTATATGATGTTCATTAAGAGAATTAGCAATATGGTCCGAGAATACTTTAATGTAGTCAAGGAAGTCTCTTCTTTTTTCAGTAAGAGCCATTCTGATTGCTTCGTAAGCATCTCTGTCAGAATAGAAGAAAGAGCGATTTTCAAACTCCATTTTGACTTTATTTAGACCAAGTCTATGAGCTAAAGGCGTATAAAAGTTGAGAGTTTCTAAAGCTATTTCTTTTTGTTTGTTTTCAGGCATATAGTGCAAAGTTCTTAAATTATGCAGTCTATCTGCAAATTTGATAAGAATTACACGGATATCTTTAACCAGTGCTAGAAAAAGCTTTCTGTAAGTCTCTGCTTTCTCTTTTAGCTTTACTTCTTTAGTTTGCTGCACATTCTCTACATTGGCTCTCATTTCTCGGTGAGATATTTTAGTAACACTATCAACTATCTCTGCCACATCAGGGTTAAATAAATCAGCAATATGATGCTTTTTGATACCTTGCACATCTTCTATCACATCATGTAACAAACAGGCAACAAGAGAATTAGTATCATGATATGTAAATTCGCGTAACAATACTAAAGTAACATTGAAAGGATGAGTATAGTATGGCACTCCGGATTTACGATCTATTCCTTTGTGCATTTCTACGCAATACCAAAATGCTTTTTCGACAAAAGGAATATCAATTTCAGAATCTAATCTCTCTATCTCAGAGGCTAAAAACTGCCAGTCCTTTTGGGGATCCTTACCAAAGTCGTTTTGTTCGTCGTATTCCAGTTCAAACTCAAATAAAAGTTCCATATTCAAATTCCGATATTATTCTGTTTTTTTGCGTTGGGAAAACAAAAAAGGAAGATACTTTCTATAAAAATGTAAAATACTAATAAGAAATCAGTTGCTATTAAGTATTTTTTCCCTTTTATTTAAAACTATCTACATCAATCAATATTTTGAGAAAAATATGAACAGGCGAGATTTTGTTGGTATTATGGCTGCATTACCTTTTCTGCCTTCTGCTCTCTATGCAAATAAGAATAAAATCAAAAAAAGTGTAAATAGCAAGCCCAATGCAATTAAAAATGGAAGTAAAGTGGGAATTGTTGCACCCGGAAGCTCTGTAAGCTCGCCAGCAGATATAAAAAAAGCTGAAGAAATCATTAAATATTTTGGGTTTGAAGCGGTTTGGGGAGAACATCTTATCAAAGGCAGTGGTTATAAGACAAGGAGCAAATCAGAGCGTGTATCTGATTTTAATTCCTTTATTAATAATCCTGAAATTGATGCTATTATGGCAATTAGAGGAGGCTATGGTTCTTGTCATTTGCTCGATAGCATAGATTATGAAGGCTTACTAAAATATCCTAAACTAATGATTGGCTATAGTGATATAACCGCTATCCTGCTTGCCATCTATAAAATGACCGGATTGGTAACGTTGCACGGTCCTGTTCTCCTTTCAGAGTTCACAGAGGAAACTGCAAATAGTTTCTCGAATGTAATACTTGGAAGTGCTAAAAATTATAAAATAGAAAATCCAGCAGATAAAATTGGATTAAGGTCTCAGTATCCTTGCCGAACAATTATGCCGGGAATAGCAAGAGGAAAACTAATCGGAGGAAACTTGTCAATTATTTCCTCTTTGATGGGTACTCCTTATGAAATAGAAACGGACGGGCATATTTTATGTTTAGAAGATGTAGAAGAAAGTCCATACCGTATAGATAGAATGTTTATGCAGCTAAAGCTTGCCGGCAAATTTGATAATATAAAAGGATTGGTATGGGGTAAATGTGAAGATTGTGAGCCCGGGACAAGTAGGTCTACATGGGATTATGATGAAGCTGAAGTCTTAGATAATATTATTAAACCTCTTGATGTTCCCTGCTATTCAGGTTTGCTGATAGGACATACCCCTCATCAGTTTACCTTGCCAATAGGAGTATATGCGGAACTAGATGCAACCAAACATACTCTAACATTACTGGAAGAAGCCGTGAGAAAGTAATTTGAGTTATCGTCTTCTTTCTTTTATGTGAAAAAACAAACAGTCTTTTTTTTCCCTAATCGAGATACTTATTTTTTACATAAATTGCAAAATGCAATAATAGGGATGAAAATAATGGAATCTATTAAAGAAATATACAAAATTGGGAATGGCCCTTCAAGTAGCCATACCATAGGCCCAAGAAAGGCTGCCATAATGTTTAGGGAGAGATATCCTGAAGTTAGCAGTTATAGGGTAACATTATATGGCTCTTTGGCTGCTACAGGTGTAGGTCACTTGACTGACAGAGCTATTTATAATGAAATGAGCAAAGAAAAGACAGAAATTGTATTCAGACCGGAAATTGAGTTAGATTATCACCCCAACGGCATGAAATTCGAAGCTCTTAATGATGAAGGTGACACACAAGGCGATTGGATAGTTTATAGTGTTGGTGGCGGTCAGCTGTATGATGGAAAGATGAAAGAAGATGTCAAGGAAATATACGATTTGACTAATATGACTGAAATATTGCGTTGGTGTAGGCAATATGGGAATCAGTTTTGGGAATTTGTCCAATCTCGAGAAGATAGCGATATCTGGGACTATTTAGAGACTGTTTGGAAAGTTATGGAAAACTCTGTGCGTAGAGGCTTGGATGATGAAGGCACTATCCCCGGCGGTCTGAACCTTTCACGTAAGGCTTCGTCCTACTATGCAAAGGCAAAAGGCTATAGAAGCTCGTTAAAAAGACGTTCACTTACTTTTGCTTATGCTCTGGCTGTGGCAGAGGAGAACGCGTCCGGCGGCAAGATAGTAACAGCTCCTACATGCGGTTCCAGTGGAGTTTTACCGGCAGCATTATATATGTTGCGTCATGATTATGATTTTTCAAAAAAGAAAATTTTAAGGGCATTAGCTACAGCAGGTATAATTGGTAATATAGTTAAATTTAATGCTTCTATTTCCGGTGCAAAAGTTGGATGCCAAGGCGAAATAGGTACTGCCTGTGCAATGGCTTCAGGTGCCGCTGCTCAAGTATTTGGTGGCACAGTTACCCAAATCGAATACGCTGCTGAGATGGGTTTGGAGCATCACCTTGGACTCACCTGCGATCCCATTGGCGGATTAGTGCAAGTGCCATGTATAGAAAGAAATGCTTTTGGTGCTACCAGAGCCTTAGATTCTTCTACTTATGCGATTTTATCGGATGGGAGTCATTTAGTTTCATTTGATAAAATTGTAAAGACTATGAACCAGACCGGTCATGATTTGCCATCTATCTATAAAGAAACATCTTTGGGTGGTTTAGCTATAGACTTGTAGTTAAAGAAAGGGGAAACAGGTATTGAAAAAAGTAGAGACGCTTTTAGGAAGGTCTCTACTTTTTTTACGAAAACTAAAATCTAAAAATCTTATATACTCGTGGCTACAACTTACATTCATACATTCTGTATGTTTTATATTGTTTCCCATTTAGAGTTTGAGTTAGAGCCCTGTTCATCATTGTATTGTTTTCTAAAATCCATGAAGCTTCTGAGTGCTTCATCCCAAGAGCTTTGCAACGCAAACCATATTCATAGTACAATATTGCATCTATTCCGGTTTTTTGATATTCAGGTAAAACTCCGAGTACAATTATACGGAACGAATCTATTTTCTTTCTTTTAGTTAAAAGCTGCCAAATGCCCGGTATAGTTGCTCCACTAGGGCTATTTTTTAATACTTGGTTTATATCTAAAATGCCGAGACCAAAGCCAACCGTTTTGCCTTTAGATTCTATCATAAAAGCAAGACTTGATTCAGCTATCATTTTAAGGCCGTTTGCTAAATGGTCAAATTCATCATCAGTCATCTTAACAAAACCCCAATTAGGTTGCCAAGCTGCGTTATAAAGAGACTTTAATGTATCGACATCTTTTTTGAATTGCTCTTTGTTTTTAAAGTTAACGTTTCTTGTTGTTATATCATATCTTTTACGAATTATGCCTTGCATTCTTTCCATTTTGGGAGTAAGATAATTATCTACCCAAAGATCATAAGCGTAAAGATCCATAATTTTTGGAAGACCGGCATCTTTTATCAATTTATCATAATATTTAGGATTATATGGCATTAGAACTACAGGAGGGGTGTCAAAGCCTTCGACTAAAATACCACATGTGTCATTTAAGGAAGGGTTGGCAGGGCCTCTCATCTTAGTTTTTCCATGTGTTTTTAGCCATTCACCTACAGCTGCAAAAAGTGATTTGGCTACATCAATATTATCTATACACTCAAAAAAGCCAAAGAAGCCTACTTTGTCTTTATGTGTTTCATTGTGCAAGTCATTAACTATTGCTGCAATACGTCCAACAATTTTATTGTCATTTTTTGCAACAAATAATTGAATCTGTGAATGCTGATAAAATGGATTCTTTTCTGTGTTAAGAGCGTCCATTTGATCTAGCATAAGAGGAGTAACGAAATTTGGTTCGTTGACATAAAACTGCTTCTGGCATTTAATAAACTTTTTAGTATCAGATTTGCCCTGTAATTTTTCTATTTTAATATTCATAACATTACCGTTTGTATTTATGATTCTATAGTATCTAATTCCGGTTGATCCTGAAGAAAAAACAATTTGAAAAAGAATATTTCCGGAATAATCAATAGTACTAATGCAAGCGAGTCGCTATTAAAATACATTGAATTCCATTTTTGCGGATAGATGTAATATGCAAGGGTTCCAGTCATTGCCCAGCCAATAGCAAAGACTAAGGCAATGACTCCCAGAGCCAAAAAAGCGTCTTTTGAGCTTCGACTCTGAAAATTTTTTACAAAAGCATAAACAGCTGCCACTATATGCAGGTGAAATATTAGTAATTCTACCATAATACTTTTCATCCTTATACGACATAGACTTATAATTTACAAATATCGGAGCAAAAATGAAAGAAATTACTGATATATCTCTTATTTATATTGCTTGTAAGGATAGTAAAGAGGCAAAAAGTATTGCAAATGCATTGATTAAAGACGAATTAGCTGCTTGTTGTTCCATTTTTCCGGAAATAAATTCAATTTATGAATGGGAGGGTAAGCTTTGCGATGAGACAGAATCCTTACTGATGATTAAAACTAAGAGTCATCTCTTTGAGAAAATTCGGACGAAAGTGCTTGAGCTCCATAGCTATGATGTCCCTGAAATAATAGCATTAAAGCCTGACCAAGTACATGACAAGTATGCAGAGTGGGTAGGAGAAGTTGTTGATGGGTGAGGAATATAAAATACAGAAAAAGAATTTTACTATTAAAGAATTGCAGGAAGAAGACAGACCTCGCGAAAAACTCATGAAGTATGGTAAAAGTGCTCTTACAGATAGCGAGTTGCTTGCTATTCTGATTGGCTCCGGGACAGTTGGTTTTTCTGCCATTGATGCAGCTCAGGAGATGATAGGCAGATATGGAGGTTTAAATAAATTAGCACGACGAAGTTTAGGCGAAATCAAGCAGACTAAAGGCATTGGGGATGCAAAAGCAATTACTCTAATGGCTGCTTTCGAAATGGGAAAGAGAATAGAATCGAAACCTATCGACAAAAAAGAAAAGATTACAAGCCCCGAGATTATATACAAAATATTTGGTCCGAAAATGAGAGATTATGATGTAGAAATCTTCAAAGTCCTACTATTGGATAATGCAAATCAGATTATTAAGGATATTGATGTAGCTAAGGGGACGATAAATCAAGTAACAGTACACCCGAGAGAGATATTTAGATCTGCTATCACAGAGAGTGCAGCCTCGATAATTGCAATACATAACCACCCTTCCGGAAATTTGACACCGTCAATTCAGGATAGGAATTTGACTAAAAGGATTTTAGATACAGGTGTCATAATTGGTATCCCATTGATAGACCACATAATCATTGCCGGTGACGAGTTCTATTCGTTCAAAGGAAATTCGGACGTAATCTGACGCATCTGTAAGTTGGTATGATATATGCTTTGAATTATTATACTATTAAGTATATCAACTTGAATATCTTTGTTAAATAAATATAAAAGTAACAGCTATGAAACCAGAACAATACTTAGTTTTCGATATTGAAACTTCACCTTTGGACTGGGACTCACTTTCAGAATCTCAGCAGGAATACATAGTAAGATATGCTGAAACAGATGAAGAAAAGGAGCAGAAAAAATTTGAAATGGGGCTAACTCCATTGACTGCTGAAGTAGTGTGCATAGGTCTTCAGCTTATGGAGCGCAATCAGGAGGGAGAATGGGAGATAAAAAGTTGTGCTGCGTTTTCGACTGCTCCGGGTTATGACAAAGATGAGCCTGAAGAAAGAATAATGTCTGATGGTAATAAATGTTATATATATAGCGAAAAGCGATTAATGGAAGCTTTTTGGAAGATTTTGACAAAATATAAATATGCTCAGTTAGTTTCTTTCAATGGCAGAAATTTCGATGCTCCGTTTTTAATGCTTAGAAGTGCTATCCTAAGAGTGAGACCGTCACGAAACTTAATGGCAGGTACCAAATTCAATTATCCAAATCACATTGATTTGATAGATGAGCTTACTTTTTTTAGCCCATCTCCTTACGCTGCTACCAAACGCTTCAATTTTGATTACTACACTCGCGTCTTTGGTATTACATCACCAAAAGAGAAAGGCGTAGATGGCTCAATGGTTGGTGAGTTATACCGAGCAGGAGAAGTGGAAACTATTTCAGAATACTGCCTGAGAGATGTGAACGCCACTTGGGAGCTATTCTTAAAATGGTACGAATATCTGAAGTTTTAACCTCACTTTCAGTGGTGTAAAATAAAATATTATATGGTAGAGGCGCTATAATGGCGTCTCTGGTATAAGTTTAATCATATTTTACGAAAATCAATATGATAGAGTCCATGATATTGATTCGTCTAAATCTTTCCGTTTTCTAGTTTTAATATCTCCCAAAACATATTACTACCTGTTTCTATAATGTTATCATTGAAGTCAAATTCAGGATTATGTAGGCTTGGCGAATTTAGCCCTGCACCTAAACCAAAAAAAGCACCGTTTGCAAAATTCAAATAGTGTCCAAAATCTTCGGACCATGGGAAGGCTTTTTCTTTATCAATTACTTGAAGTTCCAATTGTTCTGCAGCTAATTTTACAATTGCATTTGAGCTGGAATGGTTGGAAGTAGCCGGAAATACCTCTTTGTAAGATATATTGCACTTTAGCTTAAACGCATTAGCTAATCCATGGCTGATTCTTTCAATATCCTTAGTCATCTTTGACATATTTATTTCCGAATCAGACCTAAGTGTTGCCATTATAACAGCATCGCCGGGAGAAGTACCAAATGCCTCTTCACCAAGTTTCGCATGAATTACAGTAACCAAATTTGAGTCATTAAAGCTAGTATTTCTCTGTGGAAGCGTTACTAATGTATTGATAATCGAAGTCATAGCTATGGCAGGAGAATTCCCATTTTCAGGTTCTGCAGCGTGCGAGCTCTTACCAAAAAGCTCAATGATTAATCCTTTTGAAGCAGAAGCAAAAGCCCCATCTCTGACTATAATACTATTTTCATTGAATCCCGGTAAATTATGTAAACCATAAACGCTTTCTATATTCAGTTCCAAGAATCTTGAATCATTTAATACTTTTGCAGCTCCTGTGCCTGTTTCTTCCTCTGCCTGAAAAAGTAAAACTACTGTTCCGCAAAAATTTCGAAACTGAAGCTTTTCTGCAAGATTGAGTAGGATAGTTAAATGACCATCATGCCCACATTTGTGAGAAATCTTTGAATTATTAGAGACATAATCTACTTGCAAATTCTCAGAGATAGGCAAAGCATCTATATCTGCACGAAAACAAATAGACTTCCCCAGCTGATTTCCCTTGAAGATAGCTGCGAGACTATAGGAATTACCAGGTCAAGTCTTTTTTTGTGTGTAAAATAAAAAAGTGTATCAAGCCGATAATTTGTAAGAAATCAGATCACTTTCTACTGATTCCGGACTTATTATTTTTCTAATATGTTTAAGAATTTGTATGTCTAATTCATTCATGTTG
>JBFHIJ010000014.1:0-65092 GCA_041596515.1 Chlorobiota bacterium
AAAAAAAAAGCCCGGCACTTTCATGCCGAGCTTGAAGTAAATCTATTTTAGATAGATTATTTTACTACGCGTACGTTACGTGTGATTACCACGCCGTCTTGTTCGATTACCAATGTGTAGCTTCCGCTTGTCAAGTTTGATGCATCGATTACGATTTCGTTGCCCTCAAAGCTGCCATTTGCATATTCTACTACTTTGCGTCCGCTCATGTCGCTCAAGTAAATGTTTGCTGTTACTGCGCCATTTACTTTTACTTTAGATGTTGAGCTTACAGGATTTGGTAATACTTCGCTTACTGTTAGACCATTTGGTGAGTCGATTTCAACTTCTTCGATTTGGCTATATTCGAATTTACCGTCGCGATCTATCATTTTTAGTCTGTATGCATATTTTTTACCAAACTCTACGCCATAATCGGCTGTATTGTAGTTACGTGTTGAGTGACTTGTGCCACTTGCGGCTACTTCACTTATTTTGCTAAATAAGTCTGCATAGCCATCTGTTACTTCTGTTCTTTCTACGTCAAATCTGTCACTTGAGATTTCTGACAATGTTGACCAGTTTAAGTCTACGCGGTTGCCTACTGCTGATGCATCAAATGTTGCCAATTCGATTGGAATTATGATGCCGCCATTTGCTTCTGCGAAGTCAAATACACTTCTTAACATTGTTTCGATATCTGCTATATGGCGCCAGTCTGCACCTAAGTAACATACGTTTGTTCCGATTGTTGATGTTGCTACACCCATTACTTTATCTTCAGGTAGCAATGTGCCTGTCCCACTTAGTTCATTTGTGTAGTAGTAAGCTAATTTTGCATTACCTTCGCCACCATCCCAAATGTCTACTAATGCTGGATTTGGTGCTGCATCACCCATAAAGTTTGTTGGCGCAATAGTGTTTGTCAAGTTACGACCTACTGCACTTCCTGTTACTTTTGTATAATCTATCACTTCAGGATCTGCTTTAATATGGTCTGTTGCACGGAACAAGTCTCTTGCTATCATACCATTATTGCGTATCATTTCCTGTGATGCTAATATCATGTTTTTCTTATCTGTTGACATGCCGTTCGCGAAGTAATTTTCGATATCCAATTCTTCGTAACGTGACAATTTAACGTCTGCATCGTCCATTTGATCATGTGCATCTGACCATACTACTGTGCGATAATGTCCGTAATCTACGGCTCTTGATTCCCAGTTGTTTCTGTCAAATACGTCATAATCTATCGTATCGTTTACTATAGTTGTTGCATTAGGATTAATTGCTACATGCCAGCCTACAAAACCTAAACCTTCTACTACGCGGTCATGATTTAATTTACCCGCGATTTCTGTTTCTGTTGGGGTGTTGCTCAAATCTGCATTTACATATTCACTGCTGATTAGCATGTCCATCCATGAGCGACGTACAAAGAATCTTACGATTTTTGATGTCTCGTTGTTTGTATTGTCTTCATCATTTTCTGTGATTACTACGATTTTGTAGCGTGGTGTTACGTTTGCTGTCATTTCTGAATATACTTCCGGTACTGACATTGCATACATTGGATTTAATCTCAAGTCTGCGTATGTTTCAGGTTCAAATTCTAAACCTTTACCGTCTGCTAACATAAAGTTTACGTCTACATATTCGTCTGATGTTGCATCTACTTTTACCATTTGTTCATAATCCGGTGCTGCTCCGAATGTTCCTGTTGGTAATTCGCGGTAGATTTCTACTCTTACTTCTGCACCTGTTTGGAACAAGCTTCCGTTATTACGCAATCTTGCTTTTACTTCTACAGGAGCTTCTGTCATTATATGTTCTGCATCTGCAAACGTACCTTCTGTTGAGCGGTATGATGCTGGTGCTGTAATTGTTGTAGATTCCATGTCACTTACGTATACTCGTCCGCCAAATTCTAAAGCACCGATGTCATATCTTTGACCTGCTGAGCCTCTTACTTTACCTGTGATATCACTTGTTGTTTCGTCCATGATATCGCCACGGTTATTCAATACTGAATTCAATGGCATTGGGTTGGATTTTACGCGTAAGTTTTGTGGGTTTGTTCCTACAAATTCATAATCTGACATGAATTTAGAGTATACTGAATATTTATCTGTTTTACTCCACACTTGCCATTGTGGCAATGTTTTGTATTCGTTGATTGCTGCGTCTGACAATTTATTGCCGTTTGCATCTGTTTCTATCCAGCGGTATACTGATGATTCTGAGTTTTCTGTCCAGTATACGTTTCTGTCTGATGTAATGCCTGCTTCCATCATTGATGGACCTTCGTAGAATACACATGCTGAAACAGGGCATGTTTCTGCATATTCGTTATCCATTGTTGCTATTGCGTTGTTTTTAAGCAATGTTCCGGTTACGTTTTGAAGACCTACGCCCATTACTGCGCGTGTATTCATTACGCCATCATCACCGTTTACTATGATTGTATTGTTAGCAATTACGTCATTTCTTGAGCTATACTCACTAATAAAAGGTACATCAAAGCTGTTTCTTTGTGTAAACACATAGATACCTGCTCTTGCTGTATTTGCATCATTCGGCAACAATTCCCATACGATGTTACCTGCGATAACCATTGATTCAGGATTGATTGGGAATGTTGTTAAGATTGAACCTTCTACTAATTGTTGTGGTGATTGTTCTACTCGAATACCACTTACCATACCACTGCCGCTTATGCTGCTGATTTCGTTGTTCATGATGTTTACCATGCGGTTGTTATAACCGAAGTAACCACGAGCTGACTGACCACCGGCCATTATACCAGCTGCATCCAAACCTAAACATCCGCCTTCGATATCGTAAATTCTATTGCTGGCTATGTTTGAGTTTGCTTCATGTCCTACAAATACGCCTGCACGACCTACATTGTGGATTACGTTATTGCTTATCTCATTAGCTGTATTGTAAAATTCTTCGTTATGACCAGTACCTTGTACTAATAACTGACCAATACCCATTGATGCTACACCATAAGCAAAACCACTGATTTCATTATTCATGATTACGTTGTTTGTATTTACTAATGTATCCAACTGATCTGTATTTGCTTGGAATTTTGCATTAATAGGAACTGTTGAACGCATTACTACGCCAGCAGTATAAGTCAATGTATTTGAACGTTTGTTTGCTTCATATTTAAATCCACCCTGAGCAGATGAATAAACTGTCAATGGTAATGAACATTTGTAAGATCCTGCATCTGTTCCTTCAAGAAGACAATTTTTGATTGTATTATTTGAAGCACCATTACCTAAATAGAAAACTGCTTTAAACGGTTCGTCTGTATCCAAGTTGAACTTGAATGATTTCTGAGATCCACCATCAAAAATGATGAAACCTTTAGAGTTAGAATAAAAACGTTTTGCATCGTCACGGTTAGGATCATTACTCATCAAATGAACTACTGCATTTGGCTGAGCAGGTTCAACGTTTTGAGCTATATAGATACCGATACCGTTACCACTACGCAAGTTGATATTAACAGAACCTTTGGTTACTGCTTTGCTTTGAGAAGGTTTAAAGGTAATAGTATTTTCAGCACTTGCGCCGATAATAGTAGATGATAAATCTAAAGAAGGTAAATCTGCATTAGACTTGCTTCCTATGTTATAAACTTGATCTGTAAGTTCAAATTCTACCGGGCCACTAACACCTTTTGTATATAAGTCATTTACTGCATCTTCGAAAGTAGAATAATTTCTTGTTCCCGATACAGTGTTACCTATAGTATAAGTACCAGACATTGCATCAATAGCAGTAAAATATGAAACCATACTATTATTAGTAAGGTCTTTATCACCAGTGTGATTACATAATACTGTTATTTTATATTGTCCCGGCTCTGTTATAGTTAGTGATTCAGGGAATGGGAATGAGTTTGTGTTATATTTACCAAACTGAAGTTCAGGAACTAATGTTGAAGATTGATAAACAATGTTTGTACTTGGCATTGGGCCTGTAATTGTCATCGATGCATTAACATTAGTCAAATCTAATACGCCGTTATTAATAAATGTAGCTCTGGTTTTAACTGGTCTATCTACATAAATACTTCCTACCGGAGCATTAATTGAATAGACTGCAGGTTCATTATTATAAGCTACTTCAAATACCAAATCACTTTGGCTGGCATTTGGCACAATATTGTTACTTGGTTCATCATCAATGATATTTTTTTGAACCACAGAATATTCAACTCTATAATCACCGACTTGAACTAATGGTCTTTGAGTTCTAAATGGTGAAAAGTCTACACTATAATAATCGCCTGTACTCATCGGATTATTAGGATTTGACCAGCTGAATTGATCTTCGTATACTAAAGTACCTGTATTGTTTCTGTATACTTTCACTGTAGCATCAAAAGAAGTTACATCATTCAAACCAATATTTGTTACTCTGATATCTAATGGAACTACATTATCAATCAAATATTTGATTCTTGTTTTTGGTTTAGGATTACCAACTGTAGTGATAGATAAATCGTTTTCAAGAGCAACGATAAACTTCTGCTGTATTGTTTCTTCAAAGTTATCTTCGTCAGGAACAATCAACTTAGCTATTGCAATATATTCTCCACCAGGGATATTAGCAGCATTTGTTAGTAAGTCAAATTCACCTGTGTTATCTGCATCGTCTGGGCTTGCAGGATTCATCTTTGCTGCTACACCAGAGGCATGCGTAAATGTATAAACAACGTCCTCTCCCTCAGGTTGAGGATTAGGATTAATAGTTGTTGTGTTAATATCACCTTCTTTAGAAGCAATATATATAGGCACTTGTGTTTTCAAGTCTATAATTTGATATTCTAATCTAATAGAAGGTTGAGTTGCTTCTCTTGATAGAGTTACACTAGGAGCAGGAAATACTGAGCCACGTGCAAATATATGACCTGCAAGAGGTGTTATTGAAGTAAGAGATGGCAAAGGTTTTTTCATTGAATAAGTTTTGCCACTTGGTAAGAACGGTGCAGATGCAGTTGTCAATAAACGACCAGTATTTGGATTAACATTACTATAGTAAAATGTACTTGGGCTTCCCGGTTCTATATTAATATAATTCGCTGTAGAAGCACCTGTCATAAAAGCAATAGAATTGTTACCTCCAATTGCCACGTTATTCATTCCACTTCCATAAACAAAAGATACTTCTCCATCTTCATTTATTTTAACTTGGTAGTTCATATTTGGAGTAGCATTTCCAAAATAAACCATGCCTTTCCACTGCACAGTAATGATACGATTTGGAGCAGTTCCTTCTACTGTCCAGCTTACATTACCAGCATTTGTAGCGTTATTTGACATTAAATCTTCGTTACATGCTGTAACTGCCATTGCGGAAGAAGTAGGCGTCATGCTTAAACTTCCCAAAGTCGTATTGTTGAAAGCCAACCATCCATTGTCAGATGCACGCAGCGTTGTTACTGCTACATCATCAAACAGAAAAGTAAAGGGAGAATTGAAATTATATTCGTTATCATCCCCTGAGCCTAATACTGTACCACTTATAGGCACATAGGAACCATTACTTTCGTTGATCACTTTAGTTAGTAAAGGATCAGCCTTGAGACTTTCTACGCTCCCTATAATTACAAACAATGCAATCATAGAAACAAGAAATTTTTTGAGTGACATACTATTGTCCCTGAATATTTTGAAAAATAGTTATTAAATAGCATATTGAAATTGAAAATTTATCTGAATAAGCTCTTAGAGCTTGTTTAGTTCAATTTATTTGAGTATTGCCATGTTTTTTGTATTTAATCTAGCATCTGATTATATAAGTTTTATTTATATATGGCATTACATAGCTTTTTATTATTCTTATCTAAAATATTAATACTTATAATTACTCAATATAACATTTACGACTGTATAGAGAACAATATTTTTTGCAAAATGTTACATTTAATGTCAATTTTATTTTATTTAAACGCAGAACGATTTCCCTTATATGCCTTTATATATCTGCAACTTGACTACATTTTTACTATTTTATTATTTTTATTTTATCTTTATGACTGATTTAGTTTTCACTATTGCCTTCTTCCTGAATCCATTCTGCTTTGATTTTATATTTGACGATTATATACATTGTATTAAGCTTTAAATTTATTCTTTTGGTCAATGATTGTCCAATCATCACTATACAAATCTATTTTTTTAGAACTACTTCAGACTCTGTAATCATTTTTTTGAAGTTTAATCGGATTGAGCAGGAATATTTGATTTTAACACAAAAAGCCCTATAACTTTTAAGAAGTTATAGGGCTTGATTTATGTAATATTATTCAAATATATTATTTTACAACTTTGACTGTAATTGTTCTTACAATATTGTTTGAATTTAGAACTAAAGTGTAGTTACCGGATGCAATGTCCGCAGCATTCAACTTGATGATATGACTGCCGGCACTTAAGTTACCTGTAAATACATTAGCTACTACTTTTCCACTCATGTCTACTAAATACATTTCTGCATCAGCTGACTCATAAACAGATACTGATATATTTGCGTCTGTAACTACAGGATTTGGAGTAACGCCTTTGATTGCCAAAGAGTTTGCACCTTCCAATGTTACATATTCAGTATTGCTATATTCGAATTTACCATCGCGATCTATCATTTTTAATCTGTATGCGTAAGTATTACCAAATTCGACATTGTAGTCAACTGCATTATAATCCAGCACTTTGCCTGATTTACCTGCTGCATTTACTGATTCTATTCTTCCGAATAAACCATCGAAGCCATTATTTGCAGTAGTTCTTTCTATTTCAAATCTGTCACTGTTCAATTCACTTGCAGTTGCCCAGTTTAAGACTACTTTATTATCTACTACATTTGCATCAAAGTTCACTAACTCTACCGGAATTATAGTTCCACCATTTGCTTCAGCAAAGTCAAACAATGAACGTAAAACTTTTTCAATATCAGCAAAGTGTCTCCAATCACTACCGAGTAGGATTCTGTTAGCTTTAGGAGATACTGTACCTATAGTGTGGATTTTTTCTGATTCAGGCAGATTAGCATTTCCAGAAGCTACATTTGTATAGTAGAAACCTAACTTAGCAACACCTTCGATATCTTGAGTCATAGTCATTAACGCAGGTTGTGGTGCAGCATCACCTGTAAAGTTAGTTGCAGTAATAAAGTGTACTAAGTTACGACCTATACTCATGCCTGTTACATTAGAGTAATCAATGATGTCAGGAGTTGCTACCGGTCTGTTATATGCAGCAAATACTTTTTGTGAAAAGCCTGTTGCTTCATTTCTCAATAACTCTTGAGAAGCAAAGATTAGATTTTTCTTAACACTGATTGTACCTGCAGCAATATATTCATTCAAATCCATTTCCTGGAATCTGGTTAAAGTGTTAGCTACTTCGCCGTCTTCTACTGTTTTTGTGTCATTTGCGTCTGACCAGATTACTGAATTATATGGAGAATATTCAATAGCTCTTGGTTCCCAGCTGTTTCTATCTAAAACATCATAATCAAATCTGTCATTTTCAATATCTGTAGCTGTAGGATCTATTTCAACATCCCAGCCTAACAAATTCAAACCTTCAATAAGTTTGCTATGATTTAAAGCAGAAGCAATAACATCTTGAGTTGGATTACTATTTAAATCTGCATTTACATTTTCTGATGTCACTAATAATCTCAACCAAGAACGGCGAATAAAATAACGAACGTTTTTAGAAACGATATTGTTATAGTTATCTTCGTCATTTTCCACAGATACTTCTATTTTGTATCTTGGTGTCACATTTGCTGTCATGTTTACAAATTTGCTTGGAACAGATGCTGCATAGCTTGAATTTAGTCTTAAATCGCTGTATGTTTTTGGCTCAAATTTACCATTTAAATCAAACACTACATCTGTACTTTCATTTGTTGTTACATCAAATGATACTGTTTCTACATACTCTGGAGATACTGCAAAGTCACCATTTGGCAGCTCTCTGTAGATTGATAAGTTTGCTTTTGCACTTTGTTGCATCAATGAACCATTATTGCGAACTCTTACTTTCACTGATAAAGGAAGAGATGTCATTATATATTCAGCATCTCCAAATTCAGTCCCATCATTAGCTTTAAAAGCGGCAGGTTCTAAAATTGTAGTGCTTTCTACGTCACTTACATAAGATCTACCATTAAATTCTAAAGCACCGATGTCATATCTTTGTCCAGCTTCTCCACGTGCATTGCCAAGCAAGTCAGTAGTGTTTAACTCAACTCTATCACCTCTGTTATTCAATACCGAATTAAGTGGTAATGGATTTGATTTTACTCTTAATGCTTGAGGAGCTGCACCTACAAATTCATAAGCAGTCATAAAGTTTGATTCAACAGAGTTCATATCCTGTCCGGACCACACCATCCAATTGTTAAGTGTGTTATATTCTGTAGTATGTCCCATATTTAAGATTGCATTAGCTTCATCTGTTTCAACCATTCTTGCAATAGTTGAAGCTGAATTATTAGTCCAAAATACGTTTCTGTCAGAAACAACATTCTGGTTTTTAACATCTCCATTTTGCAAGTACAAAGCTGTAGAAGCTAAACAGTTTTCTGAAAATTCATTATCCATTACTGCAATAGCATTATTTTTGATTACTGCATTTCTGTTATCCTGCAAAGCCAAACCAATTACAGAACCTGAATTTACAACACCATCATCGCCATTTACTACGATTGTATTGTTTACTACATTAGTATTTCTAACAACATAGTCAGGCTGAAAAGCTTGCATAGATGAATTTTGGAAGTTACCTTTTGTAGCTCTTTGTGAGAACACAGCAACGCCAACTCTAGTTGTGTAAGTTTCTTGAGCATTTAACTGCCAGATGCTGTTATTTGCAATTAAAATATTATCGTCCGCTTTAGGATATAAAGAAAACGCATTATTTTCAATTACAATAGAAGGAGCTTGGTCAACTTTAATACCATAGATTTCATTTGCATTAGACAAGTTGCTAATTTCATTACCTAAGATTTTGAGACCGACAGTGTTGTAACCAAACATATCTCTGTCAGCTTCACCACCGGCAACGATACCGCAAGCTGATGCTACTAAAGTGCCTTGCACATCATAAATTCTATTGTGACGGATTTCAGAACCTTCTTCAAAACCAACAAATACACCTGCATGGCCAACATTGCTGATAGTGTTTGATTCGTATACGTTATTTGCGTTATAGAACATTGTATTTTTGTTTACACTTCCTGCTTCGAATAACAAACCTGTTCCCATAGAAGCAATACCATAACCAAAGCCACTAATTTCATTATTAGCAATGACGTTATTGTCTGCTGTCAATGTATCCAAATTAAAGAAGTTTGAGTTAGTTTTGTCATACAACGGAGCAACTGATCTCAATACAATTGCAGCAGTGTAGTAGGCAGTGTTGCTTCTTTGGTCTGCTTCTTGAGTAAAAGCACCCAAACCTGCATTATATACAGTTAAAGGCAGAGAAGAAGATAAGTTTGGAGTATCATCGGTGATAATACAGTTTTTGATTTGACAATCAGAAGCACCAGAACCTAAATAAAATACAGATGCAAATTTATCATTTTTAGTTTCTAAGTTAAATTTGAAAGATTTTTGGCTGCCACCATCAAAAACAATATGACCACCAGAATTTGCAAACCTGTTTTTCTTGCTGTCTGTGACGACATGTACGGCAGCATTTGTATTACGTGGAGAGAAGTTCTGAGCAATATAGATACCAATACCATTAGCTGATTTCAAATTGAAATTGATACTAGCTTTAGATGTAGAAAGAGCATCAGAAGGTTTGAAAGTAATAGTGTTTGCATCGCTAACACCAATAATTCTTGAAGACATATCCAATGCAGGACCTTCTACGTTCAAACTACCTATTTCGTAATTTGGATCTAACAATTCAAAAGTAACCGGTCCATCTACGCCTTTTAAGAATAGCATATCTAAAGCAGTTTTAATAGATATAAAGTTTCTTGTTCCAGTGCCATTTGCACTAATTGTATACGTACCTGACATCAATGTTTCTACATTAAAGGTAGATTCCACTGTATTATTTGTTTTATCTTTATCGTTAGGACTATTAATACTAACAACACATTTATAAGTACCAGGCAATTCAGGAATAAATTCGCCAATAAATGGCACTGAAGTCACATTATAATTACCTGCTTGTAAGTCTTGTATATTCATTTCGTCTTGGTACACTACGTTTGTAGACGGCAATGGACCAACGATAGTAAATACTGCAGGTACGTTAGACAAATCTACAATACCATTATTAATAAATTTAGCTCTCGGTATTAAAGGTCTGCCAACAAATACGTTTGCATTGGGTGCTTCAACAGATACTGCCCCCGGCTCTACATCATATACAATATCAAAGTAATGTCTTCTGGAAACAGCTGTACCAATATTATTATTTGATGGCATATCATCATCATCACTAAGCAACTGTGAAGTATATACAACATAGTATTGCCCAACATGAGCTGCAGGAGTCATAGTTCTGAAGTTAGGAAAATCAACTGAAACAAAATCACCTGTGTGAAGTGGTCTTGATGTATTTTGCCAATCGTATACTTCAGGACCATAAACTACTTTATCATTGTTAGCATCATATATGGTTGCTGTTACATTAAATTGAGTGATATCTGCAGTACCATAGTTTCTCATTCTGACTTGAAGAGGAACTATATTATTAATCAAATACCTGCCATCTTTTCTCGGATATTTTACATCGCTTACAGCAAGGTCGTTTTCCAAAGCGATTTGGACATTTTTAGTAATAACCTGAGCAGGTTTATCACTTCCTATTGTAATAAGCTTACAAATTAATTCATACCTACCTGGTTCGATAGTTGCACCATCTGTAATCAAATCAAAGCTACCATCATTAAGATCCGAATCAGGATTCGCTCTGTCATAAGATGCAGCTTTACCAATTGCATGAGTGATTGCAAGTGTTTCTTTCATGCCTACCGGTTGAGGATTTGGAGTGAAAGTATTAGTAGTAGCATCACCTTCGTTAGTAGCTCTATAGACAACTTCACCTGTCTTTGTATTCTGTAAAGTATAATCTATCACAAAATCAGGCATATCGGCTAAACGCAATACTTCGATAGAAGGTGCAGGATATGTTTCACCTATTTTCCAAAGCTCATTATTATCTGTAGATTCAGAAATTAGAATAGGTGTTGTCAACCCAAATTCAATTGTTTTTCCTGTAGGGAACAATGATGCAACATCTTCAGTTAAGAATTTTGTAGCAATATCCCTACGAACAACAAATGCAGCTGAAGTAGGTTCTATATTGATATATTTTGATTTGTCATTACCTGTGACAAAACAAATAGAATTATTTGAACCACCCTCTCCAAGATCTGACATATTGCCATATACAAATCTGATTATATTGCTACCTTCATCAAGTTGCAACTGAAACGATAAACTATTTGTCCATCCATCCGAATTACCCCAATATCTAACAGTCTTCCATTCCGCTACGAATGTACGATTTGGAGAAGTACCAATTATATCCCATCTGATATCGCCGGTTCCCGGATCACAATCTAAATCTTCACCCATAGGAACGAGCATATTGGGATCTGAAATCGAATAGTAACCTCCGTTTGTTGTGCTTGGTTTCGAATCATTATATAGCTGAGCTGTACCATTAGAAGTTACTCTAATTCCGGTAAATTCTCCGCCATCGTGTTCAAAAACAAACGGCAATTCCACATTCCATCCCTCAGTATCACCGGTACCTAATACAGTACCTGCAATTGGAGTATAATCTCCATTGTAACTTGTTACCTCTACATCATTCAAATCCACCGCCATTACATTAGGTGAACTTAAAAGGACAACGAGTGACACTAACAATGCACTTAACACATTGAACTTTTTCATGCAACCTCGAAATTTAAATATTAAACAACTATATATATTATAAATCTTCTATACACGCTATTTTTAGATAGTAGCATAGCCAACTTAGCAATTTTTTCTTATTTATAGGATTAAATTTTCTATTTTTAACAATTTTTTTAATTTATTATATTAGGTATTATTATAGTTTATATTCTACTTGCAAAACACTATATATACTATATTCCATTTTGTATCCTACTATACAGGCATATTAGAACTTTCATGCCACTTATATTTATTTTTATCTGTCACATCAATAACATATATATTTTTGTTATGTTTCATATCTATAGTATTTTTTTATGTTTTTATTGCATTATTATTCTACTTTACACTACCGTATTTTAAATCTATATCATATCATATATTTTTATGTTTTTAGCTAATTAATTACATCCCTTGTCATTATTGTATGTTTTGATAACGGTACTAATTCAAAATATATTCTTTCCTTTGATTATTCCTCCTAACTAACTATCTTTATATTTTTAGTACCGGACTTTAGCGTATCCAGATGGAAAATATAAATAGATCGGATTTCACAAATCCTCACAAGCTTTCGGAAGAAGAGTTAGACAGATCACTCAGGCCTCAGACTTTCTCTGATTTCACAGGCCAAAAGAAAATAGTAGACAATCTTTCTGTATTCATTGCTGCAGCTCTGCAGCGAAGCGAATCGTTAGACCATGTACTTCTTACAGGGCCTCCCGGCTTAGGTAAAACAACTCTAAGCCATATCATAGCAAAAGAAATGAAATGCAATATCAAAACTACTTCCGGTCCTGTATTAGAAAAGCCCGGGGATTTGGCAGGGCTACTGACTAATCTGGAGGAAGGTGATGTCCTCTTTATTGATGAAATACACAGGCTCTCCCCTATTGTCGAAGAATTTCTATACTCAGCTATGGAAGACTTCAGATTAGATATTATGATTGATTCCGGCCCCTCAGCCCGCACTATCCAGTTATCCATTCCTAACTTTACTCTGATTGGTGCTACCACAAGAGCAGGACTTCTTACAGCTCCACTACGTTCTCGTTTTGGTATAATTAATAGATTGGATTACTATTCCAATCAAGAACTTATGTTAGTGGTGCTCAGGTCTGCGCAGCTTTTAGGTGTTTCTATCACTGAAGAAGGGGCATTGGAGCTAGCGTCCCGGTCTCGTGGTACTCCTCGTATAGCAAATAGGCTATTACGAAGGACTCGCGATTTTGCTCAGATAAAAGGTGATGGTACAATCTCTAAAGAAATTTCAGAAATTTCGCTGGCAGCCTTGGATGTAGACGAATATGGCCTAGACGATATGGATAAACGAATTCTGCTTTCCATTATTCAAAAGTATGATGGTGGACCGGTGGGTGTGAGCACTATTGCAGTTGCTGTCGGAGAAGAGGCAGGCACTATTGAGGAAGTTTACGAACCTTTTTTGATTCAGCAGGGTTTTCTGAAACGTACTCAGCGTGGACGAGTCGCCACTGAGCAGGCTTATAAACATTTTAAAATAGAATATAATACAAAAGAGAATAATCAAAACTCTCTATTTTGAGGTCTATCTATGATAAAAAATATTTTCGACTCAATCCCCAAAAACTCAAACACAGAAGTCTTTGAGGATTTGCTCAATCATAAAAATGTACAAATAGAACGTATCGTTTCTTCAGGACAAACCACCCCCGAAAATGAAGCTTATTTGCAGAAGCAAGCAGAGTGGGTCATTGTTTTAGAAGGCAAAGCAGCCATTCTATTTTGCGATGATAACATCACGCATCACTTAAAGAAAGGAGATTACCTCTATATACCTGAGCAATGCAAGCATAGAGTTGTTTATACAGATACTACATGCGAAACTGTCTGGCTGGCGATTCATATAAGTTAGACTATCATTTATATTTGATAGCTTGCAATGGTGTGATTTTCAGAGCAATAGCGGCAGGAATTAGAGTTGAAATCAGACCAAGAAGCATAGAAATTATAAAAACTACTACATAATATTCAGGAATAATTACTACCGGCATAGCATCGATAAAATATATTTCTCCGTCTAACTTAATCAAAGAATAGTTTTGCTGCAGTATAGAAAACACAAAGGATATAACTAAACCTAAACTCGTCCCTACAAAACTAACTTTGACTCCTTGCAGTATAAATATACCTAATATCTTTTTACCCGGCATGCCCAAAGCTCGTAGGATGCCAATATTTTTTGTCTTTTCTACAACTGTAATAAGTAGCATAGTAATAATATTAAGCACTGCCACAATAGAAATCAAACCTAATACCAAAGGGATAGGCTCCTTTTGCAAATCAATCCATGCAAAGAGCGAACGGTGAATTTGCTGAACTGATAAACAATAAAACGGATAGCCCATTTGTTTCTCTAATATTAGAGCTTTGATTGGAGCTTGCTTTACATCTTTTATAGCAACATCAAACCCGGTACATTCACCTGTAGCTAAGCCCGAAAGTTCTTGTAGCATCTGAAAAGGCACGTATACCATATTCCTGTCATATTGAGTCATCCCTGTCTCATAGATACCGTTTATTGTCATCTTTCTTATCTTTGAGTCAGGCATTGAGTTATTACCGTTGGTGAGTATCACATACATGACAATTTTATCGCCTCTGTCCACACCTAATACATCAGCCAAGTCCTTACCGATTATTACTTCATTAGCTGAAGAAGAAGTAAATTTAGCATCCCCAACACTTATAAACTCTTTGATATTTGTTATATCCTGCGAAAAATCAAAACCATTGATTACTATACCTTCCAGATTTTTACCGGCTCTTACAAGCCCCTCTTTTTGCAAAGTAGGTTTCGCTTTAAGCACAAAATCAAAGTCATTTTTCAATCTTGTGATGATTTCATTTTTATTATTATAAGGCTCTTCGGCAAAAGATTTGATATGAATATGCGAAGTAAATCGGTAAGCGCTATCCCGAAGCTTTAAGTCAAAACCCTCTAAAATAGAAAGTGAAATAATTAGAGCAATGCACCCAATCATTACACTCATTAGAGCTACCATTCTGGTAAACCCAAAGAAAAACTTACGCTTTTCAGGCTTTGAAAATCTATCAGAGAGAAAATTTATATAATTTTTATCTTTCACAACATCTCAAGTTATTATATATCCAAAAATAATAAAAAAAAGAGGATATATTTATATAAACATACCCTCAGTCAAAAATTATAAATTGTTTTACTATTCTTCTGATACTTGACATGGAATAGTCAAAGAGATTTTAGTCCACTTACCTTCTTCACTGGTAATATTAAAACTACCACCATGGACTTCCACTAACTTTTTAGCAATGACAAGACCAAGACCAACACCCTGCTGCTCATATATTTTTCTTTCAAATTGCCTATAGGCAGCAATGTTATCAATCTCCTCTATTTTCATGCCTCTACCATTATCAATTATTTCAAAATTGATATAGTCTTCCTCAAGAAAAGCATTTAACGACACCTTAGTTCCATAACTTGAAAACTTAAAAGCATTATCCATGAGCTCGTCAAGTATTTTATGAAAACTTTCAGATGCAATTTTACCTTGCACTCCGCTTGCATTTGCATTTAGCACTAAATCATCTTTTCTTTTATATCTATTAGCAACATAATCTGCTATGTCAAAAGCTACTGCTACAGGTTCATCTAATCTTTCATTTAAAAGAGATCTTTTCCTTGAGGGGTTATTTACAATCACACCAACTTTTACATAAATCAAAAAGTTTTCTGTTATCCGATTTAGTCTTTCAGATGATTTTATAATATCATCAGTAAACTCCATAAGCTCTTCTGATTTAATCGAGCCCTTTAGAGCTTCGTCCTTAATAAATCGAGCAGTACCTATAACCTGATTTAAAACTGTTCTAAATTCATGAGGTAAAGAATAAGTAATACTTTCTTCTACTTTTGTAATCTCTTCGTCAATTTTATCACGAAATTTTTCGTGTTTCTTCCATTGCGCATCTATAGCAGCAATTAGTTCATCTCTAGTGTAAGGCTTAACCAAAAAATCGTCTGCCCCTTTTTCCATACCAATACGCATATTAGGCTTTTCAGTAAAAGCAGTCAGAAAAATAAAAGGAGTAGTAACCGTTAAGGAATCTGCTCGAATTGTGTCTAACACTCCATAGCCATCCATCCCGGGCATGGATATATCGCATAATATCAAATCTGGCTTACATTCTTTCGCTTTTTCGACACCTTCGATTCCATCTGAAGCGGTATATACATCATACCCTTCGAAGTTTAATAAAGTAGATGTACTTTCTAGAATAAAATCTGCATCATCAATTACAAGGATTTTCTTTGACATTTCGATTTCTTACATGATTTTGTTAAGTATAAAACACGAGGCTACATAATATAATATATTTATATGACTATTGTGCATTTCTATATTATTCAGAGACTATTTGACTAAGAGATAAGTGTATATTATCTCTAATTTAATAAATCAATCAAATTTTGTTCCAATTTTGAATTATCCTCTATTCCTATGGACAACTCGTCAAATAATCCACAATATATTAACACATCAAATAATATATTGTTTTAAGTCCTAATTTTTGTTTTCTTGCATCCCATAATAATGCAAAGGTAAAAAAATGCAAATAGATACTTACAATAAACCTTCTGTCCACAAACAAAATTATATACCTATCGAAGGCAGAGTTCCGCCTAATGCTATCGAAGCCGAAAAGGCTTTGATTGGCGGTCTGATGCTCGACAGGCAAGCCATAGCAAAAGCTATGGAAGTTGTGGATGAAGATAGCTTTTACCAAGAAAAACACAGACTTATCTTTGCCACAATTATTGATATGTTTGATAAAGCCATTACGGTAGATATTGTTACTTTATCAGATGAACTCAGAGCAAGAAAAGTTTTAGAAAAAATTGGAGGCCCTGCTTATCTTGCAGAGCTAAATAATTCTGTGCCTACTGCTGCAAACGTGGAGTTTCATGCCCGTATCGTTCAGGAAAAATATCTAAAACGATTTCTTATTAAAACTCTTGGAGAGCTTGAGACCCAGGTTTATGATGAATCTATAGACGCATTTGACTGTATTGATTTGGCTGAAGCGGCTATTTTTCGTATCGGCGAAAAACGTGTAAATAATTCTTTTTTTTCCATGAAGCAAATGGCTAAAGAAGCTTATGATGTCATTTCACACCTTAGAGAGAGAGATAAAAGCTCTTTGCCGGGCGTTCCCTCCGGTATTGATTTGCTTGACAGAATGCTGGGTGGTTTCCAAAATTCAGATTTAATTATTCTCGCCGGCAGACCTTCTATGGGCAAGACCGCTTTTGCCTTGTCAGTAGTTAGAAATATGGCAGTGGATTACGAAAAGCCTGTCGCTTTTTTCTCTATAGAGATGGCAAACATTCAACTTGTTATGCGTTTGCTCTCATCTGAGTCAGGAATAGATCAATCAAAAATTAGAAACGGATACATAAACGAAGAGCAAAATCAGAAGATAATCAAAGGATTAGGGACACTTGCTGACGCTCCTCTCTTTATTGATGATAGCCCTATGGTTACTATCACCGAACTCAAAGCAAAATGCCGTAGATTAAAAGCTGAGCACAATATTTCTATGGTAGTTGTCGATTATCTTCAGTTAGTACACGCTCCAAAATCAGAATCTAGGGAAAGAGAAATTTCTATCATCTCATCTTCGCTTAAGCAGATTGCAAAAGAATTGAATATTCCTGTCATGGCTCTTGCACAGCTTAACCGTTCTGTAGAATCCAGAACCGATAAAAAGCCTATGCTTTCAGATTTGAGGGAATCGGGTTCTATCGAGCAAGATGCCGACGTGGTGATGTTTGTTAACAGACCTGAAAGATATGGACAACTAACTTACGAAGATGGTGCTCCAACTGAAAATACCGGCGAAATAATCATCGCAAAGCATAGGAACGGTGAGGTTGGAACAGTAAGAACTGCCTTCATAAAAGAGTACGCTCGCTTTGCGAATTTAGCTCTCGAATACGAAGAACGCTTTATACCGCAAGACCAGCAAAATGATGACCCCGGTTTTTAAAAATAGTGATAATGTTTTGTATTTGAGTTTGTAGATTTGCTTTCTGCAAACTCAAAGCTACATTATTATTTACTCCACTACATCACAATCTGCTAATTTCAAATATATAGAATTAGGATATTCCTTTTTAAGACGAGAAAACATTTCCTCTGCTTTATCTTTAGAATCAGTAATGCAATAAACCTGACCAAGTCGGACTAAGATTTTCTCATAGATAGCAGCAGGTGTTTTGCTGTCTTCTAAAAGCATTTCAAGTATGTTTTTGGCAGAGCCAAGTTCATTATTTAAAATATTGCATTCACTTTTGTAAAACATTGTTTCAAAATAGAGCGAATCATTTTTACGTAACATACCTGAAAATGCATCAAATTTGCTACAAGCGGTATTGTAGTTTTCTTTATCAAAATCACGAACTGCATCGCTAAAGAAATCATTTAAGCTACGATTTTGAGTGCCGTTTTGTGCGATTGGCATAATAACCACAGCAGTGTCTAAAAAACGTGTATCCGCAAAGTTACTTTCTGTCTCAATATTTTCTTCCTCACGAGATAATTCTTCTTTTTCTGCTTTTTTCTGCGTATCATCATAATAATGTCTGGAACGTACCGGTGAGCAAGATGCAAAAAAGCCAAATAGTAATATGATAGAAAATATATATATTGCTCTCATTAGCGTACCCATAATAAATATTCGTATCTCAATATGCGAAATCAAGCAATTTTGAAGCCAAATTGGAGATTTTAACATGAAATTCTCTTTACAATCAATCGACACACCGTCTCTTCTAATAGATTCGGTAAAAATGCATGAAAATTTAGACTTTGCACAAGAATTAGCTAAAAATAAAATTATCAATCTAAGACCTCACTTCAAAACTCATAAATCAATAGAGTTTGCTAAACTTCAAATTAGCAAAGGAGCTGTGGGCATTGCCTGTGCAAAAACTGAGGAAGCACTCTGCTTAGCTAAAGCAGGCATTAAAGATATTCAAATAGCAAACGTTATCACTGGCGATGAAAAATACCAACGCATCGTCGCAATCCATAAACTTGTAGACAAACTCACTTTCGGAGTAGACTCTTTAGAGCATATAGAAGAAGCAGACGCTGTAGCTAAAGCTAACGATATATTCTTAGATGTACTTATAGAAGTCGACACAGGACTACACAGAAATGGCATTGCTACCAAAGAGCAAATCATTTTACTTGCTAAAGCAATATTAGATACTAACAATTTGAATCTAGAAGGTATCTACACTCACGCTGGTAGCGTTTATGCTGCTCATAATACAGACGAAATTGTGGATATAAGCAAAGAATCTGTCAGGCTAATGAGCCATTTAGTTAAATCACTCAAAGCGGAAGGTTTTAAATGCCCAACTGCTAGCATAGGTTCAACTCCTGAACTTCGCCACTTTCGCAAAACAGAGCATATGTCTGAGCTTCGCCCCGGAAATTATATTTTCTATGACAATATGCAAGTAAGCTTGGGTTCTTGCACAGAGGACGAACCTGCACTCTACGTTGTAGCATCAGTAATCGGCGTGCATAAAGACAGAGTAGTCTTAGATGCAGGCTCAAAAGCACTGGGCTTAGACAAAGGAGCTCACGGAAACAACAATATCCAAGGCTATGGTAAAATAATCGGCAAAGAGTCTCAAATTTCAAGAGTGTCCGAAGAGCATGGCATAATTGACGAACCTGCGGATGAATTCGCTATCGGAGATAAATTATTGATTATTCCAAATCATGCCTGTGCAGTAGTAAATCTATTTGACTATTATTTGCTTTTGGAAGATGAAGAAGTAAGAGAAGTAAAAATAGATGCCAGAGGAAAAAGCAAGTGAGCTAAAGATTTTAAAATGATATACTCTATCAGAAATCAAAGATGCAAGCGTTAGACATCAATATTTCTTTTCTGATTACTATAATTCCCAGAACAATATAGATTCTTTTATTTGATACATTGCAAAAAAAGTGGGCAGTAAAAACAATTACCTGCCCACATTTTTTTTAAATATTCGTATGTTTTTAGAATGTCCGGCCAAATCTTCCGAGAAGTTATGCTTACCACTTCCGTCTCCTAATGCCACCATATAATACCATTGAGAGTATAATGCACATTTCATTCCTAAAACCGGCTATTAACTTATTAACAGTCAAATATGCTAACTATAGTATGTAGATTTAGATAAGATATTCAGCTATATTTAATAGGAGGAAATTATGGGAACAGATATGCTAAAGTCATTCGGATCCGAAATAAGAAATTTACGGATGTCAAAGAATCTATCGCAAGAAAGATTAGCAGAAATAGCTGGTGTGCATAGAACTTATATAGGCATGATAGAAAGAGGAGAAAAGAATATTTCACTTGCAAATATTGCAAAAATAGCGAAAAGTTTAAATATACATATTTATGAAATATTTCAGAGAATAGAATGCCAGGAAATGAACTAGAGATAGTAAAATTTTTACTTTCAAGAAAAGGCAAAATTGTATTACCCCATGTTGGTAAAGTTGACAAAATCTCTACACCCATCAAAAATAATTTGATTAGTGAAATAATCTACCCTGAAGATATTTCTTTAGTTACATCAGATAATTCATCAAAAAAAGCAGATATTTTACTTAATGACATTGGTATCTCACTCAAACAAACAGGTGTTAGTTTTGCTTTTAATAGAATTCAAAGGGAGAGTGTAGTTTCATTGTTCAAGTTATTGAAGATTAAATCCCCAAGAAAAATATTAGATAAACTTGATCTGGAAGTTGATAATTTTCATAACGGTATCAATAGCTCTAGGTCTAGACCATGGAGAAATATTTTTACTTTACAAGATTTTACTATAATTTTGCAATATTTGATGATGAAAGGAAGTCCTAACTTGAGAGAATCTTCCTTTCCTGCACAATATATTATAGAAGGAAAACCTAAATTAAATGTAAATAGTGATTTAAAACTATTTACATTTGAAGAATATTTAGAAACTTATCAAGACAACTTATTTGTTGCTATCCGAAGATGTTGGTATGGACAATCTAGTAAATCAGAACATAATAGGGCAATGTCATTGATGAAGAAAAGTGGGAATACTAAGTGGATTTACGATAACGTCAGTGGAACTCCTAAAGGTGAATGGAGAGATAATATTGCTGAATCAGATAGGAAAACAGTGTACTATATTTCTATAGAGAAGAAATGAAAAATAATAATTATAAAATCGCATCTTTCTTTTCTGGAGCTGGCGGATTAGATTTGGGATTTAGTTTGGCTGGTTTTGATATTTCTTGGGCAAATGAATATGACAAAACAATATGGGATACTTTTGAATATAATCATAGACATACTTTTTTAGACAGAAGAAGTATTACTGATATTAAATCAGAAGAAATTCCTGAAGTTGATGGAATAATTGGTGGTCCTCCTTGTCAAAGTTGGAGTGAAGCAGGTGCTTTAAGAGGTATAAATGATAAGAGAGGAGAATTATTTTACGATTTTATACGAATTATTTCAGAAAAACAACCTCGATTTTTTTTGGCAGAAAATGTTTCAGGTATGTTATTGCCTTCGAATAAAACTGCTTTGGAAAACATAAAGAAGTTATTTATTGCTAGTGGTTATAAACTCTACTTTAAATTACTAAATGCATCTGACTATGGAATTCCACAAGACAGAAAAAGAGTTTTTTTTATAGGTTTTAGATCTGATTTGGATATAAATTTCAATTTTCCGATTCCAACATTTAAAAATAAAACCTTTTTAAAAGATGCAATTTTTGATTTAAAAGAATGCGCTATTCCTGCTGCTGAAAAAAACAAGGCAAATACTAAATGTATCGTTCCAAATCATGAATATATGACTGGTGGATTTTCGTCCATATTTATGTCTAGAAATAGAGTTCGTTCATGGGATGAACCATCTTTTACTATTCAGGCAGGAGGAAGACATGCACCATTACATCCACAAGCTCCAAAAATGCCTTTAGTAAAAGAAAATGTTCGCATCTTTGTGAAAGGCAAAGAAAATCTATATAGAAGATTAACTGTTAGAGAATGTGCAAGAATACAAACTTTTCCTGATGATTTTATATTTCTATATGATAATATCGCCAATGGTTATAAGATGGTGGGAAATGCCGTACCTGTTAATTTAGCTTATATTTTAGCAAAAGAAATTATAGCTCATTTGCTCAGTACAAATACTAAACAAAGTATTCCTCCAAAATGGGAAGAAGTTAAACAACTAATTAATCAGAATCATTCAGAACCAGTACCTTTAACCTTGTTTTAAATACAGCAGAAAAATTTACCTGCCCACATTTTTTTTAAATATTCGTATGTTTTTAGAATGCCCGGCCAAATCTTCCGAGAAGTTATGCTTACCACTTCCATCTCCAACTGCCACCATATAATACCATTTATGTTTTTCAGGATTCAAAACTGCTTCCAGAGACTTCTGACCCGGGTTATTGATTGGTCCCGGTGGCAATCCGCCATATTTATATGTGTTATATGGATTGTCAATTTCTAAATCTTTATATAAAACTCTTCTTTTTTCGCCAATAGCATACTGGACAGTAGGGTCAGCCTGTAGTAACCAGCCATGTTCCAGTCGGTTTAAATATAAACCTGCAACTGTTGCTCTTTCAGATTCAACTGGAGTTTCCGCTTCTACAATAGAGGCTAAGGTATGCACTTCATGTATGGATAGATTCAAAATTTTAGCTTTTGCTATATTTTCCACAGTCCAAAAGTTTGCGAATTCGCCTAAAAGCTTTGCTACAATGTCAGCTTCTTTGTCGTCCATAAAAAAAGTATAAGTGTTAGGCATCAAATATCCAAGAGCACTTTCTTGATTGATACCATAGCTCGCAAGCACGCCCTTATCTTTACATATATTTACAAACTTAGCAGAATCAAGATTCATCTCCTGACTAATCGCAGATGCGTATTTTTTTATTCCAAGTCCTTCGGGAAAGGTTACAGTAGCCGTGTAAAGATTATCACCTGTAAATATGGATTCTATAAGCTCACGGTTACTAGTGCCTTTGTCGAACTTATAATAGCCTGCCTGTAAGCTGTTTTTTTTCTTGCCTGACAAATATCTCACATACAAGTCAAAAAACCATTCAGGCTTAAGAGTCCCCTGCCCCTGAAGCAAATCAACTGCCTTGTAGACAGATGTACCATAAGGGATACGCAAAACAACATCAGTATCTGCCGCAGGCTTTGCTAAGGTATCTTTTAACCATAGATAAGAGCCTGAAGCAGAAAACAAAACAAGCAAAATTATAGAAATGAATACGATTTTTAAGAACCTCATTTCTACCATTTATCCCAGTGAATTTTTTCTTTTACGAATTTATCTTTAGGTAATTCATTGCCGAATGGTATTCCCACTGGTATTACACTTAGAGGAAGTATCCCTTTAGGAAGAGCAAGAATATCTTTGACAGTGTTTACTCTGTCACTAGCAGGATAAACAGCAGTCCAAACGGCACCATACCCTAAGGCTTCTGCTGCTAATAATATATTCAGAGTAGCTGCAGAGCAATCCTGCACCCATAAGCTTCCTTCCGGTTCGTTGAAGGCTTCACCGGGCTTGCCGCAAACGACTATGCCAGCAGCTGCATCTTTTAACATCTTAGCATAAGGCAATCTTTCGCTTAGGAAATCCTTGATATATTTATCAGTAACAATTATAAATTCCCAAGGCTGATGGTTGTTTGCAGAAGGGGCTGCCATGCCGGCTCTTACCATTTCTTCCAAGTGCTCTTGTGGAATAGCTTCATGTTTAAATTCTCTTATGCTTTTTCTAGTATGTATAGTGTGAAGTGCGGTATTTTTATCGTACTTTTTAAGCATTTTCCCAATCCCTCTATGTACAAGTTGCATTTTAACAAATATACGTCCAAAAAATATATTATTTCAATACAATATTACTTTTCTTCAAACTTCTACATTGCTAAAGAGCAATATAGTATTTTAAATTTCTATTTTTAAGGAGACTCAGCAATGGGCATGAAGATAACTTTTCCCGGAAACAAGAAGGTAAATGCGGAATTTAACGGATGGGTAGTAGCAACTGATCAACCTGTAAATGGTGGTGGCGATGGAACAGCTCCTGCTCCTTTTGAATTATTTTTAGCATCATTAGGCACTTGTGCAGGCATATATGTAGCAGGTTTTTGCCAATCGCGTGGCATAGACATGGAAGGGATAGAAATTGATCAGGACTTGAAATGGGACCCTGTCAAACAAAAAATTGGTAAAATTGAACTGAACATAAAAGTACCAAAAGATTTCCCTGAAAAATACTACGACGCACTTGTTAAATCTGCTTCTATGTGTGCAGTTAAAAAAACAATTCAAGATCCGCCGGAGTTTGAAATCAAAACAGTAGTTAATGACGCAGTAAACGCATAAATAAAATTTTCACTATGACAAAGCACGAAAAGGGGACCTGATTTATAATTGGGTTCCCTTTTTTTTTGTTCGCCCAGCATGTGTATCAACTATAGGGAGTAAGTCCCGAACGGCATAGATAGTAAGAATCGTTAGCTTAAGACAAAGTGTGATATATGGAATAGACCAATGAATTGCTGTACTAACGGTAACCAGATGTTTAGTGAACCCGCCCAGTATATCCCAAGCGGTACGTACTGAGGTATGAGAGGTCGGAGCATGTAATAATCATGCTCCTCCTACTCTATTATTTTATACTGCAAAATAAGATAAATATTATTCTGCAGATTTTACTTCACCAAAAGTAGTAGTTTCTTTAGCTACTAATTTATGCTCTGCTGTGCGGCCTTGGAATTCACCTTCGTAGCCACCTTTATATGTTTCAACTACTTTCTTGGTGTTGTCATAGCTTACGATTCTATTTTCGTTATAAGAGTAAGCTTTTGCACCATAGCAGTAGTGCTCTGCAACTTTAGCATTTTCAGTAAATAAGAATTTCTGTTTGCCTGTCACAAAATCAACTTCTTGGAAGTTAAATTTTTGACCATCATGGAATCTGTCAAATTCTTTAGTTTCTGGGTTATATCTGTTTTCTTCTATGGAAACAAGTTTGCCATTTGCATCATAGCTGTAGCTGTGCTTCATGTTTTTCTCAGTAAGTGTTTCCATTGCTGGGTCACTGTATCCAATAACTCCAATAACCCTTCCTTGATCATCTTTTTCGATTTTGTACCACTCTTCAGTTGCATGGTGATCGCAATCTGCTTCGCCAGCCAACATGTGAGTAGGTATGCCTTCTTCGTTGAAGTCGGTTTTACTTACCCAATATAAATCGCCAACTTTAAATTCTTTTTCCGGCTTTTGTTCTGCTTCTTCCATTTTTTGTTGGTCATCTTTAGTAAAGTAAGCTTTCACTACATCTACAAAAAATGCTGCATCCTGAGGACCTTCATGTCTGTATTCTACAGCAGGGAAGTATTTGTAATTGCTAACCATAACTACGTTATCGCCGTCTACATTTTTAAATTCAGGATCATTACTGAATTTTTTATATTCTTCGGAAATAAGATAGCCCTGCTCAAAGTTATATTTCAAGTGGTATGACTTGTTTTCTGGTGCCATTTCTCCATCATAGACAGTCTTTTCCAAAAGGAAATAGCTATGTGGGCAGTATTTTGTTTCTACTGTTTCAGTTATAGTTTCCAGCTCTTCAGTTAATTCTTTGACAGGCATTCCGTCCTTGTCGAACTCTCTTTTGACTACTTTATTGATAGAGCCGTCTTCAGCTTTGTATTCAGCTTTAGTCCAAAAGAAATCATTAGGGCTAGCATAAGTATACTCAATGATTTCCTTTTCTGTTCCGTCTTCTTTGTAAGTCTCTACTGTTTTAGTAATAGGACGGATGTAAGTTTGCACTTCTAAATCTGGTGTCTCAGCGTCTTTATTTCCGCAGGCGGAAATAAATAGAACCGCTGCAAATAGTGCAAGTGATAACAACTTTTGCATAATATCCCCTTTTTTGAAAAGTATTATTGATAATATTGAAATTTACACATTAGAATTATAAGAAACAAAGAATATGATTGAAAAAAGAATTTTTAGATATAATAATAATGAAATCAAGCCCGGCACTGTGATTTATAAAATGAGCAGAGACCAGAGGGTGCAGCATAATCATGCTCTTAGTTATGCCGTCGATGTGGCTTACGCAACTAAGTCAGATGTACTTGTATGTTTTAATCTGGTCAATAATTTTTTAGACGCTCCACAGAGGCACTTTGAATTTATGCTAAAAGGCTTAGAAGAAACTGCTACCGAGCTTGAGAACTTAAATATACCTTTTGTACTGCTTTTCGGCAGTCCGGAAATTACAATCCCAAAGCTGATTGGTGATACCAATGCAGGCCTACTTATTTCTGATTTTGATCCTCTAAAAATCAAATTGAAGTGGAATGATGAAATAAATTCAAATATAAACATTGCCTTCCATGAGGTGGATACTCATAATATTATTCCTGCAAGATTTATCAGCCCAAAGGAAGAATTTGCAGCGTATACATTAAGACCTAAAGTAAGAAAGTTAGAAGCTGATTTCATTAAGAGTATGCCACAACTTGAACGTATAGTTTATGGAAGGGAAAATCAAATAGATAACAGAAGTCAATTTAATAAGATTGATTATTCAAAATTCGACAAGTCTGTGGGTACTGTCTCTAATATAAAAGCAGGTAGGAAAAATGCACTTGATAAATTGGACGTTTTTGTCAAGTATAGATTAGAAAAATATACTACGCTAAGAAATGAGCCGGGTGCAGACTTTCAGTCTGAGCTTTCACCATATCTGCATTTTGGTCAGCTATCATCTTTAGAGGCTGTTTTACAAGTGATTGAAGCGGAGGCCCCCCAAGAAGCGAAAGATGCATTTATTGAAGAAATATTTGTTCGTAAGGAGCTATCAGATAACTTCTGTCTTTATAATAAGAATTATGACTCGATGGAAGGTTTCAGGGATTGGGCAAAAAAAACATTAATAGAGCATATCCATGATGAAAGGGAATATCTTTACCCTATCGAGCAGTTTGAAAATGCGGATACTCACGACGTATATTGGAATGCAGCCCAAAAGGAATTAGTAAACAGTGGAAAAATGCACGGATATATGCGTATGTATTGGGCAAAAAAAATATTAGAATGGACTGAAACGCCTGAGCAGGCGATGGGAATCGCGATATACTTAAATGACAAATACAGCTTAGACGGTCGAGACCCAAACGGATATACCGGCATAGCATGGAGTATCGGTGGAATTCATGACAGAGCTTGGGGAGAAAGAAATGTGTTTGGGAAAATAAGATACATGAATGATAAAGGACTTAAGCGCAAGTTTGACATGGATGCCTACTTACGCAAAGTCAACTCAATAAAACTTATATGACCAATTAATTCCAAATATGCTTACTGTTTTGTCCGACAGTAGCATATCTTCGAACATATAGCATAGTTCTAAATCAGAATAGCGAGTCAGCTCTATTTTGGAGCCGATAGAGTATCTTACTTTATAGAATTCACCTTGATCTTCGCCAAGTGAGCTATAGAAGATGTCTGCAGAAATAAATGGATCTAAATTTCTATCATATTTGTATGATATTTCAAATTTATTACGGTATTGCTCCGGTGAGTCTGTAAGCTCAGAGTATTTACGGTGATATCTTAATCTGTAAGAAAACTCAAAATCACCTAATTCAAAACCTGTGCTTAAATTACCATATAATTCGTGTCTCGCATAAGAACTATAAGAACGATACCTATAAGCAGTAGTCACAGATAAGTATTTAAAGACATCATAAGAGAATGCAAAATCTGTTACGCTCTGACCAAATGAACTGATGTTATCTTCAAAACGTAACTCTTGACCCAATGAGAACTCCAAATCATTAGTAATGATATAAGTGAGCTCCACTCCTGACCACATTTCTGTATCCGTGTTAGCTTTCTCCATTGGCTGAGCATTTGAAATACTAAAACAGCAAAGCAACACAAACAGAAGACTAATTATATCTGTTAGCTTTTTCATCTTCAAAGTAAAATATCTTTATACGTGCAACATCTCGTAGAAAATCAATCTTGCCTACTTCAGCTCTATGGATTTTAAGTCCTGTTCTATCTCTTAAATCATCAAGCAAATCGTCATATCGGTCAGGCTTTATAAGCTCTATTTTTTCGTAAAGCACTTCTCTTTTATATTCGTTTTTAACCCAAGTTTTTTCTAAAACTAATGCGAACGAAATAAGCATGATATTAGGGAATAACAGCTCTACAAAACTTATACTTCCTGTAGTGAGGGAGTTTATAATCGCAACACTAAGAGAGATAAACATATATGTCATCTCTTTTATAGGCACCGTGGTAGTTCGATATCTCAAAATAGAAAATATCGCAAACACACCAAATGCAAAACCTATTGAAATCTTAGCACTGCTAAGCAGAAAACAAACAAAAAATACGACTAAATTGAAAATAAAAAGTGTAAATAAGTAGTCTCTGTTTTGTCTTAATTTGTAGTAAATAAGTCTGGCAATGACGTAAATCACTATCAGATTAAAAAAGAACCTGAAGGCTAACTCTCTGAAGCCTTCAGCATTAAAAAAGTCCAGTCCGATGAAGTCACTAATATTCATATCCTAAGTCACAAATTTGGTTAATACGTAGTAGTTTTTCTTTAAATCTGTTGTATTTAATGCCCGGAGTAGTTAAAATAATACCTAGGCAGTATTTGCTTATTTTCATTGACCGTATGCCCTGCTCTTTGAGCAACTGAGTAAAAGCCGTATGGGGCTTGAGCCTATCAACTTTTATTTCGATAATCGCAAGATCTTCTAAATATTTAGAATTTTTATAATTATCGAAGTTCAACCCAAAATCAAGAGTAATTTTCTCCTTTGATAGAGAGTTTACTAAAGTGATGCGATTGTATGTGATGTTTAATGATTTTTGCAACATATCCGGATTAATACCAAGACTATCCTTAATTAGTTTATCAGCACCGCCATTGATATGAGTTTCAAATCCAAACTTCTGCATTCGTGTTTTTTCTGTTTTGCTTTTGTTTGTTTTGAATTTTAGCTCAAAAAAGAATTTATCTACATCCACATAGTGTCGATATCGAACTTTATATCTGTTAAGTTTGCCATTATGATGAGTCTTATAAAGCAATAAATCCTCAGTATCGAAGTACTGGTTTTGATATTCAAATAGTCTTTTTCCGTCAATTTCTAATATTTGATATTGGGAAGGGAGCTTAGTAAGAATATCTGCAAGCCGAGACTTTGTAATGATAAACTTGGTATCATATCTATTAAGTAGTTTCATACTTTCTAGGTCACGCAAAGTTGCAGGCTTAAACAAACTATATAGAGTCTCTTCAATTGTATTATTTTTTATCAGTTGATCCATGCTGTCTCATTAGTTTAAAGCATAATGTATCGTATATAATAGGATTTCTAATATTATAAGGTATAATATAAAGTATTGTAGTTTTCTCTCCTAAGCTTCTTTATATTAACACCCCAAACGTAAAAAGGTTTAAATATTAGTCTTAATAATATTTACAATTTACAAAATATAAACTTTATTGAAGATTAAAACAGTTGAAGATGTATAAAAACACTATTTGTTTAAATAGTGTTAAAGCTGCTTTGAGAGGAGGAAACCTAACCAAGTAAAAAAGAGACCGGCAGAAACTGAAATTATCATGTTCATAATTGCATATAAAAACAATCCCTCACTCAATAACTTAAGATTGTCTAAGCTAAAAGAAGAGAAAGTAGTGAAGCCTCCTAAAACGCCTACGATCAGAAATAGAGCATACTTATCTTTAAATATAGGGTTTCCCTCAGCAATCCCCCATAATATCCCTATCATAAAAGACCCTATAATATTTGCCGCCATCACTCCAAAAGGAAATTTTGAAGCGGGCGCTAAGGCGTTTATGCCTAAACCAAGCAGATATCGTGAGACTGCACCCACAAACCCGCCTATCCCAACTAAAATTATATTCATCATAGGCAATATTACGTTTTGTCAAACGGTATAAAAACTTTATTTTGGTATACAAACATAAGCAATTTTATATAAAGGAGGAATTATGCTAAAAAAGTACTTCGTACTAGCGTTGATATTTATTTTGCAAACAGGGCTTTATGCCCAAAAAGGTGATACCTATTACGAGGAAGAATTGCCGGCACTATATGGCTTGCACGGCGAGCTTGGTTATGGCGGGGCTGGCTTAAGTGCGGGACTCGGGTTTAGGTACGATTTTGTAAGCCTTTCTATAGGCCTATCTGGCTTTGCTAATTCTATACCAAACTACGCCAGCTATAAAGCAGATGGCATAAACTTAACAACTAATCCGCTGCCTGATGGCTTTACCGAAGAAAGCTACGAAGCAATCATTGTATCTTTCGATGCTGCATATAATTACGAATTCGAAATTGGTAATGCTTATGCAGGTATTGGTTTTTTTGCTCAAACTGACACGGTATTGGCAAAAGAAGTTAGCACAGGCGATTACTTCAGACGAGGCACTATTAATTCGTCAGGTATATGCTTTAACTTCGGATTTGATTACTATTGGTCAGAGCATCTAGGAGTTGGACTGGGATTTCACAGTAAAAAGGGAATAATGGCTCGCTTTTCCTATTATTGGTGGTAATAGATTCCATAACGTTAATATATAGAGATGCCAATAAACTTTTGCATCTCTTTTTTTTATCAAAAGCAACATCATAAATAGCATTTACGAATATCAATATATACATAAGTACTTACTATTTTTGCTATCTCTACACTTTCTATGCATTATAAGTTTAGTATTCTGCGATGCTATATATTGCGAATATACTACTTTTAATTTATTTATGGAGTTACTTTTAGCGATGCGAGATATTAAAGCAATTTCGTTTTGGTGAAAATATTTCACAATCATCTAAAATATTGTAAGACAGATAGATTCTCTACATATTTTTTTATTTTGACAATAAAACATGCTGAAGGATATGCTAAACTATTGATATATAACAACATATAGCATATAGCAATTACATCTATCTACAGGTTCGGTTAAAGTAGATTAAAATAGATTCTAAACCATATATTAAGATTTAAATAGTGTCTTAAGAGATGTTCGCAAAGTATTGATAAACAGTAGGATATGTAAATATGGAAAAATGCAAGAAAAAAAAGTTCCTTTTTGAAGATTTTTTCCTTGCCTTTCTCGCAAAAAAATACCATTTTAGAAACCCTGATATTTAGAATGCCAAGAAGGCTTTTGATAATTCGGGATTTGGTAGTTGCAAAAAAAGTAGAACAATGTTTTATTTTAAAATTACACAAAAGTCTACCCCCAAAAATAGATTTTTGTATAAATTTAAACCCCCAATAATCGTTATATACTGAATTATGCAACATAAAAATTGTGTGTGTCTGTAAACCAAACTAAAGAAGTTGCAAGTGAAATCTATTGATACTTTATCACTGTTTCCAAAAACAGAGACCAGGAATGCTCGCATTAAACCCAAAAGCCAAGTAGTCCCTGATAAAGAGGCTGTTATATATTGGGAAAAATGCTTAAACATTATTCAAGATAATGTCTCTCCACATATATTTAATACTTGGTTCAAGCCGATTGAGGCTCTCAAATGGGAAAATAATACACTTACTGTATTAGCGCCAAGTACGTTTTTTTACGAATGGATTGAAACTAAATTCAATCAACTACTAAGAGTAACGATTGACAAGGTAATTGGTACTAATGCTAAACTGCAATATGACATTGTTGTTGACAATAGCTCTAATGCACCTGATAAGCTTACCATGAAGATTCCCGGCTTTCAGCAGGGCAAGCAGTCTGCCGATCTTATGAAACCGACGCAAATGATGTTTGATTCTAATTTGCATCCTAGGTATTCATTAGATAATTACATTACCGGCGATGCAAACCAGTTAGCTTCATCTGCAGCGATGGCGGTTAGCCAAAATCCGGGTGGCACTCGTTTTAACCCTCTTGTGGTATATGGCTGTACCGGACTTGGTAAAACTCACCTCGTACAAGGTATAGGAAATAAAGTTTTGCAACATAGACCTGACGCTAAGGTTCTATATACTAACTCCGAAAAGTTTACTATGGAGTTTATAAGTGCTATTCAAAATAACAGCACGACTGAGTTTATCAATCACTACCGTAGCGTAGATGTCTTGATTGTTGATGATATCCAATTTTTCGCGGGTAAAGAAAAAACTCAGGATAACTTTTTCCATACTTTCAACGCTCTGCACCAGGCAGGTAAGCAGCTCATTCTTACTTCAGATGTTGCTCCGAAAGAATTGAAAGACGTAGACGATCGACTTATTTCCCGCTTCCAGTGGGGCTTGACTGTTGATATTCAGTCTCCTGATTTGGAAATGAGAATGGCCATACTTCAGAAAAAGTCAGAAGACGAAGGTATGGAGCTGCCGGTAGATATTCTTGAATTTTTAGCAAGAAACATCACTAGTAGCATCAGAGAGTTAGAAGGTGTCCTCATCAGCTTGATCGCTAAAGTCACTTTGGATAAACGCCAGTTAAACATGGATGTTGCCAAAGAAGTAGTTTATGGAGTGGCTAACGTCAGACCTAAAACTCTTACTATAGATGACATAAAAGATGTTGTTTCTGCTTATTATAAAATACCTGTTGAAATTCTGGAATCCAAATCACGTAAGCACGAAATTGCTCTTGCTCGCCAGATGTCTATGTATTTGACTAAGCAGCTTACTCAGATGTCTCTGAAATCAATAGGTCAAAGCTTTGGAGGTAGAGATCACTCTACTGTGCTACACTCTTGCCAAACTATTGAAAACTACTTGGTGACTGATAAAACTGTCAAAAACTCTTACGAATTACTTTTCAGACAACTGAAAGGTGAATAGAAAAAAACATCCCCTTACAAAGCATTATAAAACGGGCTTATATCAACTATAAGCCCGTTTTTTTGCATATATCCCACAGTCCCCCCCCTTTTTACACTAACAAAAAAAACTCCCTCAGCACAATGCGGAAGGAGCTTGTAAGTTTGTTTTTATATTGAAAACTCTCTATTCCAATATCACTTTCTTAGCTGCTACAACTTCTCCATCCTTCATTATAGACAGAATGTATACTCCTGTTGCGAAATCATTACCCAGCTCTATAGCAGTAAATGCCTTGCCGGTAGAAAGGTAATCTTGTCTTTCAATCTGCATAGCTCTGCCGTCAAGTGAGCTGAGTTTATAAGAATATACTCCCGACTCCTGTGCTTCAAATTCTAAATTAAGCTTACTGCCGGAAGAAATAGGATTGGGATAGACTGATATATTTTGTATAGCATTTTGTTTTTGTAAAACGGAGGTTGTGGGCTGGAGAGTTCCTAAAACATAATCTCCAATAATAATTCCTTTATTTATAGCTGGTCTTGCAATTTTTGAATTCATAGTCTTTTTATTTACTTCTTCCCATTCCCATGTATTACCATAGTCTTTAGAAATATAAGAAGCTCCGACTGTAGTCATACTAAGTAAGCCTTGTCCATAATATCTAATTCCAATCAAGTCTCCCGTTTGCATGATTGAAGATTCAACCAATGTAGATGAGGTGCCATCCAACTTATCAAATGACACAATCTGACGATGAGTCGTCGATATATAAAATGTATCTATCCCACCATTATCAGGCAACTCAATTATGTTTTTTTCAAATGTGAAATTAATCAATTGAGTTAATATTTTGTCTTCACAAATTGTAAAATTACTTACTATTCCCATCTCTTTAGTCAAAACTAATTTTTTCCAAGTATTTCCGTCATCAGCACTACAAATCAAAAGACTAGTAGTTATATAACTCAAGTTTGATTTGAAAGTGGGCTGTGATTTGAGATGAATTAGTGTATATAAGGTATCGTTAAACTTAATAGGTGTTTGATAACTTATTTTGCTATAGTTATCTATAGAATCTATTTGTATATTTATATTTTTAACAACCCAACTTTTGCCTAAATTTTCGCTTACTGCGTACCTTGGGGAACTGCTTTCTCCTAAGAAAAGAGATCCGTCATTATATGTCATTCGAAGGAACTGGAAAGTAGAGTCAGGAAATGCGGTATCACTCCATGTAGCCCCTCCATCAGAACTCCTTAGTATATTATGATAACCGTAGGTTGCAATTATATTCTCTCTGTCCAAATACTCAATATCAGTAAATGCGTATTCTATATAATCATTTACATCTTCAGGTTTTTGTTCATAAAAAAGAGTATCCCATGTCTGAGCATAATCTTCTGTGCTTATGATATATCGAGAATCCTGCGACGAATAAACATTAGTCTTTCCGATTACATATCTAGAAGTATCCAAGGCTGAGATATGATTCACCATGAAATTTTTCATCAATACATCTTCCTCAACATAGTTCCACTCGTAATCAGAACTATAAATAGAAGAATAAGCTAAAACCAGAATTATAAATAAATATTTCATTACCGAACCTTTGTTTCAGATGGTTAAAAATAAGACAAATTAATAAAATCCTTCATAATTCCCGCTATTCCAATATCACTTTTTTAGCTGCCACAACTTCTCCATCCTTCATTATAGACAGAATGTATACTCCTGTTGCAAAGTCATTACCCAGCTCTATAGCAGTAAACGCCTTGCCGGTAGAAAGGTAATCCTGACTGTCAATCTGCATAGATCTGCCGTCAAGTGAGCTGAGTTTATAAGAATATACTCCCGACCCCTGTGCTTCAAATTCTAAATTTAGCTTACTGCCGGAAGAAATAGGATTGGGATAGACTGATATATTTTGTATAGCATTTTGTTTTTGTAAAACGGAAGTTATGGGCTGGAGCGTGGCGAATTTAGAATTTCCAACCAGAAATCCTTTGGACATAGATAATCTTTCATAATCATTAATTATACTAGCATTTTTGCCTAAAGAATTCCAATTTTCCTCTATCCAGGTAGTCCCATAATCTGAAGAATAAAAGGAATTATAGAGTGTTGATATACATAAGTAGTTACTAAACTTATTAAATTCTATAATCGAACCAAATGTAAAGGATAAGGAATCAGTTAGAATATCAATCTCACCACTAAATTTATCTATTTTTAGTATCTGCCTGTGTGGAGTCGGTGTATAAGCTGTATCCGGATCTCCTCCATTAGGGTTTTTCAAAAGAATTTTTTCAAAAGAGTACTCAAGGGATTGTGTATAGAAATATTTGTCATCAATCGCATAGCATTTTGATAATTCCATACTATCAATTTTAAAGGATTTTACCCAACTCTCACCTTTGTCAGTACTTATCAGAAACAGATTATCTGTAAAAAAGTTTAATTGTGACAAGAATGGCACTTTCCTTCTTAAATGTACCAAAGCATATAGGGTATCGTTAAACATATTAGGAGTGTAAATTATAGTATCTTCATATTGCTGTTGCTTATCAAGATTGATATTTATTTCTTTAATGCTCCATGTATGTCCTATGTCAGTACTAATACCTATGAATCTATCAGACAAACCACCCACAAATACTAAACTATCAAAACAGCTTATATTACTAAATGCAAAAGAATCATCGAAATAACAGGTATCAACCCATGCATTACCACCATCGGTACTTTGCAAAAAATTATTGTATCCTGTAATAGCAATTATATTGTTTTTGTCAAGGTATTTCACATTCATAATAGCTTGTTCAAAGAGTTCAGTAAATGAGATATCCATATCTTCATAATATACTGTATCCCAAGTCTGCCCATAATCATTTGTATGTGTGATTAATCTGGAATAAGGTAAACTAGTATTAGTTTTGGAAGCAACAGCAGTGATCGAATCTAAACATGAAACTCGGCTATGCCCCGCAGTCTGAACTGTATCGTTATTTAAATGTGTAAACTTCCACTCGTAATCAGAACTATAAAGAGAAGAATAAGCTAAAACCAGAATTATAAATAAATATTTCATTACCGAACCTTTGTTTCAGAGGGTTAAAATAAGACAAATTAATATAATCCTTTATAATTTCCGCTATTCCACTATCACTTTCTTAACCGCAACAACTTCTCCATCTCTGAGGATAGATAAGAAATATGCGCCTGGGGCAAGATTGCTTCCTAGCTGAAGTTCTATATTATTTGATCCTGCACTTAAAAATGATTGCGATCCAATATTAAAAGCTCGTCCGTCAATTGTGCTGAGTTTGTAGGAATAAACTCCTGCTTCTTTTACATCAAATTCTAAATTAAGCTTACTGCCGGAAGAAATAGGATTGGGATAGACTGATATATTTTCAACAAAATATCTGCTTTCGTCAACACTAACCGGATAAGAGATGGTACCAAAAGAGTTCATTCCTACTAGCATTCCTTTCTCAAATATTGGTCTTACTGTTGACAATATCTCAAAATTAGTAGTTTCGCTCCCATTTGATAGTTTTTCCAGCCTAAAAGAAGAGCCATAGTCATCTGATACATAAATCTTATTATAAAAACTAGCGACAAATTTGTTGTCAAATATGTCTAGCTTCTTGCATTGCTCTATATCGGGGACATCAAAGTTAAACAAAGTATCTACTACATTTGTGTTAGGATTAATCCTTAGAAGATAAGAGATTCTATCTGAGAATATATATTCCTGTCCGGCGTATTTGACTGTATCTTCAGCTATTCTATCAGAAGAGACAGTATAGATATTTCCGTCATTACCTATTTCATAATCCATAATTTCATTAAATGGAATAAATGCAATTTCTGACCAAGATGTCCCTTTGTCAGAAGATTTTAAAAACTGTACACTGTACTCTTGTTCTGCATCAGCAAATCTATACGACAAGGTTTTATATTGTTTGTAAAGGATAATATCATTCCCATTAATATATGGTGTACCAACTAACTCCCTTGTGATTTCATCTTCTATATCATGCGTTGCATCTATTTTGATTTTGTTCCATGATTCACCATAATCTTCACTATATACAAAAGTTGAATCATCTCTGTCGCCGGCAACAAGATAGTCTCCCCAGTTCTTCAATTTGTATGTACGAACCATTTTATCCTGGTCTATGGCCACTGTATCCCAATTTAAACCAGCGTTATGCGTATAAATTATCCTTGAATTTGGAATAAGCATTGCTATATTGTTCGAATCCATTACAGCCATATCTAAAATATATAGCAGTGGTTCCATATATGGCTGAAAATAAAACAAAGTATCCCAACTTAATCCTGAATTACTTGTCTTCATAATTTGACAACTTGATTGTATATCAGTCGATGTGCTATGTGCCAGATAAAAGCATGTAGTGTCAATAGCATCTACTACTGCATAATTACATATTATCTTTTCACTATAAGGGTAGTTTAATGATTGAATATCCCACTGTTCTGCATTCAAATTGAATCCGGCAAATGCAATAATTATATAAAGTATGATTCTTTTCATTATGAGTCTCTTTATTTTATGATTAATCTTTGTGTTCCGATTCTTTGATTGCCGAGCTTGAAAGTCAGTAGATATGTTCCGGATACAATATTATTGCTAATATGTATAGCAGTATTATTTATCTGAGAAGACAAATATCCTAAATCTGTCGCTACAATAAGCTTCCCGGAAAGATCATGAATAAGGTAAGAATACATTCCTGATTTCTTAATACCCAAATTGATATTTAACTTAGAATCAGACTCTAATGGATTTGGATATATAGTAATTTTTGATTCTTTTGTGTTTTGGTCGGCTACATCTGTAGTGTTTTCCAATCTTAAAATTCTTCTTGCTAATAATATCATCCCGTAATTACGGTTTGGTATAGCCATGTCTTCTATACTTGTTAATGTATCATTTAAAACAGAATTTATCGTCTTCCAGGATTGTCCCTTATCTGTTGAGTAGTATACATTACTTATAGACAGTCCATATAAAACATTCTCATTTTTCTGAAGCGAAAAAAAAGTTGTGGGTAAATGTGCGACTGTATCAAAATTATTATTATTTATAGAATAGATATAGTGTTGAATTTGTCCTCTTGCCTCTTTGTGAGTTACCACCCCTTCATCATTATAAATGCCAACAGAATCTAAAAAGCTAGTGCAGTACCCTACATGGTAGACCTCATTGTCAGATTCGAATATATCAAGGATACCATTTGCTTCTGCTAAGAAAATCTTTTCCCAAGTATCCCCCCAATCTGTGCTTTGCACATAGACTGTATTCTTAGTAACAAGATTGATATAAGGAGAACATTCATATTTTACAGAATATGTCTTAGAGCTAAGTAATGTCCCATCAGATAGAAGTTTCACTCTACCTTGAGTTGGCTCTTCATAGCAGTCATTTGTATATATCGAATCGTCTATTGATTTGACTTCCCAGGTTTCCCCTAAATCATAGCTATAAGCACAATTTTCAGATAGATAACTAACAATCAAAGTATCTCCGTAAGCATCCAATTTGAATCCGGAGTTAAGATTACTTCCATCAGTAATGGGAATGAATGACCAAGTATCTCCACAATCAGTAGTTTTCATTAAAGTGCCTTTACCATAAAGTGCTATAATTGTGTTTCTATCTATATATCGAATATCGTGGATTGTTTCCTTCGCCTTGTTTATTTTTGATTTATAGTAGATAGTATCCCAAGTATTTCCATAGTCTTTCGTTATTTCTATATAAGTATAAGGAGGAAATACCTGACCATAAGTCCTGGAAACAACAAAGTTCAAACTATCTAAAGCTGAGACTCTCATTGTACCATTTAGTACAGGTTCTCCTCTTTGAATTGTTTGCCATCTGTTGTTGTCGTTAGAAAAGGATTTTTGAAAAGCACAAATTAAAAAGCAAAATAGTAAGATATACCGCATTACAACCTCAAATAATATTCTTAAAATATGGCTACCGAAGCGTGAACTTCGATAGCCACTGTTTAATTACTTCACGATAGAAAAAATTTCTTTTCCTACAATTGAATTATCCGCTTTAATAGTTACAGTGTATAAACCTGAACTTAGTTGACTTAAGTTATAATCTTGGCTATCAAGGCTTTGTGTTGTACTTAGTACAATATTACCTAGCATGTCAGCTATAACAATTTCTACTTCTTTATATTGATCAGAAACAGTTAATGTAATTGTTCCATCTGATGGATTAGGAGAAATAGAAAATCCACTGGCAATTTGGTCAACATTAATTTCTTTTCTTCTTACGCCACCTTTGTCAAAGTAGTAATCCATATCACCACAATCGTATTTACATGGAAAAAATATTCCACCAGTACAAACTGTGTCTTTTTCGAAAACGTTTATAGGAGATTTTGAAGCGATGTAGATATTCCCTGTTTCAGTTGAGAACCCATCTTCAAATCTTGCAAAAATAGAACTTACACAACATTTTTCACCACTACACGGTTTCCACCAGATGTCAGCAGGAAAGACAGGAAAATTAACATCTATATCGATTAACTCTATATCTGCTGGATCAAATTCAATTGGGCCAGGTAGTTTGATATCAATAGGACTTTCAAACATCCATTTAGTTTTACATTTAGCTTTCGTTGCTACAATCGAAGTATTATTGATATCAGTTCCTGCTCTCGCAAATTTTTCTAATATCTTTATTTCTAAATAATTGTGGAGACCGATATCAGTTAAATCTCTATCTCCCCAAAAAGCTAAATCGGATAAATTGTGAGTACAGTTAGGCTGGGACAAAGAAACCCAATATTGTGAAATATGAAACATATGTGCATTATTTGTATAAGCATAATAATACTCACAAAATACTCTACAACCACATGGTAGAACTTCCATATAAAATAGTGGTTGGTCCCAAATGACTGAATCGGCTAATACAACATCACAAGGTGGAATTGGATAATATTCTTCATCCTGTGCCTGAGCATTGCCTACAAATGCTACAGTTGCTAAAATCACGCCTATGAAATAGGCAATAAAACGTTTAGACATAACGTCTCCTTTAGGTATATTATAAAAAAAGATGGCACACCTGTGCCGTTTCTATTTGTGGGGCTGCCAACTCCTACATCGTGCAGCCTCATCTTTTTATCTTTTAATCTACGATTACTACTTTCTCTCTATCGTTTACAGTTACCTACTGCTAACTTCATTTATTGTAAATCTAAGTATAAATAATTATACAAACAAGTACTAATTGCAATTTTATCATTTTTTTTTTTTGATTGTTTAACTCGCAGATTTTAATTTTACAGCTTTATAGTAAGTTATTTAAACCAATGAATAGTCTTTTTACATTACCATTCAGTAACATACTATCTCAGTATTTTTTTATCCATATAACATAAAAAAACTCCCTCAGCACAATGCGGAAGGAGCTTGTAATAAATTATCTAAAATATTGACAAGTGCCTTATTTGGCATTCTAGTCTAATGGGAATTCATAGAGCTTCATTGTTTTAGGTGTCAAGATCCCGGTAGTAGCCTGCACAATCCCCACTCCCGGTACAAGCTCCAGATACTTATCATCGTAATCATCAATCAGCTTCCATGTTTCATACACTATTTTCTTAGTACTAAAGTATCCTTTTTCACATCTATAAGTATGTATTCCAACAGTTATTTCTTCTACATCCGAATAGTACTGTGGAAATAGCCTGTCTTTGCCTGTTATTTGCAAGTTGCTACCATAAGAATAATGTACGTAAGCTTCACATACAAAGCCATCTTCAACTAAATAATAAGTGTTAGATGATGGAGAAGTATCATCGTTATATGCAATATCTCCTTTGTAAAGCATATATGGATATTCCTCACTACCTAAATTATAAGTATGTGAAATATAAAGACACATGGTTTCTTTATGGTCATATTGATAAGTATTTGCATAATTCCAGTAATTATTCAATTTAAATTTCATAATAGGAGTAAGCGAATCAAGACGTAACGTATCTTTTGCCGCAACCCTCGGTGCAACTATGGTGTTATCGTCTGATGATTTATCACAAGCTGTTATAAAACTTATTCCCACTAATGCCAATAGAAAAGGCATACATTTTAAATAATTCAACTTCATAGTGCCCTCAATAATAATAAAATATTGTAATTACAAAGATAATAATGATTTTATCTAAATACAAAACTTATAATATATATTTTATAATAAAAAAACTCCCTCTGTACAGTACAGGGGGAGTCAAATTCATTTTCACACTATGTATTCAAGATTACTTAAATGCTTTCTCTAAAAGTCCATCGCCTTTAAGACTAAGTCTCTCGAAATAGTCAGGGACATCTTTACCAATAAGCTTATCTACGTACATTTTCGCCAAGTACTGACCAAGCATAAAGCCTTGACCACGCAGCCCAGTAAATAGACCTGCTTCAGGATCTATATACATTCTTGGTTCTACGTAGTAGCCCGCCCATATTGCCTGAAAGCCTACACTGGAAAGCTCTGGTATCCAGTCTACAAAGACTTCGGATACTATCCTTAAAAACTCCTCAGAGTTAATTTTCAGATTTGCTTTAGCTTCTTGAGCGTCTACTGCAGGCGATGCACAACCAATAATCTGGCCGGTCTCAGCTAACTGCTGACCGTAGACAGCTACAAAGCCTTTGTATTTTCTTCGATCTATTAACATCGGCAATGGAATTCCCTCTTTGCCCATCATAGGCAAGCGACGAGTAATAAATGCCTGGTGCTTCACAGGGTAAAGCCCTGTTTCAATGCCAACCATTTTAGTAAACTCTTCTGCTTCAGGTCCAAGTGCATTGATGAAGATCTCAGTCTCGTATTCTACATACTCTTTGTCGTGATTCTGCACTAACACTTGATATTTATTATCATTTTTAGTAACCTGTATTAGTTTACAGTCCTCCTGCACAGCCCCACCATTTTTCACACCAATCTGCCTGATTAGATCTACTACTTTGCCGGGAGTTGCCTGCCAGCAGTCTTTAGTAATAAGAGCTGCCTGATATGTATCAAGGTTTTGGTTAAAGCGAGGAGATATTTCTTTTGCAAAGTCTTTCGGCTCTATCATATAGGCATTGGACCACTGCTTAGAAGCCTCCAAAGCCTGATATAATTCTTTATCATGAGCGAAAGTAACATAGTCAATAGGTCTAAAATCAATATTTGATGTTTTGTCTAACTCTTTGAATATCTCTAAATTATTTACAGCTATATCAGAAATCTCAGGTAAAGAGAAAGCCGGGCGACCGCCTGCAATATTTCTCCATGAGGAGCCCCTGCCGTAGTTAATCAAAGTTGGCTCCATGCCCTCTTCCGCTAAATAACGGAATAAAGCAGATCCACCAATGCCACCACCGGCTATAAGCGATTTTACCTGTATCTTTTTAATATTTTTAGTTGCAATAGGAACTATTTTGTGAACTGAACCATTCGGATAAAGCTCACCCATATTTACCTGATTAGACATCGGACCGCGAGGAGTTGCTTCGCCAACGATAGTTATGCCACTGCCTGCTAAAGTCTGTTTCAGGCGTTTGATACATCTTTTACCACGGCAAGCCCCCATACCCAAGCGGGTAGTATGTTTGATTTCATCCACGGAAATAAATTTCCTATCGCCTATGACTCCCATGATAGTATCCATGGTCACGTCATCGCAGTGACAAATATATTTTTTAGATTCTATATTTTCATCATTATGATCAAATTCAACAGGCTCAGGGTAGTTGTCTTTTACAATAAAACCACGAGCTTTTACGATCTCTCTACCTTCCAAATCAACAGCTTTCACTCTTGCGATATGAGTTTTATTACCTTTCTTGAAGATTTTTTCGATAACGCCTTCGCCAAGTTTTTTGCCATTGTTATCTACTAAAAAGACTTCTTTACCAGATTCAATGTCGAACTCTACAGGTAAGAATAGCCATCCTTTTTTGATATTATAACCGAAGATAGCAAGACCCGGGCATTGGTAAACGCATTCCATACAGCCGATACATTTATCATAATCTATTACCGGAACAGTAGAGGAAGAGTTTTTGCTAATAGCACCATGCGGACATGAGAAAGCACAAGGATTACAAGCAAAGCCGTAAAGGCAGTCTGCAATAACAAATGGCTTTTCTAATCTGTCTTCATTCGGCATAGCCGGATCAGCAATTATTTTATGAGGGTGCTGCTGAGAATCTATATATTCTTTAGAGATTCTAAGATAGTCGTCGTAGTTATATCTGACACCTAAATCTTCCAGTATTTCATAAGCTACCTGCTTACCTCTGAGCACTGCACTGGTTCCTTCGCCTATTCTAACAGCATCGCCGACACCGTGGCAATCCCTCTTGAATATTTCTTTACCCTTAATAAGCAATGCATCATCCGGCACAAGGCCTGTGCAGATATTAATAGCATCTATACCGGTGATTATCTTTTCAGTACCGGGTACAGGTTTGAAATTTTTAGATTCGGCAACTACTGCACCAACTATCCCGTCTTTGTTTTTATTTGGAATAGCTTTAACAAGTATGTGAGATAGCATCACAGGTATGCCGAGCCTTCTCACTCTATTCGCTTGCACAGGGAAACCGCCTTCATTGGGTTGAGCCTCGATGATTGCTTTTACATTAGCACCACCCTGCATAAGCTGATAAGAAGTAAGGTAGCCGATATTACCAGCACCTACAGTCAAAATATTTTTACCAAGAAGAGTAAGCTCGTCATTCATCATTTTCTGAACAACGGCAGCAGTGTATACACCAGGCAAATCATCATTTTCAAATGAAGGCATAAATGGCACCGCACCTGTGGCGATAACCAATACATCTGCCTCTACATAATATATCTCATCAGTTTTAATATTTTTGACCGCCAGACGTTTGCCATCTAAAATATCCCAAACAGTAGAGTTTAGTAATATATTTTCATGGCTTTCGCCTGCAAGAGTTGCGGAGATATCAAAACCACGCATACCACCAAATTTCTTTTCTTTTTCGAAGAAGAAAAACTGGTGAGTCTGCATATTAAACTGACCGCCGACTTTATCATTATTATCAATAACTATATTATCAACGCCAAAGCCCTTCAGCTGTTCGCGAGCGGCTAGCCCTGCAGGGCCGGCACCAATAATAGCTACGGTAGTTTTATAAACTTTTACTTCATGATTATTCTTATAATCCGATACGCTCGGAGTATAATCTTTCGGAATTTCTTGTACATTACTTACTTCATCTACTTTAGTAATGCAAATACGTTTTATCTGACCATCTACAAGCATTTCGCAAGCACCACATTTGCCGATTCCGCATTCGAGGCTTCGCTTACGGTTATCTAAGCTGTGACTATGCACAGGGTATCCAGCCTGATGCAGTGCCGCAGCTATGGTTTTACCTTTCTGTCCTTTTACTTTGTTTCCCATATAAGTAAAAGTAACTTTAGATGATTCCTGTATCTCTAAAATTGGGTGTGATGTGATTTGATACATAAAAATCTTTTAAATTAATGGCAATTCTAAATTTATATAATACAATAAAATACCCAAATTAAATGATACAGCCAAGACTTAGCTATAGCTAAACATTAAGTCAAATGGCGAACGTATAATATTATAAAAGCATATAAACTGGCTAAATTCAAGGAATTTTAGAGGATAAAGAGGCCAATTGTATTAATATAGTTTTTGTGAGATTTTATACATTGGAATATTTATATACAATAAAATGGAATTAGATGTAATAATATGAGTTTGCGATATCCTATCACTAAAAAAAAAGAGACGCAAATACTTGCGCCTCTAACTAATATCAAATTCCAATCTAACTTTATCTTATAAATATGCTGTTCCCCACTCGCCATTGAAAAAGGAATCTCCAAGGTCTCTTCGATTTCGTTCGGAATTTTCTTTTTCAAGATAATCTTCACCAAGCATATTTGATTTGTCCTGGTAGCCTATCGCCATAAATGCCATAGGCTCAAATCTGTCAGGAATGTCAAATATTTCTCTTGTTCTTACTGCGCTAAATCCTACTATCTGATGCGAAGCAGCACCAATGGCAGTAGCTTGTAAAGCTATATTTTCGGCACAGGCACCCGTATCGTACTGTGCCCATTTGTTCTGCATTACATTTTTCTTTTTAACGTATGCATCAGAGCAAACTATAAGCATCAAAGGAGCATTTTGTGCCCACTTTCTGTGCCACTCTCCTATGCACTGCATTGATTTTTGAAAGGCATCAGGATTTGTCTCTCTGTCACAAACAATTATTCTCCATGGCTCTTCATTGAGAGAGGAGTGTGCCCATCTACCAGCTTCGCAGAGTGACATGATTTGCTCATTACTTAATTTTTTTTCTGGATTAAAAGAGAATGGACTCCACCTTGATGCTAAAGTGAAATCAATAGCGACTTTAGTGTCAGCATTTTTCTGTAACATGGTTTTTATACTCCGTTAAACAAATGACATCAGCTCAAACGGGCTTAACTCCATAATATTATGTGATTTAAATCAAATAATTGCCTCCGAAATTTCAAGCTAATTCATAGAATTGTTAGTAAATTCTATATCATATTTCGACCTAATAAAATTTTTTACGCTCTCTTGAAAACTTAGTATTTTGATGAAAGTGCAAAATAGTATAGGAAAATATATTAAGAAATTAGATTAGTTTAGAAGTGAGTATAGTCTTTTGGTATAGTGATAAATAAAATATTTGAAGAGTAACTATCTTTGTATTATTCATTGGTAGAGCCATGAGGAAATAATTTGATTAAGGTACGCCAAACATTTATATATAATAATACTATTGGCATTCTGCCGGATATTACCGTAAAGTCAGTTTGAATCTTGAAACTTTAAATAGATCAAATTATTTATTTGGATTATATCACTTAGCTTGTTAGTTTTGCTTATCGTCTCAGGTGAAAATGGAAGCAGGTTAGATTCCTGCACGGTTGCGCCGCTGTGACGGGAGACAAATTTTCCATGCGAAAGCAAGCCACTGACCATTATGTGCGGGAAGGCGGAAAAGGAGATAGACCCCTAAGTCAGAATACAGCCCTGAGATGCTCATTGGTTATAGCAATATAAACATTCGCGCTTTACGAATGCAATGAGGTTCAATTCCGACTTCCACGCAATACTTTTGCCTTCAAGTTTGTTTCGTACCTCATTTTAGTTTTCATTTTGAGCATTTTGCTCGCTTATATTGAATATTTACTTACTTTATTCATATATCTATTTGGGGTATGAGATGAAAAATCTTATGCGTTTTTTTGCGTTAGCTATAGTTTTGCTTGTGTTTACTGCGTCAGCTCAGGCGGGTTTCAAGCATTTACATGATTTCGAAGTAGGCAAGCAGCCTGCAGAAGCTTTCTTTTTTGGCGGATACTATCATGTATTCTGTATAGGACAGGATGCAAACTATAATGGTACTTTTGAGGATGGGGATGAGTATCCTTCATGGTGGAAGATACCTGTGCACCAAGGCTCTATGCTGTCAGAAAAAGTAATGGATTTTCCTATGGGCGGAGTGCAGTTCAACACTCGCCATGCACTAGACAGTGATAATGGTATTTTATATATCAGTCAAGGTAACGCTGTAGTTGCACTTGATTTGGGTAAAGGTGAAGTTAAAGACGATAAAGTCTATGAAGGCTTCTCAAGCTCTCTGTCTCTATATTCTTCTCACCTATTTATTTCTATACCCGGAGCTGAACCAAAAATAGCAGTTATTAACAGAAATTCTAAAGAATTGATGTTCGAAGTGCCTGCCGGTCTTAACTTCCAGGAAGTTTTGCCTTATAATATCATTGGCGAAAAAGGAATGGTCGCCCTTAACGTAGGCCCTTACGGTACTGACTCATCAAATGTAATGATTTATAAGTTAAATCATCAAGGCGAAAGCACTTCAGTTGCTTCTATAGATACTATTTATGTTGGTAATACCGGTAACCATATTAATATCCACAATGGCACGCTGTATGTTACCGTTAATGCTAGCCACACGGTGAAAGTAATCGACCTTAAATCTAAAGAAGTTACAATGAATATAGAAACCGGTACTGAAGGCTATAATGGACCTCGCCAAAGCAAAGTCAACGGCAATACGCTCTTTGTGACTACTTACAATGAAGACCTTAGAACTTTTGACCTGACTACTGGTGAACTCATTGATAATTATGAGCTACCAGCTAAAGGCGAAGGCATCGATATTACAAATGAAATTATCTCTGTTTGTAACATAAGCAATGCTGATTACTCTCCTAATAAGAAAGTTTCTTTCTTCCAGATTATTACATCTGTGGAAGACAATGAAACTCTTGCTAATTTAAATATTTATCCAAATCCTGTTACTGATAGAGCGGTCTTAGAATTATCTAACGAAGTTAGAAATATTCAATCAGTCGCTATCTATAATATATATGGTAGTAAAATCGCAAATGTTTCTACTGACATAGCAGGTAATTCACTTAATCAAATCACTATCAACTGTACTGAATTTGCTCCGGGTACTTACGTCTTAAACCTTAGAGCAGATAACAAAATGCAATCAATACCATTTGTTGTAGTCAAATAGTACATGCTTAGTAATTTGAAAAATATGAATTATCGCAAGCTCCGCAACTTCATTTGTGGATGCGGAGCTTGTATAATTATGACTCACTCTTCTCTTGCTGAGGTGAGCGACACAGTACGCACCGAAAAAATTGTTGTTACCGATACTAAGTTACAATACTCTGACACAAAGAAATATGTAGCATCTAAAACAATAGGCAGAGCGCTTATAGAAATAAAAGGGAGTGAAACCATAAACGAAGTGCTTAATTCTGTACCGGGTATATACATAAAAGATTACGGCGGACTCGGAGGTTTGAAAACTGTTTCCGTTAGAGGAACTTCTTCAAATCAGACCGCAGTTATGATAGACGGTATAAAATTAAACTCTTCGCAGAATGGCTCGTTTGATCTCGGTATTTTATCCACTGACATAGCAAATCGGATAGAAGTTATTCGCGGAGGTGCCTCTGCCCTATTTGGTGGCAATGCCATAGGTGGGGCTATAAATGTCCTGACAGACAACAACCCTAGCAAAAACCTATCTCTAAGTGCCTCGCATGGTGCTTTCGGCACTTGGAGATATGCAGGGAAAGCATCAGATTCGGATGATGGTTTATACTGGAATATCAATACAGAATATATCAAGTCAATAGGTGACTTTCCTTTTATTATGCCAGGCTTCGGCGAGGAAAAAGAATACAAAAGAGAAAATGCACAGGCAGAGTCTTTTCATGGAAACTTTGTAATCGGGAACTGCTTTGATTCCTTCTCACTCAGTCTGAGAAATATCATATCATATTCTGACGGAGGCGTGCCGGGAGCGGCATATCTGAATAAACTATATTCGCCTGCAAATCTTAAATCTAAAAATATATATTCTTTCTTGAATTTTGATAAAGTCATAAATAATAAGATGATTCTTGCCGTCAGAGCATATACTAAATTCGGTGAGTTAAATTACATAGACGACTCCGGAATTGGGCTTAATTCTGATGGCGTAGACAATACATATTATGACAGAAATGCAATTGTAAAAGCAAAGCTTTCCAAAGTCCATGACTTGGGTATGCTTGATTTAGAAGCAAGCTTTGAATATAACGAATTGCGTGGCGAAATGCTCCAAGAAGCTGCCGGAACTAAAGCCGAAAGAGGCAATCTTTCATTTAGTTCAGCTTATTACGGCTCTTCTGATATTTCAGAATCTCAAAAATTGAATTATCATACAGCTTTAAGATATGACTATATAGAAGATATGTCTGCTGTTTCGCCTATGTTAGGTCTGAGCTACGAAACAGATGCAGTACCATTTGAAGCTAAAATCTCATACTCTTATAACTTTCGTCCTCCCAGCTTCAATGAGATGTATTACATGAATTACGGAAATATAGACTTAAAGCCGGAACGCTCACATTCTTATAATCTCGGTTTTTCTTCAAGCCCCATAGACAACTTAACAATAGAGACCAATTTGTTTTTTATTAATACACGAGATCAAATTGTTGCTGTTCCCAAATCCCCAATAACCTGGTCGGCTCAAAATCTTGGACGTGTGCACACTAAAGGATTAGAGTTAAATGCTACTTATCTGCCTTTGAAGTGGATAAAATTTGATATTGCCTATACTCTGCAAAGTGCCATTAATAAAACTCCGGAAATGGACAGTTATAATTATGGTAAGCAACTTGTTTATTCACCGAAAGAAATATTCAACACCTTGCTCGCTATCGAAAAGTATAATACTCTGTTTCTTCTTGAAGGTGAATACATTTCACTTAGATACACAACTGCTGAGAATACAAGCGACAATAAACTCGAGCCATATTTTCTTGCTCATGCCGGACTAAAACATACTTTCGAAGTCGGCAAAAATGCTATCTCTTTGAGACTAGATTTAAAAAATATACTTGACAATAAAGACTATCAGATAATAATAAACTACCCTATGCCGGGCAGATATTGGAACTTAAAAATATCTTATGATTGGAAATAAACAATGAAAAATTTCATAATATTATTGATTCTTGCTTTACCTTTGCATGCAGGTATGCCAATAGATACCGTTTTATCTTTCACCCCAGGCAGCGGTCAGGACTTTGGTCATGGTGCAGATGTTTTCCCTGAAAATATATTTGGACTGCCAAGCACAAATGCATCCGAAACTGTACCTGCAGCAGCTGAGACAGATATTCTTTCCTTAGGGCTGAAAGGTGAAATAATCGTTGGCGTTAAAGACTATTATATAGTCGATGGTGATGGAGCTGACTTTACAGTATTTGAAAATGCTTTTCTAAATCAGGCAACTGAGAAAGTATTTGCAGAACCTGCTGTAATCTCTGTAAGTGTAGATGGTATCCATTTTGTTGAATTCCCTTTTGATTCTCTCTCACTGGCTGGTCTGGCAGGCAAAACTCCTACCCACGGAGACCAAAACCCTTACAATCCGGAAGTGAGCGGAGGCGATAGCTATGATTTGGCAGATTTGGGATTGAATCAAATATCTTGGATTAAAATAAGAGACGTAGCAACCTACGCTTCTTTAGATGAAGATAGCCCATACTATTATCCACTTGTGATGCTTTCCGGATTCGATTTAGATGCTGTGCTCGGCATAAATATTAGACACAAAGGCGAAAGCGTTCGTGACTTATCTGACGATATCAGTATCAATAAATATTCGGATTATCTGATTATAGAAACACCTTTACCTTTTGAGTATAAACTTTATAATTTAGCAGGTAAAGCTATTTCAAAAGGTACAAACTCAATTATCAGTACAAACTCTTTGCACAAAGGAATGTACATACTTCAGATACTATATAAAGACAAAGTGCTTACTAAAAAATTGATTTTATAGACTCTTTATAAGACTATTGTTACTTATAACAGAACCTGATTCAAACTTATGGAATATCCAAGATGAAATCATTTAAATATTTGGCAATAATTATCTCGCTTGTTATCATCTCTTGCACTGACGATCCTCAATCTGCAGTAAATGTGCCAATCAACACAAACAGCAGACCAATTTTAGTAATGAATGAAGGAATTTGGGGGCAATCGAATGCTTCTATTACGGCTATCGCCACCGAATCTTGGGAGACAGAACAGTATTGGTATAGAAACCATAATCCGGGCTATCAATTGGGAGATCTGGCAAATAGTATGATGATAGTAGAAGATACACTTTGGATAGCTATGACTACATCGAAATACATAGAAAAGATAAACATCTCTACCGGTAAATCTATTGGTAGACTCCTCTTTGAATCCCCTGCCAAAGGAATCAAAGAAATGGTTTATGTCAGCCATGACCTCGCGTTTGTTACTGATATCTATGCACATTCCATGCACGCCTATAATCCAAATACCATGCAAATCATTCAATATGATATAAAAACCGGACCTGCGCCTGAAGAGATTACCTACCTCAATGGCTATGTCTATGTCACAAACTCCGGATATGGTGACTTACTCAAAGATAAAGAAAAGGCAAGTACTATCTCTGTATTCGATGTAAACACGTTTTCTGAATTTGATAACTTTGTGGTTCCTCATAATCCCATGCGAATAGTTGCCAGTACTATACATAATAAGTTATACATCGGATCTACTGACTATCCATCTGCTAACCCTGCAGTAGCAAAGGTTATAGAATACTCGCCGAAAAGCAAAACTATTACAAAAGAATGGGATGTTCATCCAGTCGAAATGGAATTGAGCTCCACTAATGATAGCCTGTTTATAATAGATAAAACATCACTCTATGTGATAGATTTAAGTTCAGAAAGCCAAACACTAACTAAATTATGGGACATAAAAGATAGCAAAGCGAACTTATACGGGATTGGAGTTTTATCTGACATAGATGCAGTTACAGTTACTAATGCAAAAGACTATCAGAATATGGGCGAGCTCTATATATTTAAATCCGGAAACTTCGCCTCACCTTTGACTTTGATTAAGACAGGGCTAAATCCTAGTCAAACAATCAACTAAATTATCACACTTATAATATAGTTTTTTCATTACCGTCTATTATAAATATTTTGTAAATTAAAGGACATTGGTATGAAGAAATTATTTATAATGTTTGCACTAATTATGTTTTCTATGAATGCCTATTCGCAGAAAGTAATTACTGCAAATGGAAGTGCTCCAAATGATGCGTTCAGGTATGGTATTATCCCAGGCTTAAACATTAACATGGCAGGTATGGGATATCAAAATCTGAGCATGGAAGGTGGAAACTTTATTGATTTAGTTACAAATGACGGTACTTCCATCGCTCCATATTTTGGTGCTTTTGCAGAATACCGCTCGGGCGATTGGTGGAACTTTCAACTTAGATTAGCATTCGACTCAAGAAATGCTACAGTCCAAGACGAAACTTATACTCCAAATCCAGAGTTCGAATTAAAAGCTTCCTACTTTACTGTAGAACCTATCTTAAAACTCAGCACAGATATGCTTTTAGGCATTGAACCATATATTGGACCTGTACTAGCTTTTAACATGAATGGGACTTATACATTTACTCCTTCCGGTGCTTCAAGCCCGACTGAGACTGACGTAGATATTCCAAATTTCAACTCCTTTGCTTATGGATTTAATGTTGGTGCTTCTTACGACTTTAAAGTAGCAGAAGTTGGCAGAATAAGTGATTTCATGATTTCGCCTTTTATAGAATATTCTATGTTAGCGAATCAAAAAGCCGGAGATTTTGGTGATTTGCAGAACTCCATAGATGATATTTGGTCTACTTCTACTATTAGATTTGGTATCATGGCGTACATTAATACACCTTTACATGAAAAAGCATATAAAAACAACTATAACACCGCTATGCTTAATACACCGCAAGATGGCAACGTTTATATTAGAAAAGTGGATGAAGCTTTTCCAATAGCAAGTGCTGTATTCTTTGATGTAGATAATCAAAATATTCCTGATAGATATATTCAGTTAGATAAACAAGCTTCAGAAGCATTTAGTGAAAGAGATTTGAAAGATTTATCTGAAAACCCTAACTTAAAAACAATGACTCGTACAGAGCAACAGATGCATGTTTACTACAATCTTTTGAATATTTACATAAATAGAATGAAAGAAAATGATGATGCAAATGTCAAGCTTGTTGGCTCAGCTCCTGTAAGCAAAGATGGCGAAGTGTTAGCTAATAAGATAAAAGATTATATGGTTAATATCGGTGGAATCGATGAAAATAGAATAGAAGTGATTGGCCAAGATATGCCGGATATTCCATCCGGAACTGAAGCTACTCCTGCGACAGAAAAAGAAAGAATCAGACAGGAAAACAGGCGCGTCTCTTTTATGTTCGACAAAATAGAGATGTATAAACCTATATGGATTAGGACATTGGACGAAGCTTCTGTTGATAATGATATTATTGTTTCTATCGATCCTAAACAAAATTTCAATTCTTGGAATGTAATTATTACTGATGAAAAAGGTCAAACTTATTCTTATGGTCCTTTTGAAACCCACAACGAACATATCAATCCTATTGAAATGCTAAAAGGAAAGGGCGAAGGAGATTTCAAAGCAAATATTACCATTAATACTAATAATGGCGATATAGTAGAAACCGGAGAGTTTGCTCTAAGGAAAATAGTTGATATAGAATCTATAGGTAATAGATTCTCCGTTATATTTAATTATGCTCAGTCTGATGCGGTTATTTCTAATGAGAACACTCTTAGAAACGATATGGCTGATAAAATACCTGAAGGTAACAAAGTAATTATTCACGGTCACACAGACATTATAGGCCCTAACCCAACTAACAAAAAACTTTCTTTGCAACGTGCTACAGAAGTAAAAGAAATCTTAGATAATGAATTCAAAGAAACATCTAAAGATATATATACAGAAGCGCTTGGCTTTGGTGAAGCCATAACTCCTGCCACATTTGACAATAGTCTACCTGAAGGAAGATTCTACAACAGAAATGTTATAATAGATGTTATTCCATTAACTAAATAATTATACTAATCCTTATTTAATTGAGTAGGAGGAGCATGATTATTTCATGCTCCGACCTCTCATATCAAAGTACGTACTGCTTGGGGGATATGGCAGTTCGCTAAACATCAGGTTACCATTTGTATAGCAATCCCTGGGTCTATTCAATATATTACACATTGTCCTTCGACTTCCTTCAGATTCCACCTCACGGCGGACACCCTTGTCTTTAGCTAAAGATTCCCACTATCAAGGCTCGCTTGGGACTTACTCCCTTTAGTTGATTCACATGCTTGGCGCACAAAAAAAAGCTGACTAAAATTAAATAGCCAGCTTTGTTTTGAAATTAGTTTTAATATATATTTTACAGTAATACGTTAAAGAAATATTCTGCAAAGGCAAATATTGACATATTGTACTCATAAAAGCCCAATGGAAAGCCTACTAGAATTACAAGCAAGATTAATCCTGCTGTGTATACTTTCAAGCCTACTTTATCAAATATAACAGAAGATGCCCTTAGCACTCTACCAAAGAACCATAACATCATCAATGCAAAAATTAGTAGCAAGGCTATTATCAAATCAGGCGAAACTACTAAAATACGTATCAATATCGCAGATATAGGCAACAGCACTAATAACGGCACTCCTGACCAAATAGCTATTGTAAAAGCATCAGAGAAGAAAATCCTAGCTCTCATAAAAAATGCAAAAACTCTTATTATAGCAGAAATTATAAACAATTTAACAAATGCTATAACAGAAATAAATAGCATTAATGGAATCGGAGTCCATGACAATCTATAGAATATTTCTTTCAGAGATTCGGAAGGGATTAGGAACATGAGTACGTACTGTGCAAGCTCATTCGTCCTATAGAAATACAATATAGAAGCAAAATATATACCTATGGTAATAGAGATGATTACGCTTAAGAGTATAGTCTGAATAGAAGACATTATCCTCTGGTCACGCAAATCAGCATAGAAATTATAAGGTCGCAATAGCGAACGGAACAAATATTCCCTAAACCTACGGAATCTATTGATAAGCACAATCAAAAGAACTCCGAGTATCAATCCAATTATAAGAAAAGACACAGGTGTTTGAGGCGAGAAACTTCCTTCGGCAAGCAAAGGTTCTTTCTCTTTGTTATACAGTGACTGCACTAACTCATAACTCAGCCGGGTTTGTCTTTCTTTATCTACAAGTCCCAAAGTACCTAAGTATTGATTATCATTATCAGCAATAAGCAAAGGATTTTGAAGAGCATAGTCGTTATAAGCATTTATAATAGTACCTGAAAGCTTGTGATTTTTATTCAGATAAAACATATTTCTGATATAGTGCGCCTGGTATTCGATTGATAATTGGTCAGAGTATCCATTATGATTTTTGGGTTGGATATAAGTCCCAAATGTTAAGAATGCAGGTTTAGAGTCTAAGTAGTTAATCATATCAGTTAAATATTTATCTGATTCCTGTACGCTTATATTTTGCTTTGAATCTTTAAACCCAATAAAGTCTACATTTGCAGTATTTAAAGTATCTGCACCTAACATAACTATTTTATACAGCAATTTATCAGAGTTAGCACGGAATATTTTGCTGACTTTTGATTCGTATTCTTTTGACTCTTTTACGCCTTCTCTAATTCCATCTGAAAGCCCCCATGCAATTACTGAAGGGTTTTGGTTGTAAATATTTACATATTGCTTAGCTTTATTTTCCATATCTACACGTATCTCAGTAGCACCTACAAGAGATGACGGCACATCGTACATTGGCAAATCAATAAGAGCCATAAGACCGTATTTATTACACAAACTAAGCATATAAGGATGCGGCGGACAAAATTTGAAAAGGATGGTATTCGCACCAAGCGTTTTGATATTTTTAATATCTGCTTCCATCTGATTAGGAGAAACCGTAGACGCTGATTTAGCAATATCTTCGATGTAGTTTACACCTTTGATAGAAATGGGTGCACCATTAAGCAAAATTTTGTTTTTGCTGCCACTAATACTTCTAAATCCTAAATCCACAGCATAGCTATCAATTACACCACCGTTTTTAGTAAGCACCGCTACCAATGAGTATAAATATGGATTTTCAGGTGACCATAAAACAGGTGAGCTGTAAGAGAATTTAAATTTACTTTCTACTGTACGTTCACGCTCTATTTCAAACTGCTGTTTAGCAGTAGTCAGCACCGTATCGCCTTTGGCTATATCTACAAGTGCAAGGTGCACAGACACCTTTGTCTTAGTTGCTTCCGCTACAGGAGCAGAAGCAGAATCTACAAAGCGTCTGTCATTTAAGATATTTTCAAATTTAGAAGCAGAGATATTTACGTTTGCGTTTATAATTGCTTCGTTTTTTGCATATTTAATTTTATAATGTACGTTATCTGTCCATATTTTGGGAGTACCTATTAAGAGCAACTCTCTAAGCATACCTGTATAGACTTTTTTTGCGTCTAAGAACTGCTCCTTTACTTGTTTCGCAGCATATTCCGCAGGGGATATTTTTAACTTAATATTATTAGTAGTTTTACCAAGCATCCTATCGGGAATTCTAACTTTAAAAGGTGACATAGTCCCAATATATCTGCCGACAAACTGGTCATTAAAATAAACTTCCACCTGATGGTCAATGCCGGTAAAGAACAAATGCCAAGAACGATTTTGTAGTAAGTCAGAGGCAATTTTAACAGGTCTTTCGTAAATTATTGTACCATCATAATCTACTGAAGCAGGCAAGTCAGTATTCTCCCAAGTCTCTCCGTCAAAGCTCTGTTTCCAAGCTCCTGCAAGCGAGACTACATATCTTGTATCCGACTGCACAATCCCTACAGTTTGCTCTTTGCTGAGTGGTGTGTAACCGGCAGCATTAAGCATATTAACCGATAGTATCATCAATAAAAATAAAATCAATTTTCTCATTTATTTGAACCCCTGTTGTTATATTACTTGCTTAAATCTATAGGAATTGCGTTTGCTAAAGAGTCTAATACCGCAAATGTTGCTTTCGTTACATCATATAGCTCAGTGAAACTTATTGGCATCTCTTTTCCTTTTCTTATAGAGTCTGTTGTTTCCTTCACTTCTATATCGATACCTTTGCTTCCGTCATATTTTTTATTCTTCACTTTTCCCGATTGGAATAAATCTACCGAAGTAAAGTTATGCATAAAAGCAGTTTGCCTTTGTGAGTATACTTCACAGTATTCTTTAGGAACTGATTTATCTCCGTTAGAGAAGTAGTTCACTGTACCAATAGAGCCACCTGAAAATTTAATATTGATAGATACATTATCTGCATTTGTCACATCTTCGCATTTTGAAGAAATGCACTCTGCGTATATCCTTTGTGGGCGTTCGCCGCATAGATACATCAGAGTATCTATAAAGTGACAAACTTCTCCTATAATTCTTCCCCTGTTGGCTGAGTCATGCACCCAGTGAGTTTTAGGAATATTCCCTGCATTGACTCTGTAAATCATAGATAGAGGCTCAGTTCTGCCATCAAAAAATTTAGAAATATCTCTGAACGGCTTAGAAAATCGTCGGTTAAAACCAACCATTACGCTGCCGTTGTGACTATCATATAATTTTTTTATCTCTTCTAATTGCTCTTTGGTAACGCAAAGAGGTTTCTCTATAAAAATAGGTTTCGCAGCTTTGATTGCCTCTATCACATACTGAGCATGACTGTCATGCCTGCTGGCACAAAATATAAGGTTATTATCTTTTGATTTTATTATCTCTAATGAATCTGTAGATGCCAATTTGAATCCATGTAGTTTAGCAGCTGTAGAAGCATTAACTGATGTAGCCGTAGTTACTGCAGCCATTTCTACTTTTTCGCTTTTAAGGGCAGGAATTAAATTGTTAGAAGCAAAAGAGCCTGCTCCCAGCATTGCGACTTTAATCGTATCACTTCGGCTGTTTGAATTAGTATTAACAATTGTCCTGTTTAAAATATTTTCTCTTTCGGGGTATTCCAATACTATACCGGTGAATTTTTCCGGTGTTTTTCCCATTATTATATCATAAGCTTTTGCCGATTCTGATACTTTAAAAATATGCGAAACCATTGATTTCACATCTATGCTTTTAGTATGTAGAAGATCCACAAAAGAAATCATGTTCCGGTTTTCCGTCCAGCGAACATATGCCGCAGGATAGTCATTACCTTTAATTTCATAGTCTGTATCATATCTGCCGGGCCCATAGCTACAAGCGATTTTCAAATCTATCTCTTTTACGTAAAATGGTCCGCGCGGGATATCCATTCCTACTGCTCCTACTACCACGACAGTGCCACGTTTGCGGCAGATGTCCAATGCCAGTTCCATAGGTTCGTTAGAAGAAGTGCTTGCTGTAAGGATTACTGCATCGCAACCTAAACCTCTGGCAAACGCTTTTACATTGGCGGCATTTTCTTTTGAGCTTTTGAAAGTAGCTTCACAGCCATACCTTTTAGCCACATCAAACAAATCTTCGTTAATATCCAAGCCAACTACTCTACAGCCTGCCGCTTTAAGTAGCTGTACGGTAATCTGACCTAACAGTCCGAGGCCTACCACTGCCACAGTTTCTCCAAGTCGTGGATCTGCCTGCCTGAAGCCTTGCATAGCAATAGCTCCAAGAGTAGTAAACGAAGCCTCTTGGAAGCTTACATCATCAGGCAAGTGAACAGCTAAGTTTTTCGGTATAGCCACCACTTCTGCATGATTTGCAAATCCGGCACCTCCGCAAGCCACTCTATCTCCGGGTTTAAACTCATCGCAATTAGATTCGAGCACTACCCCTGCGGAACTATAGCCGAGTAGTTTATATGAATCTAAAGCATTAAGCACACGTTTTGCGGTTTTGGCTATACCTTCTTTTTTTACAAAGTCGATTACCATTTTCACATCTTCCGGTTGCTTTCGAGCCCTTTCGAGCAGAGAAGATTTTGCTTTTTCTACGGAAAACTTTTCCGTACCTGCGCTAATAAGAGAATAGAGATTTTGCACCAATATCCCATTATCGGGGCATTGAGGAGCGGGCAAATCTTCTACTAAAATATCGCCCGATTTCTGATGCTGAATAACTTGTAACATATATAAACTGTATCTGATACTGCATATTAATTCATTGTATCAAAAATACAAAAAAGCGACCACATTTGCAGAACTAATAGGAAAAATGTTTATATTTAACTGCTCTATTTTGTCAAATGTTACAAACCTATTTAACCTTTTGACCGGTTTACGTGTTATATATAAAAGAAGAAAATCAGGATAGAATCGAATGAAGAATTTACTTTTTGTTGCCGTTTTGGGGTTAGCGTGCATTTTTCAAGCCCAAGCGCAATTAAGAATAGAGAATATTTATTACGAACAAAAAGATGTGTTTGATTCCACTCAGTCTGATTGGTTTTTTGCAGCACCTCTTCTTAATGCTTTACATACTAACACTCGCAATTATATTGTGCGAGATGAATTGCTTTTTGGCACTGACAACTGGATTGATGAAGATTTACTTTTTGAAACGGAAAGGAACCTTAGGAATACAGGGCTGTTTACCAATGCCCGCATCGAGCTCGATTCTATAGGCGAAGACACTTATAACGCGTATATCATTACTCAGGACAGATGGTCCACCTACCCCTCTGCACTTTTTGGAAGTGGCGGTGGAGAAAATACTTATGGTGCAAGACTGGAAGAATTTAATCTGGCAGGTTTTGGCACTTATTTAGGTGCAGAGGCTCTGCACAGATCCGAGAATTCTATTGGATGGCAAGGCGTAGCAACTATTAGCCAACCACGAATTTTTCGCTCTGAACTGACTCTGACAGGAAGCGTACTCGCCCATGAAAAAAGAACAACTCAAACCCTATCTTTAGTCAAACCATATAGAACTACTTACACTGAATTTGCTTATGGGCTAAATGCTGAAAACACTTTTGGTAGCGACTATATGTATTTATCTCAGCAAAGTAATTATGCTCTGCTTGACTTTACTGAAAAAAAAGCCCAAGCGTGGTTCTCCAAAGCTTGGGAAAAGAAAGACCGCATATTTTTTACAGGGCTGATAGAATATCAAGATGTTAACAGAAGCGATGTATATAACGAAAGTTTGCAACGCTTAGAAAGTACAAGAAGAGCATTTGACAATTCCGGTAAAATCCTGCTTGCGTTCTCTTCTATTGATCAGAACTTTTTTTCTACTACTAAGTTGAATTCATATTTTGTGGAAGATATGACTGTCGGTGGCTGGGGGACTGCTATCTTAGGCAAACTCTTTCCTGTAGGCAGCAAAGGTGAGAGTTATTATTACGTGGCAGGTAAAGGTGAAATGTCATACTATGATGGCTTGAATTATTTGTTTGGCTCTGTAGTTGGTGCCAGTGCTTTTGAGACCGGCCGAAGCGTAAATACTTATATGGAATTTCAAGGCAAAGCCTTCCACAGGTTCAACTCTGACTTACTCATCGCCGCAAATCTGAGACAGCAAACTGCATGGAACTGGTTTGCATTGCGTCAGTTGATAATAGATAACGACTATGGCATGCGTGGCTATCCGGTAAACTATTTAGCCGGAGATAATAGGGTAATTGGAAATCTGGAACTCAGATATTTCCCGGGTTGGGAGCTTTCGGTATTTAAACTTAGCGGTGTAGTATTTTATGACTTTGGAACAGTTTGGGATCAGCAAATACCTATTAGCAAAGCCCAGATACATAATTCCATGGGCTTAGGTCTACGCTTCCACTTCACAAAATCGCCAAATGCCAACCACGTTTTTAGAATAGATGTGGGCTACAACTTTGATGAAAACAAGATTGGCGGTATAGTATTTACAACTTCTCAACAGTTTTCAGCTTTTACAAATCACCTATTCAAACTGCCTAAACTATTTGGTTTAGACTTCGACTACGAATAGATTTTGGTTAAACAAGCCGGGAGTGATCATTTGCTGTAGTTGTAGATTAGGGTGTACATATATTTGATTACTGACTAAATGCTTGTAAGCTAGACCAAAGTCACTGCATCTCGGCTACGCTCGATACCCGCAAAAAAAGCGAGTCGAAGTACTTGTGCTGAGCCTGTCGAAGTGTGGGAGCAATATTCTGCATGGTCTCCGTACCAGTATAGTTTGAATAATCCTGTGAGTTTGGCTGATTTAAATGGGAAGGAATTTAGACTAATTGGAAATAATAGTGAACAAAACCAAATATATTTCAATAAAGCTATGAATTATTTTATAGATAATTTACCTTCAAATGCATCAGCCAAATTAATAAGTATGAGAGATTCACACATTCGTTTAGATATAAATATAAGAAATGACCATGTCGATAAACTTCGACTTTCTAGAACAAATCAATACATAGAGTGGGCACCTTTAACCGGACTATTATTTGACGATGGTGGAGGACAATCTCCTGCTATGGGTTTATATCATGAAATAATGCATTTCGAACCAATATTTGATGCTTTTGAGAAATTACCGCAGTCTACAATGGAAAATTGGTATGAAAATGGAATTATAGATGATCTAAATATGAAAGAACAAATGGATCAGATAATTATGGACTGGTTTAAACTATATAACAAACCTAACGAAGACTATGATAATGACGAAGAAAAGAGAGTGATATCAGGATCTGAAAAAGCAGCAGCTGACAATATTGAATCTGAATCTTCAAGGAATGATCATAATGGTACACCCACTAAAGTGTCTTCACCAACAGAAGTTCCAACAGCAAATGAGAACCAATAGGAGTGGATTTATGTTTATTATTAGGTTGTTTATTCTACTTGGAGTATCATTATTCTTTTCTGCTGAAGACCTTGATTATGTCTATACGGTAGAAGTATATACTCGTGATTTTAGAACAGGTAAATACATACAAACAAATGAAGAAGTATGTGGAAATAATCGTTATGATAATTATCTTATATACAAAGGAGAAAAAATCGGGAATTCATTTAAGACAATATTGAAAGATATTATTAAATCTGATAATGTAGTTAAGGATGGTGTAAAAAACTATTATATTCAGCACGTATTTGTAGAAAAAAATCTGCAAGTGATAGATACATTTGGTGTAGATTATGACGTAAAATATTGTTTATATAAGACAAAATTATATCATATTCCTTCCACTCAAATAAAAAACATTACAGCACTATTGCCATATTATTACTATAATGATGATGCATTCTATTATAGGGAGGAAAAAAAATGAAGGTTATCTTTTTGACTCTGTTTATGATGTTGGCTGTCTGTTCTTCTAATCTTGAATCTCAAAGTTTACAATCAATATACAAAGTAACCATGAAATTGAATCTGAACTCTTCATTAGATAGTCTATATTATAGATGGAATCATTCAATTGATGGATTAAATATATATTTATTAGATCCTTCAAATTTGAAATATAACTCAAAAATTGAAACTAGTAAATCTCTTATAGACCTGGATTTATTTGCAGTTCCTGAAATAAGTGATACTAGCTTTGCCACTTTGCATGTACATGAAAATCTCGAAATCACTATTGGCAAATATAGAGTTGTAAAGAAAAAGAAACTAATATTGCTCATGATTGCAAGTCTTTTACCTGTAAAAGAAAGGCTCTACTTATTAAAATTATTCAGCATTTAATAAATATCTATTAAATATATTAATAGTATATTTTAGCAATAGGGTTCTTAGTAGTTCAGGAATAGTAACAAAGCTTATTTTTGTGTTAATAGAAAGAATTAAATTCCGCAAGGCGAGGACTACCAGCGCACCGCCTACCTCGGCAAGGAACTGGACACCGAAAGCAAACTGGGCGACCACGGCGTGCGTAAAGTGGACTACGGGCTGGGTAGGTTTACTACTATCTCTAATCCTAAACATTACCGTAATGTTTTGATTTATTTCTTCATTGGCTAACCCATATCTGTGTTAAGGATCAAACCACATCTTTTATTATTTCTGACTATCTCGTAGAATTCTAAAATAAATAAGCTAAAGTAATGCTTGTTTTTGTCGAAAATATAAACAAAGGGAATAAGGCAAAACAAGGAAGTTCTTTTTTGCCATATATTATCAAGACTGAGATGAAAATAGATGCCAAAAATATAATCACGAATAGTATAATATTACCGCTCCAAAGGAATGGAAAGTCGGATATTCGTGGTATGGACGTATCTTCAAAAAATAATACTCAGGCATCTAATAGTTCAGATAATATACTCTCCAATGAAAATCAGGCACGAGAGACTCAGCAATCTATTGCTCACAAGTCTCTCGGCTTTCAATCCGAAGTGCCGCCATTGTCAGATTCTGCCGTTGCCAATAAGTTTGGTGCAGAGTTCGACTATAAAAAACTCAAAAATCTTGATACTGTATTAAATAAAGTGATGGATAAAGCCCAAGAGCTTTTAGAAAAGAAAAGCAAACTTTGGTTTCCTGCATCTTTGGAATCTAAATTCAATTTTGATTACAAAAGACAAGTTATAGAATTCGAATCCCAGAATATGATATTTTCTGCAAAGGGAGTTCTTGAAAGCCAAGAAGGCTCTGAAGTAAGTTTCCAGATTGGTTTTGCACTAAGTCGCGAATTCTATTCTGAAGTAGCTGCTATGGGTGGTTATCTTAATAATGGAGATAGCCTTGCTATTAGTTTCCGCGAAAAGAGCTCTCAACTGACGGATGTGATATTCTCTTTTGATATATCTAAAACTCAACCTGAAGAATCAGTTGGTAGTGGCTTTCTGATTATAAATAGATCTGAAGATATACAGCTTGGTCAAAACGTTAAAAATAGTAGCAACCAAAGAAATGGTTATGGATATTCACCGGCTAAGTCCGAGGCTTACTCAAAAGTAGAGAGAAAGGCAGAAGAGTTGCTTAATTCTATTCAATCTAAATTAGACTCTGACAAATCGCAAATAATCGATACAATCAAAGAATCTTTTGATAGCTACAGTCATATAGATAAAACTATTTAACTGTCCCAAATCCTGCAATTCGCCTTTTGAGGTAGACATTATCCAAATCTTGAATAATCACGCCTTGGCTTGTAGATGCATGGATTAATAGATTATCCCCTACGTAAATACCTACATGGTTAATCCTACCTCCGGATTTGAAGAACACCAAGTCACCCGGCACTAACGAAGATTTTGCAATTCTTTTGACAAAGTCCCACTGCTGAGCTGCAGTCCTTGGCACATTAATACCGCAAGAACTAAATACACTTTGCACAAAACCGGAGCAGTCTGTGCCTGATTTGCTTTCTCCACCATAGCGATATGGTGTGCCAAGCCATGTTTTTGCATTTTTTACAACGCAGTTGACATCTTTAATGTCAGATGGCTTGACAGTCTTTTGATTATTTTTTTTACTATGTGATGTTTTTTTGACAGTATACTTTACGCTATCCGAGGCAAAACGCACTGATGAAGTGCAACTGAATAGCAAAATAGAAGCACACAAGGTTATGGTTATATATAAAGCTTTACTTAGCTTCATATATAACTATCGTTTGATTTTTAGTTTTATCATATTTCTTTCAGTGTGGCGTTTATGCAGTTTAGCACTCATATTAATAACTAAAAAACCTACCGCAGTAGCAAAAATAAATGCTGCTTTTAATAATACGGGATCCATGCTTGCCTCCTATCATAAAATATATGATATAGATTATGCAAGTAATGTGCCAAAATATGTAGGAATAATTGAAATTACAATTTATCTGGTATTGGCAGAGAAATTTTGACAAGAGTTCCTTTTCCTTCTTCAGTTTCAATTTCAATTTTTCCGGAGTTAAGTGCCAAAAGCTCTTTGCAAATCGAAAGCCCCAGCCCTGATCCTTGCTCGCCCATTGTTCCTTTGGTAGCAACTCTTGTTTCAATATTAAACAGTTTTTCTAATAACTCATGTTTGATACCTGTCCCATAATCTTTGACTCTACTTACTATAAAGTTATTCTCAATAGAACAGGAGAATTCAATACTACTTCCTTCGTAAGAGTATTTCACTGCATTTGAGATTATATTTTTAAAAACTGTGTCAATCATTGCCTTATCAGCAAAGACGATTTGCTCTTTGCAGACTTTTACTATTTGGATTTGCTTCTTGTTAATAGCTTGTTTGTTTGATGATATATTTCTGTCTATTATTTCCTGAAGCTCAAAATTCACAGGACTTGTCATAACATATTCTGATTGGGTTCGCGACCATTCCATTAAGTTCGAGAGCATGTTTCGAAGGTGATTTGAGGCATGATATAAAATTTCCGAGAATTTTTCTACTAGTTCCTCAGATTTATTCTTACCTAAATGTAGCGCTTCTGCTGACATTAAGATTGCCTGAACTTGATTAGTCAACTGATGCGTAAAAATAGAAACAAAAGTATCTTTCTGTTTATTAAGGTTTTCTAGTCTGTTTTTGTTTTCTTTTAGATCTTTTACTATGGATTCGATTTCAATATTTTGGGATTCTAATTGATTGTTTTTTTCTTCTAGCATATCATATTGATTAGTGATTTCTTCTTTTTGTGTAGCCA
>JBFHIJ010000015.1:0-55216 GCA_041596515.1 Chlorobiota bacterium
TACATAAATCCTTTTTTCCGGTGGCTATGGCACAGGGGCTACACCTCTTCCCTTTCCGAACAGAGTAGTTAAGACCTGTTGCGCCGATGGTACTGCGTGGGTGACTGCGTGGGAGAGTAGGTCGCTGCCGGATTTGTTTTTAATAGAAAAGCTCGTATATTTATATGCGGGCTTTTTTTGGTTATGATATTAAGTTTGCTTTTTGGATGTGGTTTTTTAGTTTGTAGTAAGTCTAAGCGATTACTTATCTATATAGTTGTAGTTACAGTACTTAAAACTTTATCTTCATCTGATAGGGTAATAAATCAAGAGATATGTTGACTAAATTGCTGAGTTGAAGGCCTAAAAGCCTAACAGGTTTGCAAGGAAGTGCAGGTCTTATAAGTAATTCAAATGCTATATCTAATATTTCTGATTCTTCCATAAAATAGTCCAGGGTTGTTCTGCTCCTGCTTAAAATTGTAAAGTCAGAATACTTGATTTTTAAAGTTAATGTTTTACCGCATACATTAGCTTTGTCCATTCTTCGTTTCAATTCTACACATATATTAGAAAGTATTTCTCTCATCTTTTCTTCGGAGTTTATATCTTCTAAAAAAGTTCTTTCTGTTCCTATTGATTTCCGTGTGCGAGTAGGGTTTACATTGTCTGAGCTTTGTAGATGCATTAGTCTATAATAATGACTTCCCATCTTTCCAAAATGGTTAATTAGGAACAATTCTGAATATCTTCTCAAGTCTCCTGCAGTAGTTATATCCATTTCTTTCATTTTCTTTTGAGTTACTTTGCCTACACCGGGTATTTTTGATATTGGCATCTTTGTTATAAACTTCAAGGCATTATCTGGAGTTACTACTGTTATGCCGTTTGGTTTTCGATAGTCAGATGCTACCTTAGCTAAAAACTTATTGAAAGAAACACCTGCTGAAGCTGTTAATTGAGTAGTAGAGAGTATCTTTCGTTTGATTTGGCGTGCTATCTCTGCAGCTGAGTCTATTCCATATTTATTATTCGTTACGTCTAAATATGCTTCATCTATAGAAACAGGTTCTACAAGGTCTGTGTATGTGTGAAATATGTCGTTAATTTGTTTTGAAATATTTTTATAAACTTCAAAACGAGGGCGTGCGAATATTAGATGAGCGCATTTCTGAGCAGCAATAAAACTGGGCATTGCTGAATGAATACCAAATTTTCTAGCTTCATAACTAGCAGCCGAAACTACGCCTCTACGTTTTTTTCCACCAACAACTAAGGGCTTCCCTCTATATTGAGGAAAATCTCTTTGTTCTACTGATGCAAAAAATGCATCCATGTCTATATGAATAATCTTTTTGATATATAATTTTGCATAATATATTAAACTTGAGACAAGATAAAGGTAAAAAACGATATTAAAAAGTGAATAAATTGCCTATATCGTAAGAATATTCAAATTCCATACTATAGACTTGGCTGTATAATATTATCCATATAGAAATATGTGGCTATTAGGCTACAAGAGAAAACTAAATATAGGAAAATTAAGATAAGTCATTTGAAGATAATTATTGATATTAATGAAAGTTATTAACAAAAATATGGGTCAATGATATTTAAAAATGGTTGATATTGACAGCCTTTGTGTGCTAAAATTCGCCAAATAAATAATAAAAATTCTACAAGCAGGTGTTTTATCAACAAGTTCCAATTCTTTTCCACAATTTAGAATCATCTAAATGATGCTTGTAATCAGGGATTATAAGGAATGGGTTGAGATAGTTGTCCACAGAGCTTAGGTTTGGCATGAATTATTCTATAGTCCAATGAGCAATTACTCTGTTCATTTATATCGCATGTAGATTCAAGCATTAAAAGTGCTTTAATACTGTGTCTATAAAAGTTGGCATAAGAGTTGTCATTATGAAATAACAACCAAGTAAGGTTGTATGAAAAGACGAATAAAAAAGCTTAGAATAGCTTAAAGATTTAAAATTTCACATGGAGGTGAATAATGCCTTTTGCAATAGGAGGAAATGCAAGGATAAGGACTAATATTCCTTCTGAGAATGCCTATAACGCTTTGGATGTTTCGAGCAGAGACATCTCACTTAGGCAGCTCCGCCTCTCGACCGGTAAGCGTATTAATAACGCCGGCGATGATGTGGCAGGATATATTACGTCTCGCGCACTAATATCTAGGAATGGTTCACTAAAAGCAGCAACTCGTGCTGTTGGTGATGCACAGAACGTATCTTATATTGCTATGGATTCATTAGCAAATATAGGTGATTTAATTACTAATATTAAAGATTCTGCGGCTACCGCGGCTTCAGGTGCAATGGGTACCGATGAAAAAGTAGCTCTTGCAAAAGCAGCCTTCAGAATGGCTGAGCAGATTCAAACAGTTGTAGAATCCACTGTATTTGGTGGTAGACAGCTTCTTGATGGTACTTTTTCAGCTGATTTTGTTATTGGTACAAATGCCGCTCATGACTTGATTACATTGGATGTGGATTTGACTAAAGGCAATTTAGATTTCAATATTGAAAGTAATATCTTTGATGTCAACTCACTTATCTCTTCAAGTTTTGCAGGTGTTACAGGTCTGGATCTTAGAGATTTAGATAGTGTAAGTGGTGAGGATTTAGGTGTATTTGATTATGCACATATTGCTAATACTCTTACTTCACTTGCTGATGCACTAGATAATGTAAACAAAGTTGCTTCTTACTTAGGTGGTGTGGTTAATAGACTTACTTCTCAGGATGATATTCTGAAAAGTCAGATCACTAACTATAATACTGCAATATCAAGAATAGAAGATACGGATGTTGCCAAAGAGCAGCTTGAATTGGTTAAATCTCAATTCTTGCAACAAGCTTCTCTTACTTCTTTGGCTCAAGCTAATGCTAATCCTCAATCATTCTTACAGTTGATTCAAGGTTAGGATAGAATAAGAAACATGGATGTTTTAGTTTTTACTGTCAGAGGTTAGAGTTATGCCTTCAGCATTTAAAGGGATACCAAGAATACGCACAAATATTCCGGCGGAAATGGCCTATAACGCTTTAGATTCGGCCAATAGAGAAATTTCTCTTCGGCAACTAAGGCTCTCTACCGGAAAGAGGATTAATAGTGCAGCTGACGATGTTTCGGGATATATAACATCTCGTTCATTAATTGCTAGGAATGGTTCTCTTAAAGCGGCACAGACTAGTGTTGGCGACGCTCAAAATATGAGTAATATTTTGATGGATTCATTGGATAATATTAATGAATTAGTTACTCTTATAAAAGATTCTACTTCGTCAGCAGCTTCAGGAGCTCTGGGGACTGATGAAAAGGTGGCATTAGCAAAGGCAGCATTCCGTATGACTCAGCAGATTCAAACGGTTGTGGACTCTTCTGTATTCGGAGGAAAGCAACTCTTAGATGGTAGCTTTACTACTACTTTTTATATTGGAACTAATGCTAAGCATGAACTTTTAGATTTAGCCATTGATATGTCGACCAGTAATATTGATTTCAATGTTGACAGTAATAATTTCGAATTAAATTCTCTGTCTATAGGAACGTTTGCCGGGGTATCTAATTTAGACCTTAGGGAATTGAATAATGTTTCTGCAACGGATTTAGGTATATTCTCTTCTGATAAGATAGGTTCTACTTTACAGAGCCTTTCGGCTGCGCTGAATAATGTAAATAAGGTTGCTTCATACCTGGGTGGTATATCTAATAGATTGACTTCACAGGAAGATGTCTTGCAAAATCAGGTTACTAATTATAATGCTGCCATTTCAAGACTTGAAGATTCTGACGTTGCTAAGGAACAGTTAGCTCTGATAAAAGCACAGTTCTTACAACAGACTTCGCTGACATCGTTAGCACAGAGCAATCAAAATCCTCAGGCATTTTTGCAGTTGATACAAAGTTAAATTATTACGGGGTGAGTTGAAAAAGATAGTAAATAAAAATATATAAACAGGCAAAAAAAAGACCAATGTACCCTCTAAATTGGGTAGTAGAAGGCACATTGGAAAGTATACATTAGTGTGCTTCAAACCAGTTATTTCCTATTCCGGAATCTACAACTACGGGCACGTCACCGAGTGATAAAGCAGATACCATATTAGTAATAACCAAGTCTTTTAATTGCTCTAATTCATCTTTGTGAGCTTCAAAGATAAGTTCATCATGCACTTGCAAGATCATTTTAGATTGCAAACCATGTTTTTGTATATCATTATGTATCTTTATCATTGCTATTTTCATCATGTCAGATGCAGTCCCTTGAATAGGCATATTGATTGCCCCTCGTTCGGCAGCAGTACGTCTCATTCTATTCTTGTCATTTATTTCAGGGAAATACCTTCGTCTGCCACAAAGAGTCTGTGCATAGCCTAATTTTTGTGTCTCTTCTACCGTTATATCCATATACTTTTTAATACCGGGATATTTTTCAAAATAATCTTCAATTATTTCTTTAGATTCTTTTCTGCTAATGCCTATCCTTTGAGATAAACCAAAACTGCCAAGACCGTACATAATACCAAAATTTACAGTTTTAGCTATTCGTCTCATGTCTTTAGTTACTTCTTCATGTGAGATGTTATTTAAAATAGCAGCTGTGGCAGTATGTACATCTAATCCGTGCTTAAAACCATCTACCATTTTTTTATCTTCACAGATATAAGCCATGATTCTGAGCTCTACTTGAGAATAATCTGCTGCTAATAATACATGATTTTTGTCTTTTGGTATAAATGCTTTACGAATCTCTTTGCCATTGTCCGATCTAATTGGGATATTTTGTAGATTCGGATCTGTAGAGGATAATCTACCGGTTGCGGCAACGGTTTGATTATAAGTAGTATGTATCCTGCCTGTGTTTGGATTTACTAATTTAGGCAAAGCTTCAATATATGTAGAAAGTAACTTAGCGAGACTTCTATACTCTAGTATCATAGAAGCTATAGGGTATGTTTCTGCAAGCTGATTCATAACTTCAACGTCAGTGCTAAAGCCGGTTTTTGTTTTCTTTACCGGAGGTATCATTAGCTTTTCGAATAAGACATGAGCTAATTGTTTTGGCGAATCAATATTAAATTCTAATCCTGCTTCGGAGTATATATCTTTAGTAAGTTTGCCCAAAGTTCCTTTCATCTCAATTTCAAGGTCTTTCAGAGCATTTTTGTCAATGCTTGCTCCTTCAAATTCCATGTAAGTTAAAACTTCTGAAAGAGGGAATTCTATTTCATAAGCTAACTTTTCTAAGTTTTGCTCTTTAAGCTTTGAAGCCAGTAAATTGCAAAGCTGTAAAGTTATATCAGCATCTTCGCAGGCATAATCTGAAACTTGTTGAGGAGGGAGGTCTCTCATAGATTTTTGATCTTTTTTCTTTTCTCCTATAAGTGATTTGATGCTTACAGGTGTGTAGTGTAACCACTTTTGAGCCAATGCGTCCATGTTATGCTTTTGAGATGGATCTAAAAGGTATGAAGCTAACATGGAATCAATTTTTAATCCTGCAACATTGATCCCATATCTTTTTAAGATATACATATCAAATTTTGCATTTTGACCACATTTAGGAATATTCATATTTTCAAGTATAGGTTTAAGTATGTCTAAGGCAGATTGCACAGGAATGCAACTATCTTCAAATGGGAATTCTTCCGTTGGTTCATCAAAAAGAGATGCTTCCATAACAGCAGTTTTGCTAATAGCATCAGGAGCTACACCTGAAACTGAAACATAACATGCAGTACCTTCCTTCCATGATAATGCTATGCCGACAATACTACATGAAAGTCTGTCTAATGCATCTGTCTCTAAGTCAAAGCTGAGTAAGCTCCCTTCTTCGATATGAGCGACGATCAACTCTAATTCAGCAATAGTGCTTATTAATTTATAATTATGAGGGGTATTGTCAATAGTTTTCTGTTCTGACTGAACCACTTCTTCTATAGTATTTGCTTGGGAGTAGTCTCCACCTGCCTTTGCAAGCCACTTTTCTCTAAGAGTTCTAAAACCCATATCTTTAAATAAATCATCAAGCTTGTTATAATTCGGGTTATTAAAAGAAATCTCAGGATGAGTTATATCTAACTCTACATCAGTGTCAATGGTAACAAGCGTTTTAGACAGAAAAGCCTTGTCTTTGTCAGTTTCTAATTTAGTTTTGACAGCCTTGCGAGTTATTTTTTCGATATTATCGTAAATGCCTTCAACGGAGCCAAATTCTTGTACCATAGGTATTGCAGTTTTTTCTCCAACTCCTTTTACTCCGGGCACGTTATCGCTTGCATCCCCCATAAGTGCTAGTACGTCGATTACTTGGATTGGTGCAACTCCAAACTTGTCCTTCACAGCCTGAATATCGACTATATCAAATTCATCACCTTTCTGTGGTTTGTATAGTAGAGTGTTCTCATTTACTAATTGGTAATAGTCCTTGTCATTTGTCAGACAAACTACTTTATAATTATCCGAAGACGCTTGTTTTGCTAAAGTTCCTATAATATCGTCAGCTTCGAAGCCGGGCTTCTCTATCCTTGGCATCCCTATTAAGTCTAAGAAATTCTTAATTACGGATAATTGAGGGACAAGTTCCTGAGGGAATTCATCTCTGTTGGCTTTGTATTCAGGATACATTTTGTGCCGGAAAGTTGGCTCTGATCTGTCAAATACGCAAGCTATGTGTTCCGGTTGGTGTTTGTCAAGTAAGCGAGTAATAATATTAATAAATGCGAAAACGGCTCCTGAAGGCATCCCATCAGGAGTTGTAAGTTCTGATTTGCTCATTGCATGATAGGCTCTGAAGACTACACTCATGCCATCTATGAGGTAAAGAGTCTTTTGATTTTTCATTTTTCAAATCTTATATGTATTATTAGTTATAATTTTTCTATATTGCGAGAAGTCAATTAAAATAAATATGTATGATGGTTGTATATTAATTATATGTGGGTACGTATATATATAATTATGCTATTTCTAATGTTGCCTCTTTGGTGCTTTGCGCATGAGGCGAATCATATCTTGTATATTAACTCGTACAGTCCCAACTTTCCAACGTATGCTAAAATTGATAAAGTCTTACAAGACTACCAAAAAAAGAGCAACAATCAAATAGAAATACAGTTCCTTTATGCTAAAAAATATAATAGTAGTGATTATATTCCAATTCTCAAAGAAAGATTTAAATATATATTGTCAAAATCTAAAAAAATAGATCTTATTCTCACTTCAGACGATTTTGCCTTTAATTTTGTGCTGAGTATGCAGGATTCTTTGTTTAAGGATATACCTGTTGTCTTTTTGGGAGTTAACAACAAACAATTAGCTCTAAATCAAAATAATAACAAGTTAGTTACCGGTGTTATTGAAGATGTTTCAATGTACGAAACTATAAAACATGCTATAGAATTAGATCCTGAAATGAAAGAAATTATAGCTATTTCTGACGATATGGAATCAGGCTTGCAAGATAAAAAGAAATTCTTAGCGGTAGCAGATTCATTTCCCAATATCATATTTTCTGAGATGGAATTTGGACTTTATCGTTTTGATAGATTTTTAAATGAAATAAGCAAAGTTTCCGGCTCTAAAGCATTTTTACTATTGTCAGGGTTTGTAGATGTAGAAGGTCAGAATTATACTTTTGACTATAGTCTTAAAAAAATTGTTGAAAACTCTAAAATCCCCGTTTATCACTTATGGGAACATGGCTTAGGAGATGGCATCGCCGGCGGCAAGCTTATTAGTCACGAAAAGCAAGCTGAAGTTGCTTTAAGCTTAGTCGACTCCATCTTTAAAGGTTACAGCCCCGGAAACATTAAAGTAGTAGAACAAAGTCCAAATAAATTGATTTATGATTTAGCAGTATTGAAAAAATTCAAGTTGTATCTAGCTAATCTCTCTACGCATGCAGAACTAATAAATACCGACAAAGAATTTTTCTTTGTAAGCAAAAATGTATTTTACATTGTGACAATTTTGCTTGTCATATTAATAATAGGCGGATTTATTATAGCTTATAACAGGCAGATAAATAAGAAATTAGCGTATGAAGTCTCAGAAGCTACCGAGAGGTATGAGTCTATATTTAAAACAAGTTTTTCTTGTATGTTGCTGATTGACCCGGAGACAGGAGACATTGCTGATGCCAACAAAGCTGCATGTGAATATTACGGGTATACCTATGATGAAATAACTCAAATGAATATTAGCAATATTAATATTTTAAGTGAAGAGCAAATTGCAAAAGTAATAAACAAAGCATTTGTAGATGAAAGAAATCAATTTGAATTTAAACATAGATTAAGTAATGGCGAAATTCGTGATGTAGAATCTTTTGCAGGCAAAATTACTAACAGAGGCAAACCTTATTTATATTCTATTATTCACGACATCACTCAAAGGAAAAGAGCAGAGCAAGAACTCGTCAACTCCAAAGCAATAATCTCAGAAAATGAACAAAAATATCGTAATTTATTTGACAATACCCCAATTGGAATTATCTATATGGACTTGGAAGGGGTTATTATTGATATCAATAACTCTTTGGTCAAGATGATAGCATCACCCGATAAAGAAAATAGTATCGGGCAAAATATCCTGATGCAACAGGAAATTAAAAGACTTTCGCTCAATAAATATTTTGAACAATGTGTCAGAGATAGAATTAACGTAGAAGTAGAGTTCCCGTATCTTTCCAGATTTAATAAAGATTTATATCTAAAAACATATCTATCTCCTGTGTTTGATAAGGATGATGTTATTGGTGTTCAGGCAGCTGTTGAAGATATCTCTGAGAAGAATAAAGCAGAAGTTATGATAAGGCAAAGTGAAGCACAGTTTAGACTCTTGGCAGAAAACGTACCGGGAGTAATATATCTATGTGATAATGATGATTTGTATACTATGAAATATTTAAATGAGGAGATAGAAAAACTCACAGGGTACAGCAAAGAAAAGTTTCTAACAGGAGAGCTCGGGTTTGCTAATTTAATTCATCCTGAAGATCAAGACCATGTAAGAAATTCTATTAATAGTGCTTTATCACGCAAAGAAGCTTTTAGAGTAGAGTACCGAATACAGAATAAGGATAAAAAGTATAAGTGGGTAGAAGAGAATGGTGTTGGTTTGTTTGAAGATGATTCACTTATTTGGTTAGAAGGGTTTATACTCGATATATCTTCCAGAAAATTTGCAGAAGAAGAACTTACTAAAATAGCTAAGATTGAATCACTTAGTGTTCTCGCCAGCGGAATAGCTCATAATTTTAAAAACATGTTAGCCTCTATAAATCTATCTGTTGATTTAGCTAGACGCAAACCTGAAAACTTGCACATATATGCTGATCGTATAGAAAAAACTGTTGATCAGGCGAATGCGATAGCCAGAAGATTCCAAACATTTTCTTCCGGAGGAGAGCCTATAAGAGAAGTTGCCAGCATTTGCAATGTATTGGATGAATCATTGAGCATAGCACTGAGTGGCACTAATGTACAAATTGTACAAAATTACAAACCTGATATTTGGAATGTAGAAATAGACACAAAGCAAATGACGGAAGTGTTTACTAACTTATTTATTAACGCCAAACAGGCAATGGAAACCAAATCCGGTAAAATATATGTGGACGTAAACAATCATAAACTGTCAAGTAAATATTCTAATTTAGAGAATCAGGATTTCGTTGAAACTATAATACGTGACGAAGGTGATGGTATACCCGAGGAAATACTAGAAAAAATATTTGACCCGTTCTTTACCACAAAGGATGATGGGCATGGGCTTGGCTTAGCTACTGTCAGTCTGATTATTAAAAAGCATAAAGGCATTATCAAAGTAAATTCAAAAATAAACTTTGGGACTGAGTTTAAAATTTATTTGCCTGCTACTAAGAATGTTAAAATCAAAAATGTAAAAAAAGTAAAAACTAATATCAACAAAAATAGCTATAGAATCCTTATAATGGATGACGACGAAAATATTAGATTAGGAATGAAAGAAATTCTTGAGCTGTCAGGTCACATAGTAGTAGATACCAATAAAGGTGAAATAGCACTCTTGGAATATCAAAAATCTATGATGAATAGACAAATGTTTGATGTTGTTATACTAGATTTAACTATAGTCGGCGGTATGCAAGGAGAAGAAACTTTAAATAAACTACTACTTTTAAATCCTTCTATAAAAGCGATTGTTTGTAGTGCGCACTCTTCTAAACCTATTATGGCTAACTATAGAGAATATGGATTTTCAGGAAGAATATCCAAGCCATTGAATTACGAGGCTATACTTGCGGAGATTGACAGAGTTGTAAATATCAAGGTTTAATCTTGCACTCAGGTTTCCCAAAAAATTTAGATAACTGATGCCTGTGCCTTGCTATAAAATCATAAAGCCTATTAAAAAAAGGAATGAGGAGCTTCCGGCAGAAGATAAAACTAATTATTTTGTAGATGAGACTCATTTTACTTAATATTTTACATATTGCCGACATTTTAATGTATATATAACCGTTATCTATTAGAATGATGCTTATAGTAGAGATTTGGCGAAGTTGCTTGCCATAAGTATCTGTGAGATAGTCTGATATATTGTATGTAAGTTCAATATCTTTTGGAATACGGTGGGATAGGAAATTGGCTAAAAACGAACAAATTCCACAATCTCCATCATAAATAATTATTATATGTTTATCGTGCAAGTTCAAATTAAGTACCTCCAATAGTTTATAGGTACACGCTTTTATAATATACATATTTCCATGATATAGGATTATTTTACGATTTGGGTGGAATGGTAGAATTTAATGTGATTATTCTATATAATTTATAAACATAAATATCGTATATTATATATATACTTAAGATAATACCGGAGATTTTGTATGAGTGTAAATACCAATATACTTTTAGAGTCGGGCACTAATGAGTTAGAGATAGTTGAGTTTATTTTAGGGTTTAATGATAGAGTCGGACGATCTAAAAAGCAATCATTCGGAGTTAACGTAGCGAAAGTAAGAGAAATAATCAGGATGCCTGAGCTTACTTACATGCCAAGTCTGCCTGAAATGGTATGCGGAGTCTTTAATTTAAGAGGGCACGTAATTCCTGCGGTTGATTTAAGTAAGTTTCTTTATGGAATAGATGAAGACTTTGACAATAAGAAAATGATAATTGCCGAATTTAATAAAATCCAAGTTGGCTTTATTGTCGAAGATGTTCAACGAATCCATAGAATCTCATGGGATCAAATTATGTCACCTGACACTATGGAAGAGTTTAATCCGGAAAAATCAACAGTTGTTGGTTTAGTAAATTTTGAAGATAGACATATTTTAATGCTAGATGTAGAGAAAATTGTTGCAGATATTGATCCGGCAAGTGCTATGGACTCTTCAGAACAAGATCAATTATTTGAGCATAAACCCATAGCAATCACTGCTGAAGATTCTTCTCTGATAAGAAAACTTATAACTGAGAGATTGAAAAAAGCAGGCTTTGAAATAATTTCTTTCCGCGATGGCCAATCTGCTTGGAAAAAAATGAGCGAAATATCTACAGCCGTTGCTGAAGGCACCCCTTTGAATGAATTAGTTAATGTTGTAATTACAGATATTGAAATGCCGGGAATGGATGGCTATACTCTTACTAAATATATTAAAACAGATGATAAACTGAAGAATTTGCCGGTAGTTATATTCTCATCTATTGTTTCCGATGATATCCTTCATAAAGGAAAATCTGTAGGAGCAGATGCTCAGATGACAAAACCTCAAATAGGAGAGTTGTTGGATGTGGTCAGAGTACTAATAGAGCGAAATATGGCGAAGCAAGTATAGATTTAATTTGTTTGTTAAAAGCAGAAAAGAGAATGTCATTATATTCTCTCTTCTGCTTTATTTTTCTAAAAAAGTAAACCACTAATAATTAAGGTTGCCGTAAGCAAAGGAAAAACAAATAACACACTGTCGAACCTGTCTAAAAAGCCTCCATGTCCTGGAAAGAAATTTGAGCTGTCTTTAATGCCGGCATCCCTTTTTAACAATGATTCTCCCAAGTCTCCTAATTGTCCGAAACTACCTGCAACTGCTCCAATTACTATTGTTAGGTAAGCAGGATGCGTAGGCAGTAGTGCTTGACCCAGAAAATATGAACCGACAATAGCACCTGCAAATCCACAAACTGCACCTTCCCAAGTCTTTTTAGGGCTGACCCTTTTAAATAATTTATGCTTGCCGAAAGCTCTTCCACCAAAGTAAGCGGCTGAGTCACATATCCAAATAGCTGAAAGAACTAAAAGTACCAACCAAGCGAAATCAGTATATCCCCATAATTTAAAAAAGTCCAAGTTGTTCCCGGGCATCAATTCTGCTAATGGGCTGAAATTTCTCAATAAAATCATAGAGATTAAGGGTAGAGATACATAAAAAATACCTGAAATAGCCGATGAGAAATTTAAACTAGCATTCTTCCTTCCTGTAAAAATTTCAAATGATAAAATGATAGCTGGGGTAGCTATCAAAATAGAAGCTATCATTAAAAAAGCAGTCAAGGGAGAATATTCAGTAAGTGTATAATAAAAAACTAAAGGCAATAAGCCCCCTATCGCTATTGAAGGAGCCCTAACTGCAATCGCTTCTTTCTGGGTATTTAGATTGTAAAACTCTATCAATGTTCCCAATGATATAACCATTACAAAAATGGTAAACCACCAGTCGCCCAAGTATAGCATGCCGATAAATAGAGGAATACCGATCACAGCTACGGCAATTCTTTTAACTAATTCACTCAATCTATTTTCTCCAAATTTATATATCAAATAATACGAATATAATTATTATCTTTTAAAATATCCCATTAAATACCTTAGTAAAGTAAATCTGATAGATTTAATCTTCTAAAATCTTGTTTAGCAAAGACTTGCATGCTTAAAAGTCTAAAACAAATATAGGAATGCTACGTAGATAATAGTAAAGCATATTAGTTTGAAAAATATGCTAAAGTTTTTTAAATTAGAGTCGATACTTAGATAAGAAGTATAATACTTACTGCGGAGGACCTTATGAATGTGAACTCAATTAATGAGAGAGTAGTGTCACCGCGCGAAGTGCTTAGTGAGGAAAAGCCTCCTGTGACTGTCCAAAACGAACTTGAAAAAGAAGTTATGGTAGAAAACAAGTCAGGAAAAGGTAGCACCACAAGTCAGAATCAAACTTTGTCTGTAATCTCTGCGACTCAACCTCAAGAGCAAATACAGCAGACTGCAAAGAATCAAATAGCAAAAGGCTATCTTGATGTCAAAGTTTAATTTTCAGGATGAACATGATTATAGGATATAGTTGTCATGGCTGCTTCGAGTTCGCTCGGAGCAGTTTTTTTTATACAAAATCCAAACCTGCGTGAGTGATTATAATAAGCGAATAAGGAACAAAGTAAGTATTTGTAGAGATAAAATGACTTGCATTTTCTCCTCCTTTCGAGGAAATTAAATTTTAGAGCGAGAGACTAAGTAAAAAATACAGACTCTCGTTATTGATATAGCTCCAGTTCTTTCTATGATCTTTTAAGATAATATTTAGTAGTATTTACTATTTACCAATACAGAATCTGGAAAAGATATTATTTAAAACGTCTTCGTCCCATGTGTCGCCTACAATGTCGCCTAAAGTGCGGGCAGCATCTTTGATGTCTATAGCTATTATCTCATTTTCTGTATAAAGTTCGAGTGCCTGCCCGGAATTCTCAAGCGAGTCGGCAGCTTTTGAAAGGAGCTCTGCGTGACGCTTATTAATAAGAATATCATTAATTCTATCAGCAGATTTAAGTGCTTCGTCGCCTATAACTTTTCTTAGAGAGTCTATGCCCTCGTTATGTTTCGCTGATATATAGAAAGTATTGCCGATATTAACCGGATTAATATCTACTAAGTCTAATTTATTATGAAGAAGTAGGACTTTTCTGTCCGGATATTTTTCTTTTAATTGTGCGTAAAGCCTCTCTGAGTGATTTTCTGATTCTGACATATCATTGAGTACAAGTATTAGATTCGACTGTTCCAAAACAGATTCTACCAGCTTAATGCCTTCTATTTCTATCATGTCACTACTGCTGTCTCTCAAGCCGGCGGTGTCCGTAAGTTTTACAGTTATTCCGTTTACTAATATATTTTCCTCTAAATAGTCACGAGTTGTGCCCGGAGTTGCACTGACTATAGCTCTTTGCCTTTGGAGTAAAGTGTTAAATAAAGTAGATTTGCCCGAATTGGGATAGCCTGCAAGAGCTACATAAAAGCCAGAACGCAATATCTCTGCAGACTTGAAGGAATCTGCCAAATCTCTACAAAAAATGGTAGCTTCTTCTACTCGCTTTTTAAAAGCTGTTTTGTCTACAAACTCCAGCTCCTCCTCTGAGAAGTCTAACTCTAACTCCAAAAGACTTGCGGTATCTAACAGTTTTTGTCTAAGCTCTGCCAGGCGTAATGTAAAATTTCCTGATAGCTGGCGAGCTGCAGTTTGAGCTCCGGGAACAGAAGTAGAATGAATAAGATCCGCAACTGCCTCAACTTGAGTCAAGTCAAGCTTGCCATTCAGGAAGGCAGTTTTTGTAAATTCGCCGGGCTCTGCGGGAGAAGCGCCACTTGCGAAAAGAACTTTCAATATTTCCTGAGAAACTATCTGACCTCCGTGGCAACCAATTTCTATTACGTTTTCTCCTGTATAGGAGCGTGGAGCTTTGAAAGTAGACACAGTCACTGTGTCAATAACAATATCGTCTGACATTATCTTACCGTATAAGATAGTATGAGATGCAGCTGCGATTAAATTGCCGGAAAAGCACTTATTTACTATCTCGAAAGCCTCAACACCAGAGACTCTAATCACATGAAGTCCACCTGTGCCGGGAGGAGTCGCAAGTGCTGCAATAGTTCTACTCATATCTATCCTTTAATGTAAATCTTTAATTGATGTTATCAGGAGATAAAATAATTACCTGCCAAGCAAATTACTAAACTTTCTTTGCTCTGATTTAGTGTACGAGCCACCTTTGTTTAAGAACATATTATAATATTTTCTGCAGGAGTCAGCGTCTGCACTCATATAATACGCCGCAGATAACTTTTTCAGAAAATTAATCTTTGTAGTATCAAAAGCAAAAGCATATTTCCACAAAATTGCAGCATTGTCTATATTGTATGTCTCAAAAGCCTGATTTGCTATATTATCAAATTGAATAGCTGCGTCACTACTCTGATATTTTTTTTCAATAATAAACTTAGAAAGATTTTCAAAAGAATTATAGTCTTTAAGTTTTTGATAAAGGAATAGCAATGCGAAATAAGCATCTGTTTTACTTGTATCCATTTGAATGCCTTTTTTGTATAGTTCTATAGCTTTGGGGACATCCCCCTTATAAGCGTAAGAGGTGGCTAATGAAATAGTTGTTGTTACATTTTCAGGTTCAAGCTCTTGTGCCGATTGAAAGTATTTTATTGCTTTGTCAAAGTCATTCATTGCTAAAGCAGTCTTAGCTACCTGTATATGTCGTTTAGCATAATTGGAATCTGTTTTTAGTGCAAGCTCGAAATAATTTAATGATTTTGCATAATCCTTTTGCTTAGTGTAATGCACCGCTAATATTTCATAAAAGAAAGCCCTTGAACTGTCTTTTTCAATAGCATTATTATAAAAAGAATCAATGTTTTGATAAGCAGGAGTGTAGCCGGTGTTTATAAAAAATAAAAAAGCCAGCAATGCCCCACCGCCTGTGTAAAGAGTGTTCTTCTTGAGTTTTTTAGTATATAAGTTAGTAATCAAAATCAAAGAAAAAATAAGCCCTGCCATTGGCAGATATGCTCTGCAATATAAGTAGTCATTCCATTCGGAGGCATTTCCTCTTTGGAAAATTGTAGTAGGAATAATAAGCAAAATGAACCACAATAAACCCCAAGCTGCAAGCTTTTTGTTCTCTTTGACTAAGTAATATATACCCAAAATGAGCGCGACTAAAATTATATTTCCTGCAATAGTTGGGAAAGTCGAATAAGTAGGCAAAACGGATAAATCTAATGGAATGAAAAACTTTGCCAGATACTCAGGAATAACTCTTAAGTTACTAAGGAAGATGCTAAAACTAAAAACATTTACGTCTTTGCCGGTTTCTGCAAAGCTTCGTAATGTGAACCATATCGCTCCCGCTAAAATCCAAGCTAAATACAAGCTGATTTTATCTCTTGAAAATATAGCGTCTTTATCAGAGATATAAGCATATACGAAAAACAATACAGGCAAAATAGCTGCAGTTTCTTTAGAAAACAGAGCCATCAAAAGGAATATTGCATTTAGAATCAGATACAAAACCTTCTTGTTTTTTAAATATTTCAACAGTGCGATAAAAGAAGACAGGCTGAAAACTCCGAGTAGCAAGTCATTTCTGCCGGGAATCCATGCTACGGCATTGGCAAATAATGGATGAACTGCAAAAATCAAAGAGAAGACAAAAGCCACATCGTCATTATCTGTAAACCTTTTTGCTGCGTAAAAGAGTAAAATGCAAAATAGAGCATGAAGGATTAGATTAGTTCTATGATATTTTCGGAACTCTTGCCCATACATATCTGCATCTGCCTTAAAACTGATATTAACTAAAGGTCGGTAATAAGTAGTGTTCAGATAAGGCTGAGTAAATTCATATAAATAGCTTTGGCTTTTAGTAGCTGGAACATTATAGAGCTTCGCAATACGATTATCATCACACTTTACCAATCCGTAATCTAAAGCACCGATGTAAGCTACAACTGCGAGTAAAATTATAATTGGCAATCTCCAAGCCCCTTGCATGGTAAGTCTCCATTAGTTGAAATTATTATAAAACATAAATATAAGCATTCTCTGTTGATTATCTAAGTATTGTATTGCTTAAATATGGGAATATGCTGATGAAACTCAGGCATAACAATGACACTTGAGTTACGGTAGCCTATTAATACAGTATCTATTTGAAACATTGATTTTGATTTTACGTTTTAAAAGTAGATTTTTGCATTAAAATTATGGAATAATTATCAGTTCTATAAACTATGATTTAATATTTTATTTACAATATTGGATTGCTTGTGATTAATTTATCGAGCCTTAGCTTTGCTTACAACAAAAAAACAAAGCTGTATAAAGACTTAAACCTTGAAATCCCGGAAGGAACTATAACTTGCCTTGTGGGACCAAACGGAGCAGGAAAATCAACTCTTATCAAAATTATTTCAGGCGTAGTGTTCCCACAGGAAGGAGATGTTACTGTATTTGGAAAAAAATATGCAGATGCACGAGATGAAATACTCTCAAGTATGTATGTAAATATTGAAGACCCTAAATATTATCCAAAATTGACTGCCAAGGAAAATCTTAAAATAGTTTGCCTTTATCGCGGATTGGATAATATAGACAGTCGGATAGAAAAAGCTCTGAAATTAGCGGATTTGGATAGTGGGAAGAAGACATTTAAAGAGTTTTCTACCGGTATGAAACAAAGGCTCTCTTTGGCTGCAGCAATGCTTTTTGAACCAAAGCTTATCATCTTAGACGAACCCTTTTCGGGCTTAGATCCGGGCGGAGTGATGATGCTGAGGCAGCAAATTGAAGCACTTCATGCCAAAGGTGTGTCGTTTATTATTTCAAGCCACATGCTGCGTGAAGTGACTCCATTCTGTACGCACTATGCATTCTTGAACCAAGGCAATATCATAGAATATGGCGAATTGGAAAAAGGGAATGATGATTACCTTGAGAAAAAATATGTCGATTTGGTTCTAAATGCTTTATAATAAATCCGGGAAATAAAATGAATACACAGATAAGTACAAGAGATAAGTTCAAGCTTGCCTTTCAGGCAGAGGGTCTTAAACTTAAACGAAGAAAAATGATAAAGCTTAGCTATTTGATTCCTTTGGCAGGTATAGTATTTTTGATTATAGGCGTAACCTTTGCAGATCGTTTTAAAGATATTTTGTTAGCAACAGATTTAGTCACATTAGAAAACGTTCTCGATGGCTATATTGGCTTTTTTATGTTTATAATGTTTCCTATAATGATAGCGGTTTATACTGCTTCAATTAGCTCCATCGAGAGGGAAGCAAAAACTGCTTTTACTATAGGAGTGCTACCCACCAGTCCGTTTATTGTCTTTTTGACAAAGATATTTAAAAATCTTATAAATACTATAATCGGTGTTTTCATTGGATTGGTTTCAGTCATGTTATTTGCTGTGATTGCTAATAATTATCTGGAGTGGTTTCCTAAGGATTATAGCTTCATGTATTTTGTTGAGAGAGTATTCTATGGAGAGCTCGGCAGCTTAATGTTTCTGCCAATAATAATATTACATACATGGTTAGGCGAAAGGTTTAGCATTAAGTTGTTAAATATGTTTAGTATTATGTTTGTAGGGTTTGTTACTACTGCTATAGCTACAAAGGGCTACTTATATTTGCCATATACTCTGCCTTTTGAACTATTAGATTCATATTTCAGTTCAGAGCATAGCTTCCTGGTATCTATAGGTACATACTTAGCATATTTGTTTGGAATGCTATATTTGGTTTATCTCGATTACGAGAAAAATATATTCAAAAGAAAAAAATAGATGATAGTGTAGAATTAAATTTTAACTGATAGCTCGCAAGGGTACCATGCAAAAAACGTGGTACCTTTTTCTTTGGAACTTTCAAACCAGACTTTTCCTTCTAGATATCTCTCAGTAAGAAGTTTGATACTGTAAGTACCCAGCCCTCTACCGGTCCCTTTCGTAGAAAAAGATCTTTTAAAAAGCTGTAACTGGTGGTCCTCTGGGATGTAGCCTTTGTTACTTACAGTAAAGAGTACTCCGCCCTCACTACTTATGCAGGATAGATTTACCGTATCTCCCTTGTCTATCGCTTCCAGAGCATTTTTGAGTAGGTTGCTTAGTACACGAATAAGCAAAGTATCGTCAGTAGTCATAAAAACATTTTCAGAGTTAGTATCTAAAACAATATTTTTATTATTGCGGATTTGATATTTGAGGTAAATTTCCTTTACTTTCTCAAGTAACAATATTGAAGAAGTCTGAGTCGGATTAAGGGCTAATTCGTCATGCTCAGCATCGATCAAATCTTTTTGGGCAGATATTTCGTCAATAAGTCTGTCAGATAATTTGCCGATAATTTCCGCAAATGAGAAATATTCTTCAGGTTTAGAATTAAACAATATGTCTGCAAAGCCTTTCAAACCTGCGGCAGTATTCATAATATCATGAAAGAATATCCTCTCCAAAGCAATTTTGCGTTTCATTTCAGAAATATCTTTCAAATAGTTAGCCGTAAATATTTCGTTATCTACTTCTAAGGGAGTGGCGGTGATTGCAAATTCATAAGTATGATTTGTAAGACTGTTTACTATCTCGCACTCACTCGAATCTTTAAATCCATCTAATGCTTTAAGAGTAGACTGTACATTGCCACAGGTCTTGCAATATTTTGAAGAGCCACAACCTCCAATATTATCTTGCCAATGAGAGCATGACATTAATTCACCCAGTCTTTTGCCTGAAATATCTACTGTGGGATTCCCGATAAAATTATAAAAAGCTTGATTTGCTAGTACCAGTTGTCTCTGTGAATTTAGAATGCAGTATATATCAGGTACAGAATCAATAATATCTTTTATATATGGGTAAGATAGCAACTGAGCTTGTTGCAACTTTATTCGATCTATTGATAATCGAATTGTAGTAGCAGATTTAGTAGTATTGTTTTGAGCTATACTGGTCATATTATTTACCTAAAACTGCAAATAAAATAAAATGGCAATAATGGATATAAGTAAACATAAATTTAAATAAGAAAAGGAATTACTAAAGCCAATAATAATTCTTTATTTTATAGGAAAAGAGACTGTAACTTTGGTAGTTTCACCTGGTTCGCTAATTATTTCAAACTTGCCCTTGTATAGAGTTGCAATTTTCTTAACGATTGCCAAACCAAGTCCTAGTCCTTGTTGCTCAAAAGTATTTCTCTCAAATTGAACGAAAGCACCTATTTGTTTAATCTGCTCTTTAGTAAATCCTCTGCCTCGGTTTATAAAAACATACGATACAGTTCCATCTTTTTCGACGCTTTTAATTTCTATTTTAGTGTTAGGCTCTGCAAACTTTATAGCGTTATCTGCGAGCTCTTCAATAATTTTAATAAAATGTTTGCCTGTGATTTTGGCATTAAAGTGTTCAATATTTTCTACTATATCTGCTTCTCTTTCGTAGTTTCTTGCTAACGTAACAATCTGGTCAGTAGTAAACATTTCTTGGCCATCATATTCGACCTTACAAGATTTCAAACTCATTATAGAAACATAAAAATTGTAATTTTCTATCAGGTGCTGTAAGCGTTTCCCGGAATCATAGATGTTCGAAAGCATATTATCTATATCTTGCGGAGTAAGCTTATCTTTTGATTGTTTCAAAAATGTAGTAAAACCTAATATAGAATTTAGAGGAGTTCTAAACTCATGAGGAAGCGATTTAGCTATCGATGAGCGCAAGTCATTTAGATTAGATTCGTAATGCTTTCTTATCTTGTTGTACTTTTTTAGGTTGGCTTCAATTGCTTTGATAACTTCATTGTTTTCAAATGGTTTAACTAAGTAATCATCAGCTCCAAGCTCCATCCCGCTTCTTTGATCAGTATGAGCAGCTTTGGCACTAAGGAAAATAAACGGAATCGCATAAGTATTCGGAGATGATTTTAAAGCTTTTAGGACATCATAGCCATTTGTTTCAGGCATCATGATGTCACTCATTACTAAATCCGGCAGTTCGGCCATGGCCAACTCTATGCCAATTTTACCATTGCAGGCAGTTAAAACTTCATAGCCTTTAAGCTCCAAAAGTTCAGATAGATTCTCGATTACCTCCGAATCATCTTCTATAATAAGAATTTTAGCCATGTGTATTTACTTGATAATTTGCCAACTTTTTGGATAAAATACATAAGGTAAGCAAGAATTAAAAATAATTTTATATCACTAAAAATAAATATGATATTATTTTTTGAGGCGAATTTGTACTTGTGTAAATTGGTTAGGCTCACTATGTATTTTTATGTTCCCGTTTAGCAGATTTAAGCAGCGTTGAACTATGGTTAGCCCAAGGCCGGCACCCATAGTAGGAGAGACTTTTTCACTTCTGATAAAAGGATTAAAGATTACTTGCATTTCCTGCTCGCTTATACCAATTCCTTTGTCTTCTATCAAAATGTAAAAATGATTAGTGTCAGAGCTGACCGTAATAGTTATTTCGGTCTTAGATGGAGAGAACTTGATTGAATTGAGTAGTAAATTGTTAAAAATCATATAAATCAATTTCGGATCACTAAATATTTCAGTGTCCTCAGTATCATGATTGAAGATAATTCGGTGTGAACCATTGTCATAAATCACTACTTCGTCTAAGATGTGAGTCAAGTTAGTCTTTAAGTTCATACTGACAAGCTTTGCAGTAAGTGTAGAATCATTACTAGACTGGAATGTAGTAACGTTTTCCAAAAGCTGGATTAAGGTATTTATTGCTTTTTTAATTTTGTGAGTATGTTTATTATATTTTTCAGTATCCCTTTTTTCAAAATAAACTGACATCAAGTCTAAAGAGGAGCTAATCACTGTGATAGGAGTTCTATATTGATGCGAAATCATAGTGATAAATTTATTTTTAACTTCGTTCAACTCTCTTTCTGTGCTTAATGCTTTTGCCAGATTTTCTTTAGTGGAGATTAAATCCTTTTCGATATTCTCGCGACTTACTATTTCTAAGCGTAAATCCTGAAAAGCTTCTTCTAACTGGGCAGTTCTTTCTTTTACTCTTGTTTCAAGTTCGGCATTTAGAGCTTTAATCTCTTTTTCTACATGCACTCGCTTGCTTACATCTCGTACTATTGCGGCAAAAAGGAAAGCACTTTGTGTTTCAAATGGAAATACAAAAATCTTTAAGTAAATATCTTTACTTGAATTATCGTTTAACTGCATGTCAAATTGAAAAAGCTTTTTTATTGAGCGAGACTTGGCTCTATAGTTATAGAATTGGGTTTCTAAGTTTGATTTTGCAAAAACCTCAGCATCAAGTGGAGTCAATTCGGTAAAATCTAAAAATTCCCAAATGTTCTTACCAATCAGCGAGTCATGCTCTAAGTGGAGTATTTTGCCCAAGGCGGGATTTGTACCTACTATTTTGCCATTAGTATCAAATATAATCAGCCCATCAATCAGATGGTTCAACACAGTCTTAAATTTATTTTCGCTTGCAATTAAGTCTTCTTTTGATTGCTGATTCTCTGTAATGTCACGAATAACGATAGTAGTCCCCAAATAAGATCCATCATTGTTTCTTCTGGCAGAAAATCTTGAAGAAAACCATTTTCTATGTTCAAATCTATCTAAAAAGAAAATAAAATCTTCTTCTTGTTTATTTATTTTAGATGTATGGGTATATTTTTTAAAAGAAGAGGCCAACTGCTTAGGGAATACTTCATCAATTGTTTTTCCTAAAGTGTCATCAGTTCCCGGGAGGAAGTGCTGCGAGCCATCAGGGACATATATATCCACAAAGATATTGTTTTTATCTAATACATAAACCAAATCATCCATAGACATCAGAGTAGCTTTGAGATTTTCTCTATTGTCGTGTAAGGCTGACTCAATAATTTTAGATCCTGTAATGTCTCTTATAAGACACAATAGTCCGTCTTGTGATGGAAATATCCCAAAATTAAGCCATTTTCCTGCACCGTCAAATATTTTAGAATTCAGTACTACGTTCGCCGAAGATCTTCTGTGCATTACTTTTTCTAAAGATGAATAAAGTTCAGTATTTAAAATTCCGGGTAATATTTGGAAAATAGTTTGTCCTTCAGGATTTTGTGTATTTCCAACAGATATTAAATATTGCTTGCAAATCTGATTTGCAAAAACGCATTTCCAATGAATATTAAAAACAATTACGATGTCTTGTATAGAGTTTATTAAATCTTCGTAGTTACTTTGGCTTTTTTTCCATGCCTGCTCCATTGATTTCCTTTTGGAAATATCAGTGGCGATACCATTAATAGCAACTAGCACGCCATTATGGATAACAGGGGTTGACTTTACTTCAAGCGCAATATATGATTCATCACTTCTTTTAATTCTCAAATCGATGACCAATGGTTTTAAAGTCTCTATTATTTCATAGAATTTGTCTATAGAAAAGGCAATATCATCTGCATGGATGATTTTTGTAAAATGCGAGCCAATTAGTTCATCTCTTGAAATATTCAGCATATCTTCAAATGCTGTATTCAGTCTGGTTATAGTGCCAGTCATGTCCATACTAAAAACTATGTCAGAGATATTATCAATATAAGAATAGGAATTATCAGAACTAACAGGAGTTACATTTTGTTTTTTGAGAAAATTCAAGGCAGAATTTATATTCGATTTTAAATGTGTATCATCACCTATGCAAAAAACGTTGCTGGCAATTGAACTAATTTCACCAACAGCAATAATATACTTATAGGACGCTTTGTACTTGTCAATATAAGACGAATCGTCCGAAAAAATTAAATTGGCATCCTTCGCGATTGTGTAAGTCAAGTCTCGCCTGTCTAATCGCTTTAAGATATTCTTTATGCGAGATAGAAGCAAAGGATTGTTAATACCATCTAATGATATGCAATATATTTCATTTTTAGACAAATAAAGCTCACACATTTTTATACTTATACAATAATATGATAATAATTTAATATGTGCAAATAAAAATCTATATGAACCAATAAAACATCTAATTGTACAAGTTTATTGCACCGATAGCTTTTTTACTATTGAGTGCCTACTTTCTATTTACTTGTTTAAAAGATTGAGTAAATTGCAAAGTTCTGATAATGCATATTGGAAATATATATTTTTGGTATGTAGGTCTATCTCCTAATCAGACTATATGTTTAAAGCGGAAGTACTTATGATTGGCAAAAAAAATACATTTAATTTTATAAAAAATACATTAGCAATTATTGTTTTCTTACTTGTGTTTGCAATACCGTCTAATGTAAATGCTACAAATGCCTACTATGGTAGCTACCCTCTGCTACAAAGAAATCTAATCTTCAGCTCTCTGGGTATGAGTAGTGTTTTTTATAACTTTAATTTATGGTATAGTTTGTATCTGACGCAGATGTTTCAGAGAGATAACCTATTTAAGCAAGATACCTCTAAGTACCAACCGGCATTTCTAAAAGTTCCTGAGATAGATGGGGACGTATTTAGGTATGACGAAAATAAAAGAGACAGACTCGATAGTATTGATATTTATTCGAGAGAAGATAAAATAGATACTCTTGGCCAAACAGTTACTTCCACAGAAAAGATAGGGGATGTGGAGCTGGGAACTGCTTACATGAGAGATCTTGATACTTATTTGAAAAAGAAAAAAGAATATATTCAAAGAGGTATCTGGGATTCTGTTATTACCACTTATGACTTAAAAAAAGCTCTTTCCAGGGGTGACTTGGCAAATATGCTTGCCCAATCTACTGGCCTTACAATCCCTCTTCCTCCTAATCCTGTAATCGGAATATTCGGGAAGCCTCAAATAAGAGTAAATGTGCACGGTCAGGTAAATATTCGTGTCGGTTGGCGATGGGATTCGCAAAACCTAGGTACTGTGTCTGCATTTGGTCAGACTCAGTCTTCACCTATATTCAATCAGGACATTAAAGTAGGTGTTAATGCCCAAATTGGTGACAAACTGAAATTTGTTACCGACTGGGATACAAAACGAATGTTCGACTTCCAAAATAAATTCAAAATTGGCTATGAAGGCGAAGATGATGAAATCGTCAAGTTAGTTGAAGTCGGTAATGTAAGTCTGCCTTTGGAATCTACCTTGATAAGCGGAGGCGAGGCTCTGTTTGGCGTGAGAGCAGATTTTCAGTTTGGCCCCTTGTACTTGAAAACCTTATTTTCGCAAAGGAAAGGGCAGAAAAAATTTGTAGATGTACGTGGTGGTGCTTCCCGACAATATTTTAACTTAAGAGCTTACGACTATTCAAAAAATAACTTTTTCATAGATACCGCTTACAAAAAAGTCTATGATGACTACTTTAAAAATTCAACACCTGTAGCATCTAAAGAATATTCTCATTTAAGAGTAAAAGAAATCGAAGTGTGGGAAGCTACTAATAGAGTAGACGAAACTCGCTCTGCTATTTCAGTAGCCCATGCAAACCTTCCGGGATTGCGTCGGAAGCTGGGAGAGTTTTACACTCCTGATATAAAAAATAAAGCTATTCAAGCCGGGATTGTAGAACGTGGTCGATTTGTCAGACTAGATTCTAATAAATATTCATTTGACTTCAACCTGGGTACATTGAGCATCCATAATTTGAGGAACGACAGATACTATGCCGTTTCATACCGTATAGAAGGCCCGACAACTGCCAACGAAGATGATATTTACGTAGGTGATATGTCTTATCTTGTAGGCGAGAGAGACTCTCTTATATTAAAGTTGATTTATAGACCTAATATGCAGCCCGGGTTTACGAGTCTTTGGGATAGGCAGATGAAGAATATCTATTCTATCAATTCTACAAACATTAATACCACCGATACTAAAATCGGCATTTGGTATATCAGACAGTCAAATGACTCAACTGATGTAATCGAAGGATCGAACGAAAAATTAGTTACTATATTTGGGGTAGATAGGGTAAATAACAGTACCGGTACAACCCCTGCCGATGGGGTGTTCGATTTGAGGCCGCCATTTTTAGATCCACAAAGAGGTACTATCACATTCCCTTCTACTGAGCCTTTTGGTGATGGTCTAAGAGCATACTTCTCTAATCCACAAAAAAATCTGAACCCAAGCGACGCAGAAAATTATGTTTTTGACGCAGTTTATGATACTACTTATGATGTAGCTAGGAGAAATACTGCAAGAGACAGATTTATGATTACAGGTGAGGTAACAGGTAAGCAGACCAATAGAATCTTTTTGGGAGGTTATAACATTGCCCAGGGAAGTGTCCGGGTTACCTTGGACGGAAGGGTGCTAAAAGAATATCAAGATTATATAATAGATTATTACTCAGGTATGCTTACTCTTAAAAATGAAAGGGCTACTTTACCTAATGCAAATTTAAAAATCGAATATGAACAACAAGATATATTTAATGTATCTACGCGAACCCTTGCCGGCATTCGAGCTGACTATAAACTTTTTGAAGAAAGAAATATAGAAGCTATACTTGGCATGACATATATGTACTATGATCAATCTGCAGTGGTAGATAGAGTAAGGTTAGGAGACGAACCGGTATCAAATAGTATGATTGGTCTTGATGCCAAATTGGACTGGAAGACACCTTGGATTACTAAAGCGCTTGATGCACTTCCATTTTTTGATACGAAAGCTGAATCCTCAATTAATCTTCGTGGCGAATGGGCTATGATTTTACCAACTCCAAATAAAAGAACTTCTACTATCCCTGATGATAATGGATCCGCTGTAGTTTATATAGATGATTTCGATGCAGCTCAAAGACATATATCGTTGGGTATGAATTCTTCTCTTTGGAGTCATTCTTCACAACCTGAGGATATCTTTATAGGAGGTACAGACAGTGCAAGAGCAAATTTCAGAGCAAGAACTTTCTGGTTCCAGTATTTTATCCCGTCAGTACCAACTACTGAGGTTTGGCCAAACAGAAAAGATGTGCAGCAAGGTAATAGAAATATTTCCCCTTTGAATATAGTATTTGAACCCGAATATAGAGGTATTTATAATAAAAACCCTGAGTACTTGGATGCTGCAAATCCGGAATATAACGAAGCTACAGCATTCTGGGAAAACGAATCAAATATGGAGCGCATCTGGGGTGGTATGATGAGATTATTCTCGTCCTTTAATACAAACTTTGATACGGAAAATATAGAGTATATAGAATTGATGATGAAAGTCGATCATCAAAGATATGGCAGTACAAAAATGTTTATAGATATTGGTCAGATAAGCGAAGATATTTTGCCCAATCTGGCTCTTGACACAGAAGATGGTATTACCGAAGCCAGTACCTATCCTAATAATATTATAGATGCAGGAGAGGATTTGGGTATTGATGCTTTAAACAACGAGCAAGAAAAAGAAGTTTACCCTTATCCGCTCAATCTTGAAGAGGATCCTGCAAGGGATGATTACGATTTCGATTTCCAAAAAGATGATAGGGACAGGGAAGAAATAGATTTTGTCAGATATAATAACTATGAAGGTAACTCTCTTGTTTCCGAGATAGGACAGTTCCCTGATACTGAAGTTTTAAATAAAAACAACGGACAAACTGTTTCCTTAGATAACAGCTACTTTACTTATGAAGTGAACTTAGATACAAGGGCTACTACTAACCCCCAAATCAAAGGTAGTAATAATGGCTGGAATCTATATAGGATTCCGATTAGAAAACCTACTACCAAAGTTGGTAACCCACTATTTTCAAACATTCAATATATCAGAGTCCGATTTCAAGGTGGAGTTTTCAAAGCAAGGATTGCTGACTGGAGATTAGTTGGCTCTCAGTGGCAGAGGATTAATAACTTCCAAAACGTAGCTTCTACCGACAGCGTTATGCAGCTTGCATTTGTAAATCTATGGGATAACAGTGGTGCTCCGGATTATTATAAAATGCCTCCGGGAGTAGAAGCACCTCGCCAACTGAACAATACAGATGCGACACAAGACATACGTTTAAATGAGCAGTCATTATCTGTAAGTGTGTCGAACTTGAGATATGGCGATGAAAGAATGGCGGTTCGAATATTCCAACCGCTGGATATCTTCTACTATAAAAAATTAAAACTATTTGTGCACGGTGATGGTTCGATGCCGGCAGTAATGGTACCGGGTGCAGTTCCAAAAGCCACTTTCTTTCTCCGGTTTGGGATTGACTCCAGTAACTACTATGAATATAGACGACCTTTAGTGAGTGGCTGGCAAGATATTGAAATAGATTTGACCGAGCTAACAGCTATCAAGCAGGCTAGAGACACTGCCATGTTATATGACAGGCAATATGTGCCGGTGAAAGGTGACGACCTCGCTTATTTCTATATTAAGGGTAATCCTATTCTGACTAGAGTTAACTTCTTTGGGTTAGGTATTGCCAACCCTGCAGACCGATTCCCGAACGAACTAACCACTACTGTCTGGGTGGATGAGATGAGGTTACTAGAACCGGAAGACAGAGCGGACTGGGCTGCAGTAGGAAATGTAAATGTTAAGTTGGCTGATTTGGGTAATATAAATGCTTCTTTCGAACGGAGAGAGCCTAACTTCCACCAGCTTGAAGATAGATTTGGCGACAGAGTCAGCCAAACTAACTGGACTGTTTCGATGGATGCAAGTTTAGATAAATTTGCTCCAAAAGCCATGAATAAAATGAAATTACCTATTACTTATACCCACTCTGAGTTTTTAAGTAAACCGGAGTATGAAGCAAGTAATGATATTAAACTGGAAAGAGCTGCAGAAGCTGCCTACAGTCAAGCACGAAGGAACGGCTATTCGGATACTGAAGCTAGAGAAATATCTGAGCGAGTAAAAGTAGAGTCCCAAGCTTTGCGAGTGCAAGATAGCTGGGCGATAACTTCTATGAAACTTGGGATTCCAATCAGTCACTGGTTAGTGGATAAAACACTTAATGGATTGACTTTTGGATACTCGTATGCTCAGGAATTTGAAAGGTCTCCAATCTATGAGCAGAAGTTTAACTGGCAATGGAGATTTAATGCAAAATACGATTTGGCAATTCCTGATTTGCTTTCTGTAAAACCTTTGGGCTTTTTGAAAAATGTACCTATTCTGGATGCTTATCAGGATTGGAAAATCAATTTCCTTCCAAGTGCGTTTAATGCAGGCTTGGATATGAATCGACGAAGACAAACCGAAAAATCTCGTTTCTTGGATTACCCAAGTCCGGTATTTAGAGACTTTACTGCAGTGCAAAGTGCTTCTTTCAACTGGAAGATTACGGAAGGTGGTCTGCTGAGTCCCGAAATTCAGTATTCAGTAAATACGAACTCTACTTTAGTGCCTTATGAGTTAGACGAAAATGGTGTGCAAAGATCCGGCTCAGAGCTGTGGAAATATGTATTTGGTGGTGGTTTGAATTTGGGTGATAATAACTTACACTCTCAAACTGTCAATATCAATTTAAAACCAGTGCTTCCTAATATTTTAGGGATGAGTAAATATTTTAAAATAACGGGTAGCTATAATGTAAATTATCAATGGCAGAACCCTATGCAGCCTGATCCTGCATTGAGAGATATTGTTAAAAATGCCAGTTATAATGCTTCTCTTAGATTCAAGCTGGATTGGGAACTTATGAAACTTGGTGAAGAGTGGTTTGGCAGTGCAAAACCAACTCGTAAAAGAAGAGTTAGTAGAAGTAAAAATCAAGATAAAGAAGACCAAGCCGCTCAAGAAGCTGAGAGTGGAGGATTTTGGGATGCTACTTTAGGAACTGTCCAGACTTTATTCTTTGATTGGCAGAAAGTTACTTTCAGTTTTAATCAGAATAATACTGCTAATAATCCCGGTGTTTATGGCGGTACCGGGCTGACTAACTTCTGGGGAAGAGGGCTTGCCCTAAGGGATAGCAAGCAAATGTACGGACCAAGCTTTGCTTATCAATTAGGTCTTGTATCTAATCCACATGGTGGTTTTACGAGCAACGGTTTAGGCTTTGAAACTTATACAGGACTTAGACCTGCGGACGGGGTAATGCAAGATAGTTATAACCAGAATACAAACTTAAAAGCCAATACTTCCAGACCGCTTTGGGAAGGTGCTATGCTTAATTTGGAATGGAACACTGACTTTGGCTATAGTCGCAATCAGACAGTAGTAACAGATGAAAATGGTGTACCTGAATTTACAAATATTATGGCTACAGAAAACTTCAAACGCTCTTATATTAGTTTCCCGTCTTTCTTTGGTTTTAATTTGTTTGATAATACTATTGATAACGTAATCAACTTATACGAAGCACAAAGACCGGGAATTGTGAATTCCGATTTGGATACAGTTTCTAAAAATCAGGCATTACAAAATGCTCTTTCAGAGTCATTCTATAAAGGCTTAGAAGCATTTAGCTTATTTGGAGTAGGTCAAATAGGTAAATTCTTGCCTGCTCTAAACTGGGAAATAACGTGGGAAGGTATGGAAAAATTCCCACTATGGAGCACTTGGATAGATAAAATGAGATTTCAGCATAAATATAAATCAAACTATTCTGAAAATGTATTGATTACAGATAATGGGAGGGCGGTGCAAAATCAGGTTATTGAATATGAATTTGCTCCTCTCTTTGGCTGGAATATGACATTTGACGAAGATTTGTTTGATGGCATATTAACCGCAGAAGCTAAGTATAGTACTAAAACATCTTACAACCTAAACTCTGCTAATAGATCTACAATCACAAGGCAGCAAACAGACGATATAACTATTCGTGCCGGATACACTATGAAAGGCTTCGAATTCCCTCTCTTTGGTCTTGTATTGAAAAACGACTTAGAGTATGCGTTTTTATTTACATATAAAAACAACTCAAGTGCTACTTATGATGTCTTAGATAAAACAAGCCTAAACGATAATGAAGGTAGAACTCTAAACGGAAATAAGCAAATTATCTTAGAGCCAAGTGCAAGGTATTCTATATCAGATAGATTTACAGCCGCACTCTTCTTCAGATATGAAGGGACATTTACCGAAGGTGCAGCCTCTCCGGGCTTCCATACTACTCAGGTAGGCTTGGATATAAGGATGTCTATCGCAGGCGGTAGGTAAGCTATAGTTAGCGATTTTTAAAAAAAAAGTAGAGCTGCTCTTTCAGTGGCTCTACTTTTTTTATTGAATAGTTCACAACTAAACAGGCTTATTTTACATTGCCCTCTATATAATCTCTCAGGTATTTGTTCTCAGTTTTTACCATCTGAACGTGGCTAGTGTTGATATCTCCAATAGAAATCAGACCGACAAGCACTTTGTTTTTGCTTAATACAGGCAAGTGCCTAATTTTATTGTTGCTTATTATACTTTGAGCATATTCGATAGTATCTTCATCTTCAATAAAAATAATATTAGTCGTCATGCTCTCTTGCACGCTGATATCTTGAAAAGAGTGAGGGTCTTTTGCACTTTGGCGCAAGATGTCTCGTTCGGTAACGATACCTTCTATTTTGCCGTCAGAGTTGATTACTAACAGAGAGCCTATATTATTACTAACTAAAATAGTTATTGCCTCTTTTAGGGATTTATCTTTCCCAACAGTAAAAACTTCAGGGCCTTTCTTTTTAAGTAAATCTTTTATTTTCATAGAGATGTCCTCTCAAAATTATTATATATTATAGTTAAAGAAACGGATTTGAATGGGAATTATTTAGCTCAACCTTTATTTGCTATGTAAAACTGATAATCATAATGTGTTTAGATTTAAACTATTCGCGAATGAATACATCTAATCAAATGTGCACATTGTAAATATTTAGTTTTACGTTTAGTTTATCACTATTTTTGTTGTAACTGTAACCTTTGGGTTAGTTGGGGTGTTTCTTTATTAAGTCCAAAACGAAAAATGGAAAAAGAAAATGAATAGATTTCCGCTACTTTTACTCTTATTATTGACAATTAGCTTAGTGCCTGCCAAATCAGCACTTTTTTTACAATTGTATACTGATGACTTAGGTGCCTCGGTAGAGCCAAGTGACTTTCCTAATCTTTCAGTTAAGATTAAGGCTTATGATCAAGGGCAATTAGTAAATCTTGAAAAAGAGAATTTTTATATTGTAGAAGATAAATATGCTTCCAGACCTTTTTCTATCACTAAAGTAGAAGACGATTACTACAAAGTTGTTTGGAAAACAGGGAGAGTAGAGTTTAAAAGCACGGAAACTGCTACTGTTTATGTAAATTACAATGGTGAGACAAAATCAATAGAAGCGGGATACTTCACTCCTCAGGTTGCATCTTTTATCATGTGTGGCTACGATCCGCAATATTCAAAAGCTTTAGGAGCGATAAACGGCCCTATTAACTTAGGACTGCTCAATTCTAATCAAACTTACACTTATTACTACTGCATAGACACTAAAGCCCCATTAGATTCCATTACTATGCAGACTGATGCATTTAGTATGGATTCTATTACTTTAGATAATGACCAATTTGAGATTGAGTGGTTAGGCTCACGAACTGACGGGCGACCTTTGCCAAATAATCTAATGAGTAGCAGGTATTTGCTTAAAATGAAAGTTACTCCTAAGACTGACGATGTAATCCAAACAGAGATTGTGTTTCACTACGAACCCGGAATAAAAAAACGATATCTAATTGTAGCAAATAAGATGAAATTAGATGTGCAAACTACGCTGCAACTTATAGAGCCTAATGGAGGACAAATCTTTACTCCTTGCGAAGACGTGCTCGTAAAATGGCGTGGGCATATCAAATCCTTGCCGGTAATTGTTTCTTACTCCACTGACCGTGGTAACTCATGGAAAGCCATAGCTTCTGTCACTGACAGCACATATATGTGGAAAGTTCCGAATGAAATCTCAGAAGATGTGATGCTGCGGGTCAATCAAGAATACAAAGAAGAACCAATGATTAGATTTGTTGACAATAACTACAGTGACATTGTAATCGGTTATGATAATGCTTCTACTCAATTAGTAACAGCAGCAAGAGCAGGCAAAGTCAATCTATATGATTTAATAAATAAAAAAATAGTGGAAACTCATTACTTAGGTTATAAAGATGACCTTACGTATAGATTTAATATTATAGGAACTGCTTTCACTGAGGCAAACGACTCTTATATTGTTGCTTATAATGATGCTAACAAGCAGCAGGGTGGAAGTTATACATTTTTTAGAAAATATTCTGTTGGCAAGACCACTCCTGATTATACAGTTTCCATCGGCAATGACTTCACTGCTGATGAAATGTTTAAGGATAATACTTCCAAATATATAGTATTCAAGTCAGTGCTGGCTTCTAAAGTTTTAGTCTATAATTTAGAAACCGGTGTTTTGGTAAAAGAAATTGACTTGAAGCATCCGATTACTACAATGGAGCTAAGTCGCAAGCAGCCGGTTGCAATAGTTAGTAATTTAAATAATGATATTAATATATATTCAATACCTGATTTTAATCTCCTCAATAATATCAAACAGGACGGGCAACCATTCTTGTATGATATAAACATAAGCCCTAATGGCAAATATGCAATGCTGGCACAGTACAAAGAGCTATCTGCTTCAGGCCCATATTATACTAATCTTTTAGAAATTAATACAGGTGCTGTTGTAGCCTTTACCGGGCATAATTATTCAAAAATAAATGAAATTCAATTCAATCCCAGTTCTATTACTGTAGCAATTGCTTCGTCCGGTGTCCCTCAGCTTTCCTTCCTTGACTTAAAGATAAATGGAACGCTAAGTGAGACCATGTCCATTGGTGGCAATAATTTGTTTGATTTCCAATATGCCCCTGACGGACACTCAGTTGCTTCAACTATGGAGCGATACCCTTTTGTTGATATCAGATATTTTAACTATCCTGAATATGACGAATCTGATAATACATTTGCTATCAGGTATCCGGAAGTCGCTGGAACTGAAACAAAAATTATTCCAATGCACTTGATAGCCGAAGAACGGAGTTATACATTCTCTGATTTCTGCAACATAGGTGATGTAAAGCTATTTATCAAAGATGCTTACTTTAAAGAAGGTAAACATTTTAAACTGCAAGAGGATTTTTCGGGTGATACTTTGCTCCTAAGTGAATGTATGACTTATAATGTAACTGTTAATCCGAAAGATGTTGGTATGCTTAGTGATACTTTGATCGTCGCTTATTGCCAAAGTGAAATTAAAATACCATTTGAAGTAGAATCTCAAAACAGACATCTTGGATTTGATAATGACCCATTGGTGATTAGCGAAGAAGTTTGTCTTGGGAACTCTTTCGTAGAAAAAGTTAAGCTATTTACTAATTTAGATCCTATCCCGATAAAAATAAATTATTTGGATATGGCTGCAGATCAAAGTAAATACAGAATAATTTCTCGAGTTAGAGATACTATTATTCCTGCGGGAGGCTCTCTTGAAATAGAAATTGAATTTTCGCCTTCGGAATTGGGAATCAATGCAGATTCTATTAAAATTATTCACTCTGATAATGCAGTGTATTATATTCCTTTGAAGGTGGAAGGAATAGGTATTGGTGCTTTTGTCTCGTATTCTCACGATGCTTTGCCTTTTATAAAAGAAATAACAGAACGAGATTTGCAAATCACTAATACAGGCGTTTCCGCATTCTCACTGAAAGAATGGAAGGTAGAGCCGGAGGGTGCTTATGAAGTTGTCACACCACTCCCGATTAGCTTTGCCCCTGAGGAAACTAAAACAGTTAGAATAAAATGGAACGAAAACTATACAGGCTCTGCTGAATTGAGCTGGACTGCCGAACCATGCCTTATGCAAAGCAAGACTGCCTTACTCCAATATGAATCAAATTATGAACTCAGTATTCCAAATATCGAGACAAAACCATTAGATATGGTGGCAATTCCGCTAATGTTTAGTTTTACAGAAAATGTAGCTTATAAAGGTAATAGAGATTTTGTTTCGGAAATCAAACTTTATAAAAGGCTTTTCAAACCTGAAAGTGTTAATTCTGAATTTGGAGAGGCTACTATTTTAGAGGAAACAACTGATGACTATTATAGATATATTAAAATAAAAGTGAATGGTGACTTTGATGCTACTAACGGAGTTGCTGCATCTATCTTGGGATATCCCGGTCTGGCAGATGTAGTAGAAACAAAAATAGAATACTCCGAAGATTTACCTCAGTGGGGTGCAAACACTCATGGCTCTACTTCTTCCGGCAAACTTACAGTGGTAGGTGTCGGCGATAGACGTTTGCTTTCACCGGACAATCCGCTTTATATTAGTGGAATTTCTCCAAATCCGGCTGCAAACATAGTAAAATTAGAGTTTGAGACTAAGACAGATTTAGATTTAGAAATAAAAGTTTTGGATAATTTAGGACAATCCGTAATTTCTTTGTCTAAAACGCACTTTGAAAAAGCAGAAAGCAATATAGTTAATCTTGACTGCTCTGAGCTACCGCAAGGCAACTATACAGCTGTAGTAGAATCTAACAATCATACGGCTACAATACAACTTATAATAATCAGATAATACGAATTGGGAACAGATAGATGACTTTCAGAAAGATATTGCTTACTTTGATATTGACATGCTTTGTAGCTGCGAATACTTATGCTACCGACTATACAAATTTTATTTTATCAGCTGGTGGTGGGATTAATCTAAACTCCTACACTCCTAATGAATTTTATGGTTTCCCTCTTTACCATGATGGAAATGTGGATTACGGAATCGGGTCAGGAATCTCGTGGTCAGCATTTGTCGGAGCCGAATATAAATTAGGTAGTATGCTTTTTGACAAAGAAATGTGTTATGTATTTACCTTGGGCATCAGCAATATGTCGGGAGAGTTCTCAAAAGAGGCACCTCTGGCATATTCTATAAATGATGAGGATGCTCGATTGGTAACAGTCTCTAATATTTTTACCACTTCCTATTCGGTAATACTTACAGAGCATTCTATTGCTACTTATTTGTTCGATGATCTTCCTTTCTCTCTTATTACAGGATTGGGGATTGGCATTCCTATGAGCAAAAGTTTCGATTCGAAAGAAGAGATAGTATCTCCTGCGGATGTTACTTTCGGAGACAAATCAACTGTATTTAATCCGATAAGCGCAGACATACCGGATGCTTCCGGGCTGTATGCAGCTTTGAAATTAGGTGTAAGGTATGAGCTTAATGTAGCAAAAGACCTAAATCTAGTTCCGGAAGTGTCATATAACTTAGCATTAACTAAAGTTGCCGGCTCTAATGATTGGAAGATAAACAGAATTTCTGCAAATCTTGCATTGAACTATCATTTGCCGGTAAGTTATGAAAGTATAACAGTAGGTAAAAATGCTCCACTGCCACCAATCCCACTGCCTGAAAAACCTCCTGTTCCTGAAAAATTGGAATATGATATAGATGTATTTGTGGCTGATAATAAAATAGAACACATGTCAAGTTTGGATGTACATTACGATGTATATACAAATGTAGATTATATATCTCAACCAGCTGCAAAAATCTATTTTAAAGGTTTAAGCACAGATTATTACTATCCTGAAAGCATTAAGGAGATAGTAAAAAATAGTCTCAATAACGAAGACGTCAATCTTGTCGTTTCATATTCAAATAGAACAAATAAAGCAATAGCAGAGCGTCGATTAGAAAAAGTAAAATCTGTTTTTAAAAGTATAAATCCCAAAGTTGCTATTAATAGCAGCTTCGTAGAAGCGGATACAAACTCTTGCAGATATAAAGAGCTGTATGAAGAGTTAGAATACATAGAAATAGTAAACAAAACAAATAATGCTTTTGCCTATAAAATCCCAACTCGCACACTAAAAGAAGTTGATGCACCGGAGTTTAGAATAGAATCAAATATTATAGTTGATGCCAGGCCATACTCAGAGGAATATATGTATCAAATAGATACAGACGATGGCCCAAAAATGTATACGCTTAGCAGTGCCAATATATTTACACCTGCTCTAAGTAATATGCCTGAGGATATTATCCTACATGGCTATATCAGAGATGCTGCTAAAAGAGAAAAAAGTGATAATATAAAAATAAAGCTAAACTACATACGCCGCAGTGACTCAACGTATATAAACAATATCAGCAATGGAGCGGAATATTACTATTTAGGCTTCTTTGACTTCGATGGCAAGCAGTTTATTTCTGTTGACACATTCGCATTAGAACAGACAAGAAAAGCTATCAGCGAAGGGAAAACAGTTAAAATTGTACCTCTTACAGATATGCTGGGTACTGAAGAGTACAATCAAGCTTTAGCGAAATCTAGAGCAAAAGCTGCCGAAAAACTAATCAATTCGTCAGCAGATAATCTAAAAGTAGATTATAACTACGATTTCAAGATAAAGCAGGTTGGTCCTCTTAAACGCCAGCTCAGCCGTTCGGTTGTAGTGGTTATTGAGTAAGAGACACTTGACAGAGTAGCACAAAAAACCGGAATCAATCGATTCCGTTTTTTTTTGGGAGTATGTCTATTATTATTTGTAAGAAGATGTTGCCAAATCGGTACCAAACAATACGAGCTAACTGACCACCTTGGCAATGTGAGTCTAACTTTTGCAGATTATAACAGAAAAGTACTCTCCCACATTTTCTTAGTAATACCTGCCTATTTGCTTCGTTGCTATGTCAAAAAGAATATATTTGAGGTGCAAGATGAAATTTCAAGGTTATATAGATATTCAAAAGCCACGAGAATTAGTTGTTAAACTCTTTCAGGACCCTGATAATCTTGGTGAGTGGCAGGACGGTTTTCAAAAGATTGAGCATGTAAGCGGAGAGAAGGGGGCGAAGGGATCTGTCTCCATGTTATATTATGTTATGAATAATCGCCCTTTAGAGCTGAAGGAAACCATCGTAGAGAACAATCTTCCTGATGCTTTCGAAGCTTTTTACGAGCATAAGCACATGGACAACACTATGAAGTGCAGTTTCTCTGAGCTAAGCGACAGCTCTACCCGCTACTCTTACGAATTTGAATACACACGTTTTGGCGGTTTTATGCCAAAGATGATGTCTATTTTCTTTCCCGGCATGTTCAAAAAGCAAGGCGAGAAATGGATGAGGCAGTTTAAGGAATTTGTGGAAGCTATGTAACAAAAAAGCTGCTCTCAATCATATCAAGAGCAGCTTCTTAACATTTAAAATTGGAAACAGCTTATTTCCATTTTACATCATAGTAACCAGGTCTTTCTTTTAATACACGTTTCAAAAATTCGTTGTCGTAGCCTACTCCTTTAGGATGTCTGCCGTTCTCGTTGCCCGGAGCTGTGAAATCATTTATATAACCATCGTTGTATTTGACCATCAACTCTTTGTAAAGCTGTCTCCATGCTTCCACTACAGTTTCAGAAGAAGAAACAGAGTAGTCAGTCAAGTAGTCAATCGCAGCTTGTTTATCTTTTTTGTAAAGCTCTTGAGCAGCCATTTCGATTGGTTTTTGGAATAATTCAAATTTATCTTCAAAGTGTTTTTGTACTTTTTCGATATCTTTAGAGATATAAGAGAATTTAGAATATGCTTTGTTTGCTACTGCATTAAACACCCAGAAAGCTTTATCCATATCAAATTCCTGGATAGAACCGCCGACAAATTGAGCTGGTGCTTTAGTCATTGAACAGTATAAAGGAATGTAGCAAGAAGTAGAAGCTGCATCAACGGCATACCAAAATACGCCACCAATTTCTCTTGGCAAGAATGAACGCATCTGTGAAACAAAAGTAAATGCAGACTGCTGAGTAGCAATTGGGCGTTCCCATCCGTAAGAGTTAACTGTGTCGCCTTCTATTTGCCAAACAAGACCTTTCCATCTGTAAGGACAACCAAAAGGACCTGCAGCAAGACCTTTAGTCATGTCATATTCAGTGCCTTCGAAGTGATCACGCATGAAGTCTTGTAAATCTCTTGGAGTAAGTTTTTTGTCAGGTTTGATATAAAGCGGATATGGTTCTGCGCCTTTAACAGCTCTCCAATAGTCTTCATTTAGTTTATTGCTTGGAGCAGCTAAAGAGAAGAATCTCCATACTCTGCCTTCGCAATATAAAGCACCACCCGGATCTAACGGATTGTAAGTATCTGCAAAGCTAAATTCGCCGTTGTGCTCAACTACGATATCTTTCTCTTTCGCAAAAGAAATAACATCTTTTGAATACATACAGTTTTCAGGATCATTTTGAATTACTTTGCGAATTCTTGATTGATTGGCATGAGCGGCAATATATCCATCAGGAATTTTGCGAGCAACCCAAACAGCTCCTTTGCTACCCGGACCTTTACCAATCATTTCCATAATCCATACTTCATTTGGATCGGCTACTGAGAACGATTCACCACCAGAATAATAACCATAAGTATTAACAAGATCAGTCATAACTTTTATAGCTTCTCTTGCAGTTTTTGCTCTTTGCAGACCTAACTGAATCAGAGTACCGTAATCAATTATACCAGTAGTATCTCTAAGTTCACTCAAACCACCAAAAGTCGTTTCACCGATAGACACCTGCCATTCATTCATATTACCCACAACACCGTAAGTATGAGCTATCTGAGGAATTTTACCTAAATATTTGTGAGAATCCCAGTCATGTATTTCAAGCATATCGCCCGGTTTATGGTCAGTAGGATTAAGAAAGAAAAGTGGTTCTAAAAAGCCACCTGCATCAGCAGCATAAGTAATCATAGTAGAACCATCAGCCGAAGCTCCTTTTGTTACAAGGAAATTCGTGCAAGCTTCCGTTTTGAATAAACCAAATACAGAAGCTACCATAATCAGTGATAGGAGAATCCTTTTCATTGATTGCCCTCAATTGTTTTTTATAATAAAGACTTATTAATAACTATAAGCAATTTAAAAAAGATTTTTTGATATAAAATATCAAATCGTTAAAAGATGCAAAATTTTCGGATTGAAGATATAATATACTTACTATACTAAAAGTTCATTGCATTTTGGCAGAGCTGAATAACCGTGAACGCATTGAGTTGAGATATGCAATATAGGAGCTAAACGTAACAATGTCCCGTATATGCTATCAGATGTCATCATAGTGCTGTGAATGGTCGTAGAACCAAGAAGCATGCTTACTTCCTCTGAAAGATTATATTGCGTAATCGCTTGTTGAGCAGAGGGTTGTAATGCCATGGAATTCAATGACTTCAGAGCTATTCCATCTTTCAAATGACATTTTGGGTTAAAACAGTAGTTGATATTACAATCTTAATTCTTTTGTTAATCTTGCCAATACAGCTCGCTTTCCCTATCCTTGAAAATATCATTATATTCGTTAAAGGATTTATTCCTCGTTGAAAGCGGATTAATCTCGGCAAAAATTACCTCTTCAGTTGTTTCTTCTGCTTTTGACATTAGCTGTCCATTGTATGAATAGATAGCAGATTTGCCATTGAAGTAGAGCTCTTCATCTTCTCTTTTCTCAGTACCCACTCTATTAGCTACTGCGAAGTAGACTTTGTTTTCTAAGGCTCTCGAAGGTGTAGAAATATGCCAAACATCTGTTACCAAATTGGAGGGAGAAACTATCAGGTCAGCTCCTTTAAGAGCCAAAGTCCTGGCGGCTTCCGGAAATCTCCAGTCGTAGCATATCATAGTGCCTAATCTTAAGTCTTTTGGCTCGTAATCTATCACTTCGAAACCGGTATCTCCTTTGTCAAAGCAGAATCTTTCTTTATAAAATAGATGTGTTTTGCGATATACAGAAGAGTATTCCTCATCAGGAAAAATAACAGCTGCCGAATTGAATAACTTATCTCCGGCTTTTTCTGCAAATCCTGCTACTATAATAATGTCTTTTTCCTTTGCTATTTGTTGCCATTTAGTGTAAGTTCCCTCTTCAGTAGTTTCAGCGTATTTTTCAACTTCTTCTCTGGAAGTAAAAAAGTACCCTGTGGTTGCCAGTTCAGGTAAAACTATAATATCAGCATCCGAGTCAGATATAATATTATTGATTTTTTCGATATTATATGTTTTATCTAAAAGCCTTGGGCAGAATTGTGCTACTTGAATTTTCATAATGATAATTGCTTTTTTATGATTAAAAATGTATGGTAAATTATGCTTTATTACCTCCTTGGCAAATTAGCATTTTGTAACATACAAAAAATATATTGCACATTTACTAAGATTTTTATTTATTTGCTCTTTAGGATGACAAGTAGTTTTAAATGTTGCGTATTTGGTTTAGGAAACATTTAGCAAAATCTGTCGTCATATATTTTTGTACAGGAAGAATCGAACAAGTTGTTATTATAATGGTGTTTATTAACAAACGAAGTGCAGAAAATGCTAACTTCCATATTTGACAATAAGTTTTTTAAATCTTTGACTTACCTGCTTTTGGTTGTTTTGCTAACGTCTCTCGTACCGCAAGATATGTTCGCAAAGAAACTTACTCGCAGAGAAAGTCGCAAGCTAAGAAGAAAAGAGCAAGCAATAAACGTAATCAGGACACAATCTGAAGAGGTAGCTAAGATTGCAGGTTTAGAGCCTGTAGTAGCTGACTCGCTCGTTACTGATTCACTCCACCAAGATATTGTTGAAATGCTGAATTCTTCGGAAATAGATTCTCTAACATGTAACTACCCTGATGCTGAAGATTCGGAAGTTGGTGACTTAGGCGAGGATCCTGCAGAACTTGAAATAGAAGATGATGTGCAGGTAGAAATTGATGATATTAAGATGCTGTGGCTTACTTTTGTAGAAGATGAAGAAGATAAAAATCTAACAAATAGTGGCATACGCAAAAACGAGTTGATGGAAAATATTATGGATTGGCTCGGCACTCCTTACCGATTTGGTGGTCAGTCTTCCAGAGCTATTGATTGCTCCGCATTTACTCAAAGAATGTTTTTAGAAACTTGCGATATAAAAATCCCAAGAACCGCTAGAACCCAAGTTAAAATTGGAATCCCTATAAATATGGAAAATCTTGAATTTGGCGATTTGATATTTTTCAATACTTACTCAAAGCGATTTGCATCCCACGTTGGTATTTATCTCGGTGATCATCTTTTTGCTCATGCCAGTTCTAGGTATGGAGTTACTGTCACTTCTTTAGAATCTACTTATTATAAAAAAAGATTTATAGAAGGGCGGCGGATAGGAGTTCGAGACTTAATCAAGTATAGCGTCAATGACGAAGTTGATTTTGGTAATAAATAAAACTTATATTCTGACTACTGCCATTCTGTACTAATCGTATATAATGGCAGTTTTTTATAATATCATTTTTGACATTATTGGGTTTATAATGCCGATTAGGGCTTATATAAACGCAAGCGTGAAGATTGGTGTACTTGGCTTTGTTTTTCCGAAATCTTACCAGTCCTGAATTCCAATAAAAGAATCTCATAATAGATTTATCTCATTCGTTAGAGATACAATATTCTTGCGTCTTGTTGAGTAAAACACATAGTTGCATTGCTCGCCTTCCCAAATGAAAATTTCACACAATACCTCGAAGTCAGAAGTTCGCATAACAAAACAAGCCTCTGTAGCACTTAAGTACTTACAGAGGCTTGTTTTTCGCCTTGCTCTTTCGCTCGCTGAGCAAATATTTTATAATCCAAACTTTTTAGATTCAAATTCATAAGGAATAGTTATAACGTCCTTAGCGTTAGCAACGTTTGTAAAAATCAAGTTGCCTTTAATGCTTCCTATATTATTATTCATATAGTAGTGAACAGACAAGTGATTTTCATTAGTAACAGTTTGAGCTGCTAATGTTATTTTCTTTGAAGCATAATCGTGCATACCAACTTCGTCAAACTGATTTAAACATTGAGCTTCTACACCGTCGCCTAAGCATGCACCGATAGCAACATTGCCTTCGATAGATGTAATTTCAATACTCATTTTCATTTCAACTTTCGCGTCGCCTGTATTTTTTAGTTCCGGAAGAACAACTAATTCTAAATTATCTCCACTGGCAGCAATTAAGTGCGTTTTAGAAATTGTAGCATCGGATTCAAGTTCCAATACATTGGTTACAGCGGGTGTAGTTGGGTTATCTGTAGAGTCATCATCTGAACAAGATGAAACAATTAGCATTAGGGCAAGGAAGGGCAATAGAGCCAATAGTTTTTTCATATCAAAAAACCTTTGTGTATAGTAGAACAATTTTCTTAATTTAGCGTAAACGTATATTATATAAACAAAATATACAACGAATAAGTTACAAAAAAAATCGCAAATACGATATATTATAATAATTAAATGGGGTGTTCACTATGAAAAAACTTCTTGCATTATTGCCAATAGTTTTACTTGCTTTTGCTTTGCAAACCGTAAGTACTGCTAAAGATGCGTCTACAATTCCTTCTGTAAAGATAAAGGATATCAAAGGAAATATTATAGATACTAAAGATTTATCTAATGACGGGAAACCTTTTATCATTAACTTTTGGGCTACTTGGTGCAAGCCTTGTATCTTAGAGCTTAATAATATAGCAGAAGTATATCCTGACTGGGTAGAAGAAACAGGTGTAAAAATCTATGCCGTATCTATAGATGACTCTCGTAACAGTCGTCGTGTAGCTCCTTTTGTAAAAGGTAGAGGTTGGAAATATGAAGTCCTTTTAGATGAAAATAAAGACTTCTCTCGCAAAATGAATGTTAATAATCCGCCTCACACTTTCCTTTGCAATGGGAAAGGCGAAATAGTTTGGCAGCACAACGGATACGCTCCGGGCGATGAAGAAGAGCTTTTTGAAGAAATCGAAAAGCTTATAAAGTAAGCTAGAATAGAAACTTAAGATTAGAAGGTACTAATTGACTTTAGTACCTTTTTTTTTTGCCGTATATTCACATCCTTCTGCATAGTGTATAGACCAAATAATTTATTTTATCTTTTTTGTAACTAATTATTGCTTTAATATGTCTTATTAGAAAGGTAAACTATGGAGATAAGATTATGAATAGAATTATTACTTTGATTTTAGTTTGTTGCACTTCGTTTGTGATGCAAAACAGTTTGCTCTCAGCCTTTGGGAATTATGAGGAACCAACACTACCTACCATGTTTTATACACACAAAGGTGAAGTGCTCGAATTTCCATTGCAGTCTTACAAAGCAGATGTAGATATAGTTGGTAACATTGCCAATGTGAAACTGACTCAGACTTTTGTCAATACATCAGGGCAGAAGCTAGATGCAAAATATCGCTTTCCGGGGTCAACTCAGGCAGCTGTGCACGGCATGACTATGAAGATAAAAGATAGAGTCATCTATGCACAAATTCAGGAAAAGCAGGAAGCTCGAAAGACTTACGAAGCCGCAAAGGCAGAAGGCAAACGCGCTTCTCTTCTATCACAAGAGAAACCAAATATATTTACTACGGAAGTGGCAAATATATATGCCGGTGATACTATTCAGGTGATTGTAGAATACTCTGAAATAATAGAGTATAAGGAATATGTATACAGCTTTGTGCTGCCTACTAAAATTGGTGAAAGATATCAAGGCGTTTATGAGAATATTGGCAGCAGAGGTGATTATGACCTATATAAAAATCCCTATGCAGATAAGAAAATCGATTTTGATATCAATGTAAGTATTTCTTCAATTTTTGATATATCCAAAGTCTATTGTAAAACTCACAACATATCTACTGAAATAGAAGATGGGAAAACTTTAATACATTTCAATACGGCAGCCGCTTTGGATAGGGATTTCATTCTGAATTATGAAATGGAAAGCAAGCAGGTAGAATCCGGCTTAATACTACATGAAGGCAAGGAAGAGAATTTCTTCTTGCTTATGCTTCAAGCTCCAAGGCGAGTACCTGCTGAGGAAATCTTGCCCCGAGAATATGTATTCGTAGTTGATGTTTCGGGCTCGATGAACGGGAAACCAATAGAAACAGCTGTGGAGCTTTTCGGTAACCTTTTGGAGAGCACTAATGAAGATGATATGTTCAACGTTATGAAGTTTGCAGGTGCCAGCGATGTGCTTTTTGAAAAGTCTATGCCGGCATCATTAGGAAATCTCCAAAAAGGCTTTGATTTTCTCTCTAAAGAGCGTGGCGGTGGCGGTACGGAACTGCTACCTGCTTTAAAAAGAGCAATGGATTTGCCAAAAGCAGATAAATATTCCAGGTCTATAATTCTGATAACGGATGGATTTATCAATGCAGATTTGGAAGTTATTGAGTATATAAGTCAAAACTTAGATAAAGGAAATATTTTTCCATTTGGGATTGGTAATTCTGTTAACAGATATTTGATAGAAGGGCTTGCAAATATATCTCTCAGCGAACCTTTTATCATTACAGATATGGAAGATGCAAACCACGAAGCTAAAAAATTCAAAGAATATATCGAATCTCCTGTGATGACTGATATTGAAATTGAGTTCGAAGGCTTTGATGCTTACGATTTAGTGCCGGACAAAATTCCTGATGTATTTGCACAAAGACCTATTATAATCAGCGGTAAGTACAAAGGTCACCCGTCAGGACTCGTAAGAGTATCAGGCTTAAATGGCAAACAAGAAATGAAAACTTACTTCCAAATCGAACGCTTTGCTGAAATGGATACTTCAGATGTGCTGCAATCCTTGTGGGCAAGGCGTAAGCTCCAAACTATGCAGGATTTTCCGGGCGAATATTCATACAACAACAAAGAACAGAACAAAGAAGAAATCATCAATCTCGGTCTTAAATATCACTTGATGACAAATTATACTTCGTTTGTTGCTGTGGATACTGAAGTTGGTGCAGATACAAGCTCCTCGAGTCAATCTAATCAGTCTGATGGTAGAGGAGATGTGGAATTTATGATGAGTCCTCTGACACTTTCCAGAAGTTCTGCTTCAGCTCGTAGCGGATCTGGTTCTTGTGTAACAGCTTCGCGTATGGAGAGCACTCAAATTCTAGTAGAAGGCATGGATATGTCGAAAAAGTTTACCGTGGGAGAGATTCCTGCTAAAACAGATAACTCTCAATCGGAAGAAGTCTTTTTTGATTCGATAGATTTTGAAGCCATTGGTGGCCAAGGCAATATGATACAAACATTTCCGGTTAAAAACGGACAATTAGATCTATCGTTTTCTGCCGGAGATACTTTTAGTATTGATATGGATAAGCCATTCTATCGAGGTGCACAAGGAGTTATAGGTGACGGCGAAGCCCTTGAAAATATTATTGCAAAACACTTAGGCAGAGATGCTTTTAGTTGGAATAATTACAACTTCAGCTTCTATACTGATAAAAACAAGAAATTCTGCGCTATAGATATTCCAGTCGAGCAATTTGAAGAAGCTAACGATGCAAAGCTATTCATAAATGAGCTGATAGAAGCTATAAACAACCAACTTGAAAATGTAGAGCCAAACAGTATCTATTCTACTACGGTAAAAATCAATCCTTCAGGTAAATTTACCTTAGACAATCAGGAATTTCTGACTGAATTTATAGACTACTATTTCTGGCGTGAAAAGAAAGATATGACAATGATAGAAGACGGTAGTAAATACACTCTATACTTTGAAATTTGGGATGCTAATAAAAAATTAGTAGTGAAAGGTATGATGGATGACTTAATGAATGCAAATAATCCATTTATCTACAGTATTCGTGGAAATTTAAAGATTCCAAAAGACGAATTCTGCATGCACTATGTACAAATTGATGCAAAGAATCTGCAACTTGGAGAAGCTTTGTTAATGCGCAACCAACACTACTATATCAAGCTGAAAGGCGAATTAGCAGAAGCAGGAAATTAGAAATATAACAGTAAATTTTAGAGGCGCACTTCGCAATGATGAGTGCGTCTCTTAGTTTTTAAAAACAAGTAGCGAAATTAGACATATTATCCACATTTCTAAAACAGCTACCAAGTTTACGTCAGAAAGTATCGAACCCCAAATACCATATTATACTTTTATGGCTTCGCTCTGTGAAAAATATCAAAACCTAAAAATATATCCTTCGTATAGCTTATTACTAATCGTATTTGTTTCTACTGGCAATACTTTCCATATTGTAGTGTCGTTAAATATGATTACCTTTCTATAATCATTTAAAACAATATTTAGAGAAACGGAAATGGCTAAGCTTACAGATTTGAAAGAGTGGCATGCTCTGGAGTCACATGCTAAAGAGATGGGAGATGTTCATCTGCGTGAACTTTTTGATGCTAACGATGAACGTTTCCAAAATTTCTCACTGAAATTTGACAAAATATTGTTTGATTTCTCAAAGAATATTATCAACGATACAACTTTAGATTTGCTGACTAAACTTGCTCAAGTTTGCGGACTGAAAGACCAAACAGAAGCAATGTTTAAAGGCGATAAAATAAATATAACTGAAAATAGAGCGGTCTTGCATACTGCCTTGCGTAATTTCTCTAATGAGCCTATCAAAGTAGACGACTGGAATGTAATGCCTAATATAATAGCGGTTCGCAAGCAAATGCAACAATTTTGCGACAGTGTGAACGATGGTAAATATCTCGGATTTACTGACAGACGGTTTACAGATATTGTAAATATTGGAATAGGTGGGTCTGACTTGGGCCCAAGAATGGTGTGCGAAGCCCTTACTCCATATTCGCGCGCAGGCGTAAGAATGCATTTTGTATCTAATGTAGACGCTACAGATATACATGACACTTTAGCAAAATTAGAAGCGGAAACAACCTTGTTCATTATTGCTTCCAAAACGTTTACCACGCAAGAAACATTGACAAATGCAAACACTGCTAAAGAGTGGTTTTTGGATCAAAAAGGTGCAAAATTAAAAGATATTTCTAAACACTTTGTTGCGCTTTCTACAAATGAAGCAAAATGTAAAGAGTTTGGTATTGACCCTAAAAATATGTTCGGATTTTGGGATTGGGTCGGTGGCAGGTACTCATTATGGTCTTCTATTGGTTTATCTATTGCCTTATACATTGGATATGCCAATTTTGAAGAGCTTTTGCGAGGTGCTTTCGAGGCAGATATACACTTCAGAAACACTGAATACCATCATAATATACCCGTGATAATGGCTCTTTTAGGCATTTGGTACTCTAATTTCTTTGGAGCCGAATCCCACGCAGTCATTCCTTATGAACAGTATTTAGAAAAATTTCCGGAATTTTTACAGCAATTAGATATGGAATCAAATGGTAAAGCTATTCAAAAAGATGGTGAAGTAGTTGACCACATGACAGGGCCGGTTATTTGGGGCACTGCCGGAACTAATTCGCAGCATTCGTTCTTCCAACTGATTCATCAGGGCACAAGGCTTATACCTGTGGACTTTATAGGCGGTTGCACATCTCATAACCCAATCGGCGACCACCATGATAAACTTATGTCTAATTTCTTCGCTCAAACAGAAGCTTTAATGAAAGGCAAAACGGTAGAGGAGGCGTTTGAAGAGTTTCAGGCAGAAGGCAAATCAATAAAAGAAATAGAAGCCTTGCTACCACATAAAATATTTTCCGGCAATAAACCGACTAATAGTATTTTATATGACTCACTGACTCCACATGTATTAGGCAGTCTTATTGCTTTTTATGAGCATAAAGTTTTTGTGCAAGGTGTGATTTGGGGGATTAATTCCTTTGACCAATGGGGAGTGGAATTAGGCAAGCAACTTGCTAAAGCAATACTGCCGGAGCTGACCAGCAAAGAGAAATCTAAAGAGCATGACAGCTCCACAAATAGCCTTGTCAATTACTACAAAAACAAACGTCACTCCTGATGGCTGAGTAGAGCTATAATAAATATCCAAAGCCTTTCTGAGAAATTAGGAAGGCTTTCTTTTTGGTGCATATAGATAGATGCGGTTCAAGATCAAAAGAGCACTTTATGATGCATCCAAATAGAAACTGATTGAAGAGTATTATAAGTAAACCCTGTCCTTGTCTTAGAATAATTTGAGCATGGATTGAAATTTAATTATTATATTATTCATTCAAAAAGGTGCACGAGATTTTGAAACATAGCTACGCATGGTCTCCGTACCAGTATAGTATGAATAATCAGATTAGTTTTGCGGATTGGAATGGGAAGGATAGTTATTTATTGGTTTGGTTTTCAAAGGATGAAGAAACAGGACACGCAGGTATTGCAGTTGATAACTATACAGAACAACAAGCTCTTGACTTTAATGGCAAGCCCGTTATGGACGAATTTGGTGAACCCGTCTACGAGTCCGTTAAAGGTGGAACTATGACCTATTATGATTTGTGGCCAAATGACCCTGTAGGTAACACCAAGTTGCAAAGTGATGTAAAGTCAGACTATTCCAACGGTGTTGTTATTGAAAGTCTAGAGGATTTAAAAACAAAAGACCCAACAGTTTCGAGAACTGGTTTTGTATTACCAGAAGGAAGAGCAGCCGACGGAATTGTGAAGATAGGTACAAGCCGTGCCGAAGACCAAAAAATTAAAAATTATGCTTCTACAACAGCTAATTCAGGTAAATCATATAATGCTACTAGCTTTAATTGTTCAACTTTTGCTGAAAGCTCCTTAAAAACGGTTTTCCCAAAACTAGATGCTAGCCAATTTATAAAAATACCTAGTTCCTTAAAGTTCTTGTACAATGATGCCAGAATTGTCGCACCTAATAATTTATACAATGCAGCAATGCAATTGCCAAATGCTACAAATATAAGTGGCCCCGGTTCTGTTGAGGCGAAACCTTATTTAGAATATTATGGGAAATAATTATGGGAAATAAAACTGTCTTATATTTATTCTGTTTCCTTGTGTTGTCAATGAGTTCTTGTTCTGTTAATGAAACAGTAAAATTAGAATCGCCCTTTGTTGCAGTTGTCAAGCTGAATGATGCAGAGCAGTCATTGGATTTAGAAAGTGCAAAACAATATGTTGACGTGGATCAGGTATACACGAAATTAGGTTCAAAAAATCCACAAGAAGATTGGGAACAATTAATAAGATTCAATCACAAACTTGGCAAGGATAAAAAATTTACAAATGCTTTTGGATATAGGAACTATGATATAGAGGAAACGGTTAATGGAAATAACGCAAGTGTTTGTTTTAAAGAAAAAAGCGAGAGCGCAACTATAAAAGCAATAACTTACGGATTAGAGAAACGAGAGAACAAATGGATAGTTATTTCTATCCATTATGAGAAATAGACAGTAAATCTGTATTTTGGACGAAGATGAATATACAGCTTGGGGAGCATCAATGGCAGCTGGGTTTGTTGATGAAGATTATATTTCAGATAATATGAAGAATTTAGCGAGAAAAGATGATGGAAGGTTGTGGAGTTCTTATGTACTTGAAGGAGCTAATAATCCATCTTTGGCAAAAGAGATAAATAAATTGTCAGCAAAGCTTGAAGTGCTGAAATTTGATGAAGAAAACAATGCAAAAGCAATAGGAGAAGTTCAACAAGCTTTAAATATAAAAGTAGATCAAGCAGTAAAGGAGATGAAAGAATATGGCAACTCTATTATTAAATAATGAAATGCATAAAATAGTTATTTTGCTTCTATCAATATCATTTTTAAGTAGTTGTAAATATGAAGATAGTAAAGTCCCGGAATCTAAAATTGACATGATTGAAATTCCAGCTGAACAGTTTTCAATTCCTGTAATTGACAGTCTTGATTTTACACATGCTGAAATGCCCACAACTGATTTTGAAGCAATTTTTAAAGATTACATAGGATATCCAATAGGTTCATTTTTAAGGGTTAAAACAATATTTGATCAAAAAAGGATACTGTATAGCAATTGTAATAGGATAACATATTACCCTTCGATTTTATTTTATGATGAACTCGTTGATAAATATAATTATCAGATAAAAGAAAATAATATTGTCTATGTAATGAAAAATCTAATTGGATCAAGACGTGATGGTACTAAAATAAAGGCATTTTATCTTGCTTGGGTAAATCAACCTATTACTTTTTATGATGACCGTTTAGAGGAACTAATGAAAGGCTTTATATCAGAGGATATTGATTCTACGACTTTAGAAATAATAACGAGCTTAGATACAAATCTCATTAGGAATGTTTACAAAAACTATAAAGGTCGAATTAGAAAGGTGAAAATAGACTCAATATTTTTTCCATTACATTTAAGAAATTCGTTAGACTATTATGCAGAAATAGTGTTAGATTCAATCTATAACGGAAAGCCTATATTCGGATGTCATAGATATGGCAGGATTTCTATTTTGCCTGAAGAAGAAAGAGATTCTGTTTTAAGATTAAGAGCAAAACATAATTCACGATTAAAGTAGATAAAGGATCTAAAGTATAAACCTAGTAAAAAAAGACTCAAGCCTTTAGTCGCTTGAGTCTTTTTTGACAACTATACACCGAAAGTGAACTGGGTGAACTTCAGCACGCTCAAAGGTTGCTGCATCTCGACTACGCTCGATACCCGCGAAAAAAGCGAGTCGAAGTGTGGGAGAAATATTACGCATGGTCACCGTACCAGTATAGTATGAATAATCCTATTAGTTTTTTGGATGAAAATGGGAAGGAAGTAATTGTTAATATGCAAGGAGATATAATAAGTAATGATGGGAAAGATAATAGAGTGACTCTTGATTTAGGTGGAAAAAATCTGTACTTGCCAATTGGTGAATTGGGTGGTAAAATTGATATTGGTATTATTTATCCCAACAAAATTTCAGCTAATATTGAAGAAGCGGAAAATTCAGGTTTATGGGAATTTAAAACAAAGGTATCAAATGGATCAAAGTGGGATTTGAAAATGAATAAGAATACTATCTATGGACTTGGGAATGGGAACACTACTTTTTTATTTGAAGGTCAAGAAATGGAATCTCAAGATGTAGGCAATCACTTCTTCGGTATTATGGGTAAAGCAACTGGCATGTTTAGCGATAAAGAATTACTCATGGGAGCAGGTATTTATCAAATGTATAGTGGAACTAGTAAATCTGAGTGGCAAAAATATAAGCCACAAACGGTTATGATTATGGATGCGAGTGGATATATGTCTAAAATGACTGTTGGTGTATTATCAGCTCCATATGGAGATGATCCACGAGATCAAAGTTGGATCAGAGAAGGTATAAAATATTTTAATATTCATTTTTAGTGTTTTGATTATGAAAAAGATAATATTCCGAGTTATATTGCTGCTAATATCAATATTTTTAATGTATTATGCATACAAAATTTATATCCATTTTAGACCTCCTATTCCCAAAATAGTATTTGATTATCAAATAGATAATAGATTAATACAAGTTTTAAAAGTTGAACCAGGTGCATTAGGCGAGAATAAACTATTATTAATGATAGATGGTAAAAGAGTTTCGATGATAGGAGAATATCCAAATAGCTTAAAAAGTATTTCGGTAGATCAAAATTCTGTTTCTCTTGAAACGGCAGATACATTGGTTGTTTATGAATTTTAGAATATTAGCTTTACAAAATCTGCTGATTAAATATGAAGGTGTTGATCAGCAGATTTCTTATATATTAGATCAAATAAAAATTGGAATAAACACCGAAAGCGAACTGGGTGAACTTCAGCACACTCTAAGGTTGCTGAGCGAGCGTAGCGAGTCGAAGTATGGGAGAAATATTACGCCTGGTCTCCGTACCAGTATAGTATGAATAATCCGATTAGTTTGGCGGATGAGAATGGGAAGTTTGTAGGTGTAGTAATAGCTTGGGGAGTTGGAATTGGTGCTTTAGAAGCTGGAATAGAATATCTAGATCAAGTATCAGGGGGAAATATATTTGATTTTTCTTCTTATGATTTTAGTAGAAAAATAGACGGGACCAAGATTATAGGAGCTTTTGGCAAAGGATTTTGTATTGGTTCTTTTGGTGTACTTGGTGCTGGTGCAGCAGCTTCTGCAAGTGCTGCAGGTGCAACAAAGCTTGTGCAAGGTGCGTGGACTTATGGAGGTAATATTGCCGGAGGAGTATTAGGAGGTATGACTGACAGAACTATTACAGGTGACGAACCTGTGGATGGTGATGAGATGGTTAAAGATGGCGTATTAGCTGGAGTGGGAACTTGGGTATCAGGTAAAACATCACTATATTTAATGGGTAAAAAAAACGACCAGTAATGCTGGTGCTACGAATATTACGAATACATTTGTTTCGGATGATACACCAGTAAATAATGGAATAATGAAAGTAATGGACGCAGTTAAGGATGGTATAGGTCAACAAGGAGTTAAGGAAATATATGAAGGTGGATCAACTGAAAGTCTTAAATTTCAGGCTCCTCCTTCAAGAGATAGTAGAGATAATACATCGGTTAATTCAAATTATCAATACAGAGGTAAATAATGGAAAATGGTCTTGTATTCAAAGGATTGAAGTCGTTAAGATATTTTTATTATGGTCTGGGTTTTTTCTTTTTGTTTGGAGCATACATATATTTTGATATTAATAGTGACGATTTACTCCATTGGGGAAGATTCTTTCTTTTATTAGTAGGTGGCATAGGTGCAATATTACAAGAAACAATGAAGAAACTAATCTTACATATAAACTCAGACGATCTAAATGAATCTAAAATTATCAGTTATACATGGCGAGGAGAAGTAAGTTTCTATTTTAAAGATATTATAGAGCTTAATGTTATGAATTTAAAGGATTTGGAACTTCTTACCCCACTTGTAACCATCAATCTCGGAGATTTTGAAAATGTTGATAAATTAAATGATATTTTTTTGCCTTATGTAAAAGAGAATAATATCAAAGTTTCCGACGAAAATAAATTTTTTAAAAAATATTTTAAAGAGAAAAATCAATCAACAAGATAGATTTGTAAATCACATAAAAGACTCAAGCTCCAAAAATACTTGAGTCTTTCTATAAAAAACCGAAAAATTTTGATTATCTTCCATTTGGCAAGCAAATACCAAGGGATAACGACGACCAGCGCACCGCCTACCTCGGCAAGGAACTAGACCGTGAAAGCGAACTGGGCGACCACGGCGTAAGAAAAGTGGACTACGAGCTAGGCAGGTTTACGACTATAGATCCACTGTGGGAAAAGTACTACGCATGGTCACCGTACCAGTATAGTATGAATAATCCAATTAGTATGGCGGATTGGAATGGGAAAGATCCAGGTGAAATATTTACTTCTGAGATAGAAGCAGCAAATGATTTTGCAATATATTATAACGGAACTTCTATTGTAAAAGATAGAGAGTTCGGTTCTTCCATGTATGCTAATCCGGATGGAACTTTCTCGTATAATATTGCTTACATTGGAAATGAGAGCTCAACAACTCATAATTTGGTCATCCCAGAAAATACATATCATGTTGGATTACTGCATACTCATGGTGCAGAAAACTTAAGATATGAACCACATAAGTTTTCTACTGGTGATGAAAATAGTGCAAATACAACAGGATTAGATTCATATTTGGTAACGCCCGCAGGAAAATATTTGAATATGATGTAATTACACAAACAACAATAGTTCCTCTTAAAGCTTCAAATGAAGTACCTAGTGATCCTAATACAAAACCTGTTTGGGAAAGAAAGAATGATGTACCTGCTGTTGACACAAAGCCATTTTATATTGATGTTGATATAAAAACAATATTGCCATCATTCAAAGAAAAAAAAGATGAACTATTGTTATAACTTAAAGAGAGTATTATGAAATTAAACTATTATTTTACATTGCTAATATGCATTGGATTATTTTCAGTTAGTTGTAAAACCTTGAAAAATACACATGAGTACACCACATACGAACGCAATGTTGTAGGCAGAGAAGATGTTGTTCCAGATGCTGAAACAGCTAGGAGAATTGCAAAAGTAATACTATTAAAGATTTATGGGGATGATATTTACAATCAAGAACCATTAAAACCTGTACTTATTAAAGATAGCATTTGGGTAATTACTGGTTCTTTTCCAGAGTATAAACCTGGTGGTCCATTGATTTCAGGAGGAGTAGCACATATTGAGATTCAAAAAAAGGACTGTAAAGTTTTAAAAATATTTCATGGTAGATAGTCAGATTGTAAGTTGACTATACAAATTATTTTAGGTTATACAACTTGTTACAAAGACTCAAGCCATAAAAAGCTTGAGTCTTTTAATAAATAAACCGAAAAATTTGATTATCTTCCATTTGACAAGCAAATACCAAGGGATAACGACGACCAGCGCACCGCCTTCATCGGCAAAGAACTTGACACCGAAAGCGAACTGGGCGAACTTCAGCACGCTCTAAGGTCACTGAGCGAGCATAGCGAGTCGAAGTATGGGAGAAATATTATGCATGGTCACCGTACCAGTATAGTATGAATAATCCTGTGAGTATGGCGGATTATGATGGGAAGGATCCGGGTGATGTGTTTACATCTGAGATAGATGCAGCAAATGATTTTGCAATATATTATAATGGGACTTCTATTGTTCTTGATCGA
>JBFHIJ010000016.1:0-53566 GCA_041596515.1 Chlorobiota bacterium
AGTTACTTGCATTATAGCTTACTCTTTTAGTCCCTGTAAACTCTTCAGAGAGAATATTTGCTACTTCTTTTCCTTGCATATCTAATAGCTTTGCTTCAACAAAAGCATTACTATCAGAGTTAAGAACGAAGTTAATCTGCTGAGAAGCAGGATTAGGGTATACTTCTGAAACGACAAATCCAAGATTTGCACCATTGAAGTCTTGCACGGAAGTGGTAAAGTTAGTTTTAAAAAGACCATTACCATGAGTAGCTATAACTATTCTGCCGTCAAGCTCTCTTACTTCGATATCTTCAATAACTGCTTTTCCTATTGTATTTGCACCTTCTCTAGCCCAGACCGTCTTTTCACCATCTAGCGTTTCAGTAGAGAACAGGCCGTCAGAAGTACCTAATAAATGAAGCGTGTCGCCTTCATAAGCCATTCTTTCATAGGCTCTGAAAGAATGACCTGCTCCGGATCCATCAGGATTTCCCTCTAAATTGCCACCATGGTCAATCCAAGTTTCTCCATTGTCATAAGTTTCCAGCATTCCTAGAGTCAAATAATTAGATACTATTACAATAAAATGGTCAACATCCTGAGGATCAGCCCATAAATCTGAAACAAATTCACCCGTAACAAAATCAGGCAGATTAATTATATCATAAGAGAAATTCTCTTTTTCAAGTTCATTTACTTTTATAAGCCTTTTAGTTCTTGTTCCTATTAAAACGCCATTGTGAGTAGGAGCAAGATATTTAACACAAGTTGCTTCTAAACTATCAATAAAGTAGTATTCATAATTATCCCAAGCGTTAAATACTGTAAAGTCATTGCAATATGCTATTACCTTAGCAGTAGCAACAGTAAGTTCTTTCTCATTATATGGATTGATATCAAATTCTGTATTAAATTGAATCCCATATTTATTGTCAGAAAGCATAGGAAGTGTTAATAAAGTTCCACTGCTAGGTACGCCATTAATCAAATCCAAACGTAATATGTTGTCCTGATTGCATATTATGGTACTATTATTTTTAGTAATATAGGAGCTAAAACCATCCCCACCCCAATATTTAAAATAATTAGAAGAATTTGCAAAACTGCCCAACGTTCCGTTATCTTGAGTACCTCCGATTATAGATTCATCCCCGGATTTCTTTTTATTTATTGCACAATCGTAAAATTGAGTAGTACAATAGCCATTATTCAAATCAACCCAGTCTTTAGGAGCATCAACAGATATATCCGGCATTTTGTGAATTCCATGATCAGAAGCAGAAATTAATTCCTTTGGATTTTCAGGGTTAAATGTAAACCAATGATAATCCCATCCACTATTAGGATGCATAAATTTTAATTGAGCTGCGTAGATTTCCTGTACTGTCTTTGTAGTATCTGTCCAGGATACATTTTCATAGAATTGATTGAAACCACCAATCCATAAACTACTGTCAGGAGAAGAAAAACCATTATAAGAAACAAAACAATTTGTTGCACCCAGAATTACTGTGTTTGTATCAATTGGAGATACTGCTATTACCATACAATATTCTATTTGAGGATTCAAAGTATTGTAATCATGAGCTGCCGGAAAATATGGAATATTATCTGTAAGGTCGCTCCATGCTATTTGTCCATTATTATTGTTTAGCTTAAACAAGGAAACACATCCGAATATGTCAGGATCACATCCTGTGGAGAGCTCAGATACATTTGAACAAAAGAAATAAACTATACTATCATGCGATCTGGAATAATCCATCACAATTCTATATGAAGGTTGCAATGTTTCAGGACTTATATCTTCCCAATTTTCGCCATCCTCGGAATAGAAAATACCGGAATGAGAGGTGTTTTTGTTTGAATATCGTGAATTTTGGCTCAAAGTAGCGTAAAATTGCCCACTGTGCGTTATCATAATATCTGTAGTGAAGTTATAGTGTGTATTGTTTTCCAAATTTAAAGTAGTGCTTATTTTTGTACCGTTTTCGCTTATTTTGATGACTGCACCTAAACAAGCAACATATAATATATCTTCATCCAAATGAGTAGGATCAATCGCTAATCTGTAGATATAATCCCAATATTTAGTAACCTGTGGTAAATTGTCAGCTGTATTGCCGTATAAGCTCCAATTTAAGCCATTATCAGTAGATTTGAATATACCATTTCCGCTATAATGTGCAGAGAATTCCCTAGATGTTGAGTAGCCAAACAATTCTCCACCTGCACAGTACCATTCATTATTCCTTTCCGGTCTCGGATCTTGAATTATTGCACTAATTGCCGGAATTTCATTTATACCGGTTGTTTGCACCCAAGATTGTCCACCATCGATTGATCTCCAAATGCCGCCGGATACTCCACCCGTAATAATAATATTTGGGTTGGTTCTGTCATAAACAATTGCTCTGGTTCTTCCGCCTACATTATTAGGACCTGCATGCATCCAAGTCTGTGAGCTTACAGTATTAGTACCCTTCGCAAAAAATCCTTCATTAGCATTCGGTAGGGAGTTGGAGAACCTATTTTGCATTTGTTTAAAATCTTTTGAGGTTCGTGCATTTTTATTTTCATAAGTAGATCGCATCCATTCATTTCGTGCTTGGGGATTTTCTTTTTGTTGGTCGGATAATTGAGCGTTTAACGTGACGGATACTGATATCCAAAGCAAAAGAATGATGTTGTATTTCATAGATTCCCTTTTAAAAAAAAACTAAATGCAATTATAATAAAATAGAATAAAAGATAGAAATTACCAAAGAAATGGTATACCTAAATACAAAAAAACGCAAACTAACTAAGTAGATTGCGTTTTTTTAAATAAATATTTTCTAAAATATTATCTAATAATACTAACTTTTTTAGTAACAAAATGAGTACCGTCACTAATATGCAAGAAATAAGTCCCTGCTGTTAAGTTACTTGCATTATAGCTTACTCTTTTAGTACCTGTAAACTCTTCAGAAAGTATATTAGCCACTGCTATGCCCTGTATGTCTAAAAGCTTTACTTCAACAAAAGCATTATTGTCAGTGTTTAAAACGAAGTTAATCTGCTCAGAAGCCGGATTAGGGTATACTTCAGAAACTACAAATCCCAAAGTTTTAGCGTCAAATTCATCTATGGAAGTAGCGTAGTTAGTTTTGAATACTCCGTTTCCATGAGTAGACACAACTATTCTTCCATCTGATTGTCTTGCGTGAATTTGAGAAACCACTGCCATTCCGATTGTGTTCTCACCTTCACGAACCCAAACAGTATTTGCTCCGTCAAGCTTCCTCGTAGAGTAAAGTCCGGCCGAAGTACCTACAAAATGCACAGCACCTCCGTCATCCATATTTAATCGAGCATACGCTCTAACCGAAGGTCCATTACCGCTACCGTCTTCATTTTCTTCTAAATTACCACCATGGTCAGTCCAAGAGTCACCTGCGTCATAAGTTTCAAGGATACTCTTTGAATAGTAGTTAGAGAGTGTAGAAATCAAATGATCTGCATCGTTAGGATCTACCCATATATCTGAAGTGTAAGCATAATTCACTTCGCTTGGATAAGATATCTTTTCAGTAGAGCTATTTGAGTTAGTAACATCTTCTATTCTGTAGAGACCATCATAATATGTACCTAAGTACAAGACATTTTCCGGAGTTGTACTAAAGGCTACATTTGTTACATTCACATATCCCAAATCTCTAAAATACCAATTATATGATGCTGCGCTTTCATTAGTATAGTCACTACAGTATACATAGCCCGTGGCTGCACCCATAGCTATTGCTTTTGTGTCATTTGGATTTATTTCAAATGGATTGTAAAATGCAAACGAAACACCCAAGTCACTCTGTGGTGCAAAGTTATACCCATCTACCATTTCGTCGTCTTCGTAAATCAATCGCATAATGTTTCCGGATTGAGAAGATACTAATATGTCACCGTTTTCATTGATTGTAGAATGCATACCATCACCTCCGGTCATCTCATCAAACATTACAGATGAAGTGAAAGTAGCCCACGTTCCATTATCCTGCATGCCCCCGACAATTGTTTCATTTCCGGCTTCAGTAGGGTGGATGCTACAATCATAAAACTGAGTAGTATTATAGCCATTATTCAAATCATCCCAAGTAAACTCTTCATTGTCTATAGATTCTTCCAAATTATTTAAGCGGTGAATGCCATGATCGCTACCTGTAAGTACTATATTTGGGTTAGTTGGATGAAATACTATAGTATGGAAATCCCAACCACCTGTAGGGAACATCATGTTACGCCATTCGCTGATAATGTCTAACCATTTTACAGATGGGTCACTATAAACATAAGGGTTGTAATTTGGATTATAACCTGCAACCCACTGAGTATTGTCTGAATCAAAGAATGCGTAATCAGATACATAAATGTTGGTGCCGCCAATAATAACCACATCCGGATTATCAGGTTTAATAGCTATGCACATATCATATCCACTCTGAGAGTTATAAACTCCGGTGATATATTTAATTTTCATGTATGGTAAGTTTTCTGATAGATCATACCATTCAGCTCCATCATTATATTCCATTGCCAGTAGAGTGTGGCAACCGGAAGACTCTTCAGGGCAATACACTCCGCCGCTACCATAGTGCATAGTTAGGAAATATACTAAATCCATGTCGCCCGGAGCTGCGGCTATCACAGTGCGAGTGTAGTTGCCGGTTAGCTCGTCAGGAGTAATATTCTCCCAGTCTTTACCATTAGTTGAACGGAAAAAACCGGATTGATTAGAGTCTGAGTTACTACTAAGGCTAACGTATAAAGTTCCGCTATCATTAATAACTAAATCTGTGTAACGAGGACCTCTATTGATATTTGCCGAGTTGCCTAAGACAGTTTCCCATGTGTCACCACCGTCTTCAGATCTTAATATGGCACCGTAGCATGCCGCATAAATGATATCTTTATCTTGATTCGTTTGGTCTAAAACTAACCTGTAAATGCGTCCGAATACGCCTGCTTCAGAACCTATAATTGTAGATTCCAGTGGCTTCCAAGTTAAACCATTATCGGTAGATTTGGATATCCCATTTCCAAGAAAAGTTGTTCCTTTGCTTTGTCCGGCAGAGTTACCAAGTACTTCACCACCTGCAAAATACCAAATATTGTTTTTACCTGGTCTTTTATCCTGTACGATAGTAGTAACAGAAGGAATTTCTTTTTTTCCTGTGGTCTGTACCCATGAATTACCACCATCTACTGAACGCCAAATACCCCCCGAAACTCCACCTGCTATTAGAATATTAGGGTTATTAACGTCAAAAGCTACAGCACGAGTTCTACCACCGATATTATTCGGACCTGCATTTAGCCAAGTTTGAGACTGTATTGTAGAGCCTTTTGCGTAGTACCCTTCAGAAGCAGTAGGTAATGATTTAGCAAAGTTTCGCTGTAACTCATCAATGTTTGCAGGAATATTTTTTTCATTTTCAGGGCTAATATAAGTTGAGCGTAGCCATTCCTCTCTCTGGTGAGGATCTTCTTTAGGAGGAAAAGATGGTCTCTTCGCTGAAAGTGAAGGAACAGATATAGCTAATACAAGTAAAGCTAGGAGTATTTTATTCATGGTATCCTTTAACTATTATAATTTATAGAGTTTGTATTGCGTCCCAAAGTCGCCATTTTAATTCTTCAATATTATCTCCTGAGACAGATGAAATTAACAAATCCGGTTTTTTGCCATTACCTAAATCCAGATTAGATAATTCATCGTGTAAAGCAGAATCAAAAGAATCGACTTTAGTAATACAAATCAAACTCTTTTTAGTTACAATTTCGGGGTTAAATTGTATTAGTTCTTTTTGTAAAGTTTCATATTCTTCTCTGTGGTCGTCGCTCCATGCGTCGATTAAAAATAACAAGACAGATGTTCTTTCCACATGCCTTAAGAACTGATGACCCAGACCTTTGCCTTCGGCTGCACCTTCTATAAGCCCAGGGATGTCTGCTACGCAGTATGTTTTTCCATCTGCTACTTTTACAATGCCCAAGTTTGGAATCAAAGTAGTAAAAGGATAATCCGCAATTTTTGGTTTCGCAGATGAGATTACACTAATTAAAGTAGATTTACCTGCATTCGGGAAACCTACAATACCAACATCAGCCAACAGTTTTAGCTCTAATTCTACGTAGAAACTATCACCGATTAACCCTGGCTTGGCATATCGTGGAGCTTGATTAACAGAAGTAGGGAACTCTGCATTACCAAACCCACCGTTACCGCCCTTTATGACGACAGTTCGTTGGAAAGGTTCAGACATATCTGCGATAATATCTCCGGTTTCTGAGTTTCTAACTATTGTTCCTTGAGGAATTTCAATCACAATATCTTGACCATCTCTTCCGGTCATTTTCTGTTTGGATCCATGAGCTCCGTTTTCAGCTTCAAACTTTCTTTGGAACTGAAAATCAAGTAAGGTATTAAGATGAGGATTTACCTGAAAAATAACGTCTCCGCCTCTTCCTCCATTGCCACCATCCGGCCCGCCTTTAGGTACGAATTTTTCTCTTCTGAAACTGACACAACCGTTTCCACCGTCACCCGCTTTAATCCAAATCCTTGCTAAGTCTACAAATTTCATAGTATTTCTTCTTCGTCCTCATCATTTGTAATAGAAATTAAATGTTTCCCCTCGAGTTCCTCAAGGAGTATATCAGTATCAATATTTTCAGCTTCTATGTATGGCTTTTCTGATGCAAAATCCTCTGCATGTGAAACGATAAATTTATCCATTCCTTGCATTTCTTCAATAGTTCCTTCGGATAAACCTTCTTCTGCCGGGGGAGTATAAATTTCATCATCATGATGATCTTCACTTTGGTAAGTATCTGCCATTTCTTCCCAATCAGGGTCGTCTTCCAATTCACCCAACTCACTATTAAGATTATAACCTGAGGCATCTGATTGATTGCTATAAGTACCCTCAGGAGTATCATCTTCAATATTATCAAAGGAGTCTAATTCTGATAATAAGTCTGACAATTCATTTTGTATATCAGAATTATTTTCCAGTTCACTGTTGTCTACTGTTAAGTTCAAATCTGTATCGCCAACTGTGGATTCTAAATCAGAAAGAATATCGTCAAACTCATCGTCGACCTCCAAGTCATCATCAGAAATTGCTTTATACTCTTTTCTTTCGTACCCCTGTGAAAACATAGATTCATCTTGCAACACAAGATCTGCTAAAGCATCTAAATCATGCTCTTCGTGGTCTAGTTCGTTTATAACATCTTTGGCAACTGCTTCTGTGCCTGCTTGTTCATGCTTCATTGCATCTTTCTGTGAGATTGGCTGTTCGCTATTGGAATTAGAGTTGTTTTTGGATTCCACAAATTCCTGTTTCTTTGTTTCTACAGGAGAACCTAAGTTCCTTGGTGCCTCAAAACCGGCAAAATCCTTTACATTTCTTGTATTTATAGCAGAGCGAGGTTTATCATCTTTGATATCAAATAATTCAGTGATAATATCAATCAACTCTTGTTTCGTAATACTGGTCACTTTATCTCTAAAGAGCATCTTTTCTAAAGTTTTTGTCAATCTTCCTAATGATTTATCATCAGCGAATATTATTAATGCTTCTATAGGAATTTTATTTACGTCAGATATTATAAAAAAGTCGAATAATGGTACTAAAAGGTTATAAAACTCGCCAGGCCCCATTTCTAAAAAGTATCCTGAGTCCAGCTCCGCAACTACTTGCTCAAACTCCGCTGAAGAAATACCATAAGAATCAGCTTCTCCTAAATCTGCCAACCACTTTTTAGTAGCTTCCACTAAATATAAATGATCGTGCAAGTACTCAAGGCGGCATGATATTTCTTTGACAGTGCGTGTAGGTTCACCACGAAATACAAACCATTTCATAGCCGTTCTCGGGCGACAAAGCATATTTAGTCTTACTTTGACTGCAGAGTCTATAATTTTATTAAGCACCGACTTGACAAAAGCGGCATTTTTAAAGTATAATCCATCTAATTTATCAAAAACAGCTTGGATTTCATCTGTGATTTCAAAGTAGTGCCCCGAATCACGGATAACTCTATCCTGATAAATCCACCAAGCAACTTCAGCTTTAAAATATTTTTTATATGACTCACTCAGATTACAATTCAAAACAGACTCTAATTTTACTTTTTTTGAGTCTTTTTTGAGCAGTGATCCAAGGTGTTTTTTTTCTTTGTCTATTACTTGTTCAAACATCTAAATTGTCCGATTTTCTAAGATATTTTTATTCTATAACTATTGACAACAATAATAAATATTTATTTCTGCCATGATAACTAATATATCAAAAAAAAAGCTATCTTAGCCAAATAATGTTGTTAGTGCTAAGGAAATCCTTGCAGTAGGTAACAGTTTAATATCAAATTTTTTACTTAGTTTACTTACACTGTTCTCAGGAATCATTACAGATTTAAATCCTAATTTCTCGCATTCACTTATTCTTCTTTCAATATTAGATACGTTTCTGACCTCACCTGTTAGACCTATCTCCCCAATAATAACATTAAGCGAATCTATTGCTTCATCTCGCAATGAACTTATCAAAGCAGCTGCCACTCCTAGGTCTACGGATGTATCACTTAGCGAAATGCCACCTGTGATATTAACGAACACATCGTTTTTTTGAAACTGGGCTCCTAGTCTCTTTTCCAGCACAGCTAATACCATCTGAAGTCGTCTCAAGTCGTAACCATTAGAAGTCCTTTGAGGCACGCCATAGCTTGTAGGAGTTACAAGCGCTTGCACTTCTAACAGTAATGGACGTGAACCTTCCATAGCTGCAACAATAGAAGTTCCGGCTTCCTGACCTTCTCTCGAAGAAAGAAATATTTCCGATGGATTGCTAACTTCCCTTAGTCCAGCATCGCTCATGTCGAAAATGCCTATTTCATTCGTAGATCCAAATCTATTTTTTATGGCTCGTAATATCCTGTAAGAATATGTTTTTTCTCCTTCGAACTGCAATACGGTATCTACCATGTGCTCTAATATCTTTGGTCCCGCTATTACGCCTTCCTTAGTTACGTGACCAATTATAAAAATAGCCTTATTAGACTGCTTAGCTACTTGCATCAAAGCAGAGGTACATTCTCTTATCTGCACTACGCTTCCGGGAGTAGCTTCTATCTTTTCTGAATGAACCGACTGTATAGAATCTATTATAATAACTCGGCTATCTGTTGCATTGATATGATATATTATTTGCTCTAAGTTAGTCTCTGCAAGTATCAGCATGTCTTGGTCAATTCCTTTAATGCGGCTTGCTCTAAATTTAATCTGCTGTAGAGATTCCTCCCCGGTTACATACAAAGGGGCAAAGTCTTTGATACCTCCGCACATCTGCAACATTAGGGTCGATTTGCCTATGCCGGGATCTCCGCCTGCTAAGACTAAAGATCCGGGGATAATACCACCTCCGAGTACTCTATCTAACTCTTTAATGCCGCTTAATATCCGATAGTTTTCTTCAGTAGAAACATCCGCAAGTTTGCATATTTGTGAGTCAGATCTTAGAGAGCTTACAGCCCCAGTTTTACCTTTGGACTCTATCTGCTCTTCATAAGTATTCCAAGAACTGCATTCAGGGCATTTACCTATCCATCTTGGAGACTTCGCACCGCACTCACTGCATACAAATATCTTTTTTGTTTTCATATTTGGCACTTAAAGTTGTAAATTAAGTCATTATTATCTACAAAATACTCTAATCCAAATGAATATAAAAGATATAAGCAAAAAAAGTATAATATTATTTATGATTGCATTTATTATAAGACTGATTGCATCCTTTGTTTTGCATAGTTTTGAGGATATTAATTATTATGAGTATGGAACAATTGCCCAGAATATAATAAATGGAAGCGGGTTTGCATTTTTCTCTAATCCTGCAAATCATGCTGAATTTGCAAAAGGAGCTTATATGCCGGTGGGAGCAGTGCTTTATACAGTTCCATTTTTCCTGATAAAGCATGAGATACTAAGAAATGCACTATATTTGATTATAAATCATGCAATAGCCGGGCTTTCTGTTGTTTTGCTTTATAAAGCTGTTAGTAATAGATTTAATGAGATATCGGGATTTGTGACAGCTTTAATTGCTACCTTTCTGCCGGAATTTATATTTGCATCCTCCGCACTTGTCAATACAAATCTATATCATCTTTTTGTAGCGTATATATTATATTTTTTCTCGATTAGGAGTTCCTATAAATTAACTGATATAGTTTCGATCGCAGTTGTAAGTGGGGTTATGCTTCTCTTTCGCTCCGAAGTTGCACTTATGATATTAATTATGGGTTTTATAATATCGAAAAACTCAAGTTTAAAAAAAGTGATAATTTATCTCACTATTTCTTTCTCTTTCCTTGCTCCGTGGAGTATCCGAAATTACGTAGTACTAAACAAATTTGTGCCATTAACAACTAATTTTGGAATAAATCTATATCGCGGACATAATCCTCTATATCCGGGAGCATGGGCAGATGACAGAATGGATTCTTTAAAATCAGAATTGAAATTTTCAGAGCAATATGAGCTTGAATATATTGAATTACAAAAGCAGGAAGCTATATCCCAAATCAAAGCTGATCCTTTACAAGCGTTTGCATCAGGTTTTACAAAACTATGTCATCTTTGGGGCTATTATCCATATAGCAACCAAGTAAAACATCTGCTTTATATCGTACCTTGGTTTCTAATGTTAGGCTTGGCAATTTGGGGTGGAGTAAAATCTAAGATATCAGATTTTAAAATAGAGTATATTATGTTATTTTATCATAGTTTTATAGCATTTATATTCTTCGCCATTCCTCGTTATCAGACTATGATGAAGTTTTGGTTATTGCCATTAGTAGGGTGGGGTATTTATATGATATACGAAACAATTCAGAAAAAAAGGAATGGCTGAATTACCACCATTCCTTTTTAGATTCTCTTTGCATAAGGTCTCGGATTGCTTCTTTTGGGCATTTATCATAAAAGAGTATATTATTTATTTGATCTGCAATAGGCATTTCTACCTCGAGCTTTTCGCATAATTCTACTACTGCTTTTGTAGTAAACACGCCCTCAGCAATCATCTTCATTGAGCGAGCAATATCAGCGTATTTTTCGCCTTTGCCGATTCTTTCACCAACGGAGCGGTTACGACTGTGAGCTGAGTTACAAGTAACAAACAAATCGCCAAGCCCCGAAAGACCCGAAAAAGTTCTAATGTTTGCACCCATTTCATCGCCAACTCTGCTCATTTCCGCTAAGCCTCTGGTAATCAGCGCTGCTTTCGTATTGTCTCCCATGGCAAGCCCATCAATAATACCGGCAGCGATTGCTATTACATTTTTAATAGCACCGCCAATTTCAGCACCAATCAAATCATCAGAAGTATAGATTCTGAAAGTAGGTGTAGATAGTAACTCCTGTACTAAAACAGCCTTGTCATGATCTATCGATGCAGCAATTACTGTTGTCGGTACATCTTTAATAACCTCTTCCGCATGAGAAGGCCCGGTAAGAGCAACATAGTTTTTGAAATCTACTCTACACGCATCATTAAAAATCTGAGAAATCCTAAAAGAAGTGCTTTGCTCTATGCCCTTAGAAGCATTAATTAATATCTTATTAGAGATATCAACGTTTATATCATGGTAAAGACTTCTAATAAATTTAGTAGGTACTGCATTTATCAAAATGTCTGACTCTGCAATGCTTTCTTTAGAATTTGTAGCAGTAATATTCTTATGAATTTCAATATTAGGCAGATAGGTAGAGTTTGTTCTTTTATTATTTACTTCGTCAATAACATTGACTTCATGAGTCCAAAGATTGACGCTGTTTCCATTTTTTGCAAGAACGGAGGCAAGGGCAGTCCCCCAGCCTCCGGCCCCAATAACTGTAATTTTCTTCAATTTTCTCTTAGCTCCACGCTATATTAACTTTTATGAAAGATTTGAAGTTTTTTGAATCTATTTTCATTCCCTTGCAGAAGCCTCTTGATATTAGCTCTATGAGTAAATACAACTAATGCAAAAAGTGCTAAACAGAAGTATATTAATTGCTGATAGCCCGGAATGTCTATATGCAGGAAATTATATCTAACGAACATGGAAGAAGGGACAGTAAAAGCAGCCATTATGGAACCGAGAGATATGTAACCGGATAACACAACAGCAATTAGGAAAATTCCTAATGCAATGCTAACATCTATCGGTGCAAGACCAATTAGCATTCCTCCTGCAGTATTGATGCCTTTTCCACCTTTGAATCCTGCAAAGCAAGTCCAAATATGCCCCACAACGGCAAGCATTCCTGCTCCGATTTTGATAAGCGTAATGTCTTCAAATGAAGTAGCGTTTGGTATTGCTAAACCACTACCCAAAATACCTGCAATTACAACAACAGCCAAAATTCCTTTTAGCACGTCCATTAGTTGTACTACAATTCCCCATTTCCAGCCAAGAACACGAAAAGCGTTGGTGCTTCCCATGTTTCCGCTACCTTTTTCTCGTATATCATATCCAAAAAATTTCTTACTGATCCATACTGCTGACGGAATGGCTCCTACTAAATAGCTAAGCACTGCAATCAACAGCAATTTGAATATAGTTTCTGCAACCATAAATATTCCTGAAACAATGTTTGATAAATTTCGTAAAGAACTCGATTAGTATGTTTAATTTACGAAAAGCAATGCAAACACAATAGGCATTAATATCATTTAACGGCGTATTTAAAAAAATATAAGCTTTATATGCTATTTAGTTAAATGATATAATGAAATACCAACAGATACAGCTACATTTAATGATTCCTGTTTCCCAATGCCGGGAATTATATACTCTTTATCAAGTATAGCTTCTATTTCAGCTGACAAGCCATTAGCTTCACTGCCAAAAAATACACCATAGTGCTTTTCATTTTTGAAACTCAATGTTTCAAGTTCTGTTTTTGTATTGACGCTTGCACCTAATAAATGGTGTTTAGGAAAATGCTCTTTTATAAAACCTGCCAAGTCATGAGTGTGATGCACTTGAGTTTTAAAAATTGCACCCATTGTAGAGCGTACAGTTTTTGGATTGTATTTATCTGCACAATCTCTGCCTAATATTACTTGTTTATATCCAAACCAGTTTGCAGTGCGTATGATTGTTCCGATATTTCCGGGATCAGCAACAGCATCTAAAGCGATAAAAGGTTCGTCAGGCAACAGCTCAGGGTTTTTATTATTTACTACTGTTATGATTCCTTGAGGAGTCTTAGTATTGCAAATCTGATCGAACTGATGCTTAGGTGCTGTATAAACAGGAATACCTTTATCTGCAAAATAGTCTACTATTTCAGTTACTTCCTGTGTAGGAGAATCTTTGACTACAAGTAACTCTGCTAAGAAGTCGCTTTCAATGATTTCTTCACATAATCTTTGACCTTCTGCTACAAACAAATCATTTTGATCTCTGAATTGTTTTTGGTGTAGAGATTTTATTAGCTTTTTAAGCCTTTGCGTAATAGGCATTGTGTAATGCATGTGTGTTTTTATACTTTTGTTTATAATTTGCATTTCTATCTGTTAAAATAAGCAATTTTTTTGTCAAAATAAACGAAAGTTAACAATTTTTTTGATATTATTTCGCTCACTTGTGATTACATCTTTCCTAACTACCCTTTTTTACAAGGTTTTCAGCAAGCTTTTCTCTTTTTTTTTGTATTTTTGATTTAGCTAATTGATAAAAATGGAAATAATAACATGAAAATATTAGTTACCGGCGGTGCCGGATTTATCGGATCTCACATTACAGATGCTTATATTAATTTAGGCCACTCTGTAACTATCCTTGATAATTTTTCTTCAGGTAAAAGAGAAAATGTCAACCCCAAAGCGAAAGTAATAGAAGCTGATATAAATGATGATAACATTTCGGATATATTTAAGAATGAAAAGTTCGATGTCATCAGTCACCATGCCGCACAGATGAATGTGCGAGTTTCAGTGGATAATCCTAAATTTGATGCCAATACTAATATTATTGGGAGTATCAATATTTTTGAGGCGGCTAAACAATCCGGGGTCAAAAAAATAATATTTGCTTCTTCAGGTGGTACTATTTATGGTGAACAAGAGAAATTTCCTGCGGAAGAAGATGATAGGAAAGCTCCTTGCTCGCCTTACGGTATTTCCAAATTGAGCACTGAGCATTATTTATTCTATTACCAATCTGTTTATGGCATTGACAGAGTCGTACTTCGTTATGGCAATGTATATGGTGCCCGCCAAAATCCTCATGGAGAGGCAGGTGTTGTTGCAATATTTATCAATAAGATGCTGTCCGGCGAACAACCCATAATCAATGGCGATGGTCTCATTACTCGAGACTATATATATATTGATGATGTAGTGGCTGCAAATGTAAAAGCATTGGACGAAGAGGTAAACGGAATTTATAATGTAACTACCGACGTAGAAACAGATGTAAATCATATATTTCGTAGACTGAAAGAACTTACAGAAAGTAGTAGCGAAGAGTTTCACGGACCTGCTAAAGCCGGAGAGCAAAGAAGGAGCGTATGCTCTTATGCTAAATATGAAAATATGCACGGGTGGTCTCCAAAAATGGAATTTGACAAAGGTATGGCTCTTACAGTAGATGCTTTTAAAGCAGCTTTAAAGTAATATTATTTATGTAAATAGGTTTAAGAGATGACTCCTTCAGCCGCAGACTTGGCTGTTATAGCACTTTATGTAGTAATGGTTCTCTTTATCGGGTTTCGCTCTTCTAAATCAGATAGTGACGATAAAGACAATACTGAAAACTTTATTCTGGCAGGGCGAAAAGTAACCCTGCCTTTTTTTGTTGGTACTCTTGTAGCTACTTGGTATGGAAGTATCCTTGGTGTGGGCGAATTTGTTTATAACTCAGGCATACTTGCATGGGTATGTTTTGCTTTGCCTTACTATATTTCTGCTACGCTTTTTGCTCTACTTATTTCCAGGAAAATCAGAAATTCTAATATACTGACTATCCCTGACCAGATTGCATCAAAGTATGGGGGGATTGCCGGAACACTTGCTTCTCTTATTGTGCTGGTAATTACTTTACCTGCGTCATATATTTTGATGCTCGGAGTAATTATAGATATGTTTACTTCATGGGGCTTGTTTAATTCTATTTTAGTAGGAGCTGCCATATCTCTTGTATATATTTATACAGGTGGTTTGAAAGCAGATATTAGAACTAACTTTGCACAATTTATAGTAATGTATCTTGGGTTTGCTGCACTTCTGTATTTTTCTTATGCTTCTTATGGAAGTGTATTTGATTTGGCAGATAAGCTACCTGCTACGCATTTAGAGGCTGCAGGAGGGAACTCTTGGCAGTATGTAGCAGTTTGGTTTATTATATCGCTACAGACGTTCATTGATCCCGGATTTCATCAGAGATGTGCAGCCGCAAAAACTCCTAATATTGCACGAAACGGCATCCTAATTTCAGTATTCTTTTGGATGATATTTGATGCTATGACTTTGAGTACAGGCTTGTATGCTAAAGCATTTTTTGAAATAGCTAATCCTCTTATGGCATACCCCACATTAGGTGAAGCAGTATTGCCTCCTATTTGGAAAGGAGTCTTTATGACTGCTCTTATAGCCACTGTGATGTCTACATTAGACAGCTATGCGTTTCTTAGTGCTACCACTATCGGAAATGATTTGCTAAAGAAGATGCGCTCCTTTCACAAAATCAGCACTCAAAAGCTAACTCAGGTGGGCTTAGTTATCACCGCAATATTGAGTATTTTACTGGCGACGGCTTTGCCTTCGGTAATTGATTTGATTTATAAAACCAGTAGTATCGCTGTGCCGGGCTTATTGCTTCCACTGCTACTTAGCTTCAGTAGTAACTATTATTTGAAAGCGGGGCATGCTTCACTCATAATGTTAGCTGGTTCTCTTACATCATTTTTATGGATGTTATTGGCTGAGTTTTCAGTTAGTTTTGTATCGGGTACAGAAGCAATGCTTCCCGGTATACTAATGTCTCTAATTTTAACTTCAATTTTTGTGAAAAGAGTCAGATATGAATAATAAAGTTTGGACAATATCAAACATAATTAGCTTGATTAGGATTATAATCTCCATTCCGTTTGGGTTAGCGATTTATTATGATGAGAAGCTACTGGTAGGAGGGCTTATAGTCTTAATGGTTATTAGTGACTATGCTGATGGCTATCTTGCAAGGAAGTTCGACCAGATAAGTGAGCTTGGTAAAATACTTGATCCAATAGGAGATAAAATGGCAGTGGCGGCTGCGGGAATAGCTATGCTATTAACGGGTGTGCTGTCTCCATGGTATATTGGAGTAGTTTTTGGAAGGGATTTGATTATTTTGCTTGGTGGACTTTGGGCTAAGGGTAAGTTAGGATATATTATCCCATCAAATAAGACTGGCAAAATAGCAGTAAATATATTAGCTTTGCAATTAATCACAGCCTTCTACGAAATGCCTTACGCAACGAGTATTGGGGAACCAATAGTTGCAGTAGTTCTATTTTATTCTTTTGTGATTTATGGCAAAGAGATGTTTATTCTGATACGAGAGAGTAGAAACTGATTTATTTTAACTTGATAGACAATATCAGATAAATATGTCCGTTTATTGCTATGTAACTGTTTTATGTAGAATAATCGGGTAGAACAATGAATATAAAAAACTATCAAACTGAAGAAGTTAGAAAAACGCCTCACGGCTTAGATATAAAACAAGTATATGCAAAAGATAATGCCCATGCAATGCACATTTCTCTAAATAAAGGAGAATCTCTCCGCCCACATATTACACCGGTAGATGTTTTCTTTTACATTTTGGAAGGAACTCCTACTATAATTGTTGGTGATGAGGAGTATGTAGCCAAGCATGATGATGTCATAGAAAGTCCAAAGGACATCAAACATTACATCAAGAACGACGCTGATCCGCTTGCTAGAATTTTAGTAGTCAAAGCTCCGGCTCCTACAGCAAAAGCTCAGCTATTGTAGATTATAGATTTATGCGATAAACTAAACAATTCCTCACTATAGATTTCTATAATGAGGAATTGTTTTTTTGGGGAGTATGTAAGTTTAAAAAAAAGCTTCGATACGAATACCGAAGCTTATCAAATGACTTATTGCGAGAAATTTACTTTTTCTCAATAATTAACTTTTCTAATTCTGTGATATATCTATTGATTTTATCAAGTGTTGATTTTACAGGATCTGGTTTCGACATATCTACACCAGCTTTTCTTAATACGTTTATAGCGTAATCAGATTCACCCGAAGAAAGGAAGCCAAGGTAGCGCTTGATAGCTGGTTCACCTTCGTTTTTGATTTGTTCTGATAATGCCTGAGCCGCTACAAATCCAGTTGAATACTGATAAACATAGAAGTTATATTTAAATAGGTGAGGTATTCTTGCCCAAGAGTGACCCTCTTCCACATCTACTACCATGTCCGGTCCCCAGTAGCTAGAATACATCTTAGCAAATAAATCTGTTAGCTCATCAGCACCTAATATTTTACCTTCTTTTACAGCAATGTCATGCACTTCTTTTTCAAACTCAGCAAATCGAGCTTGGCGGAAGAATGTAGACTGAGCACCAACTAAGAATTTTTCGTAAAGTGCCATTTTTTCTTCAACAGAGCTTGCATTTTCAATTAGATAATCTAATAACAAAGCTTCATTAGTAATAGAAGCAACCTCTGCTACAAAGATAGAATAACCTGCATAGTGGAAAGGTTGATTTTGCTCTGAGAAATATGAGTGCATATTATGACCAACTTCGTGAGCCAAAGTAAACATATCATCCAAAGTATTATTCCAGTTCAAAAGGATGAATGGGTGTGGGCCGCATCCTGTAGAGTTAGAGTATGCTCCGGAGCGTTTATTTTGAGTTTCATATACATCTATCCAGCGGTTTTCGAATCCCTTCACCATAGTATTCACATACTCTTTACCAAGTGGCTGAAGAGCAGCTGTTACTATTTTAATGGCTTCATCGTAAGTGTACTCTTTCTGAACACCCGGGAATAGAGAAGCATAAGAGTCATAAGGGTGAAGCTCTTTCAAGCCAAGAACTTTTTTCTTCAAAGCAGCCCAGCGGTGTAACACATTTTTGTATTTGTCTATAGTAGAAATAAGGTTTTCATACACAGCTACCGGAATGTTATTTGCATCAAGTGCAGCTTGAACCGGGTTATCATAACCGCGAATTTCAGCTTCTGTAATGCGAGTTTTTACTCTGCCGTTATAAAGAGCTGCAAAAGTATTTTTCAAAGCCATGTAAGGTTCATACGTTCCTTTATAAACTCTTCTTCTGTATTCTACATCGTTAGAGTACAAACCAGAGCGATAACGACCGTGAGAAAGTCTTACGTCTTTTCCGTTTTCATCTTTTATGATTGGGAAAGGAAGCTCTGCATCATTTAAGATGTTATACGCTTGAGACGGTACTGCAGTTACCTGAGAAAATTTAGCTAGGATTTGCTCTTCCTTAGTAGAAAGAGTATGAGCTTTAGTTCTAAACATATTTTCTAAAAGCTGTTTGTATTTGGATAGTTCTGGACTTTGGATAAACTTATCCATCTGAGCTTTAGCTATAGAAGTTATCTCAGGAATCATAAAAGAAGAAGCAGCTGAAAGTTCACTTCCTAATTTCGATACTTTTTCATACATTCCTTGGTATTTAGGATTTTTTAAGTCTGTATCTTTACCCAAAGAAGCATACATATATAGTTTATTTAGCTTTTGTAGAAAATCAAAATGGATTGTGTAGCACTCTGCAATTGCTTTTGGTGATGTTAGTTTGCCGTGGAATTTTTGATATTCAGATAGTTTAATCTGTACGTAGTCAAATTCTGCATTCCAATCTGCTTCATTTGCATACACATCAGCAAGATTCCATTTGTATTTATCAGCGACTTGATCTCTTGTTTTGAGATCAGATTGAGCCATAGCCATAGTGCCAAATCCACCTATTACAATAAACAATACAACAAGTAATGATGTAAATTTACCAGTTTTATTATACATCAAAATATCTCCAAAAAATGAACTAATTAGTTTATCAAACAATAGCAAAATAACTAATCTCAAACTATACTCAAATTACATTATTTCAAGAATTTAGAATAATTAGAGTTTTATTTATACACTTTTTGAAGTCTTATAGCTATCTTTGTATTATATATGTAATTTGAGTTTAAATAAGTATGCTTATAGAAATTATAGGATATTTGGCAGCACTGCTTACCACTTTAGCATTTGTACCCCAAGCCATAAAGACCATCAAAGAAAAACAGACAAAAGATATTTCATTGTCTATGTATGTCATATTTACCTGCGGGATAGCCTGCTGGTTAGCGTACGGTTTTCTAATCTGGTCGATGCCTATAATAGCTGCCAATCTTGTTACTTTATTTTTAGCAGGCAGCATTCTTGTTTTAAAGCTCAAATATAAATAAATTGAATATTATTCCTAATAAAACAGAGATAACATGTTTCCCAAAGATACTTTCGATATAACTATTAAAACTTTATCCGGGCTTGAAGAAGTTTTAGCTACAGAGATAGAAGAGCTTGGCGGAGTTGAAATAGAAAATTTGAATAGAGCAGTAAAATGCAAAGGCGATAAAGAGTTTGTTTACAAAGCAAATTATTTGCTTAGAACTGCACTTAGAGTGTTAGTACCAATTTTTGAGTTTGAATGCAAAAGCGAAGATGAGCTTTACCAAGGAATATATGACTTTGATTGGGAAGGTATTTTTGACGTGGATATGACTTTTGCCATCGATAGTGTTATAAGTTATTCTGTATTTAACCATACTAATTATGTAGCACTAAAAGCAAAAGACGCTATTGTTGATAGATTTAGAAATAATTTTGGCAAAAGACCAAGTGTAGATAACACTATCCCTGATATTAGGATTAATATACACATATTTAGAAATAAGTGTACTGTATCTTTAGACAGCAGTGGCGATTCGCTTCACAAAAGAGGCTATAGAGGTCCTCAGACTATTGCTCCGCTCAACGAGGTGCTTGCTGCCGGAATGCTACTGATAGCAGGATGGGGACAAGAAGAAAGAGCGTTTATGGATCCTATGTGTGGTAGTGGCACTTTGGTAGTAGAGGCAGCTCTGATAGCAAATAATATAGCTTCAGGAAAACTTCGCAGTTTCGGATTTCAAACTTGGACTGACTATGATCGTAAACTATTACAAGGCATAAAAGAAGAGGCAAAAAGTAAAGAAGTTGATTTCAAATCTCAGATAATAGGATCAGATAAAAATAAAGACGCCATACTAATAGCTGCTAATAATGCAAAAAGAGCAGGTTTGGCTGGTAAGATTGCTTTGGAAATAAAGCAATTCGAATACCAAACTGCCGAAGGCACCGGTGGACTAATAGTTACTAATCCTCCTTACGGAGAAAGAATAAAAGACCATGCTATTATTGATTTGTATAAAATGATAGGCGATAAGCTCAAACAAGAGTATACAGATTACGAAGCATGGGTAATAACTTCAAACTTTGATGCTTTGAAAATGCTTGGGCTTAGACCAGCTAAAAAGTTTAGCTTGTTTAATGGTGCACTAGAGTGCAAATATCAGAAGTACGAGCTATATAAAGGTAGCAGAAAAAGCAAATATAAGGACACCGACAATCAGTCTACTTCGTGAAAACTGTTTTTGTAAGTGCACAAGAAGAAAAAAATCTTCACAATCTCACAAAAAAATATAAAAAAAATCAACAAGTCCCAAAAATACTTCTGTTTTTCTATAAAAAAACAATATTATGTGTAAACTGTGTTGTTTTATAGCGGAAAATAGAAGTATTTCTACATCTACATAATTATAAATATAGACTTATATTTTGATAATTAATGTACGGCTTTTACAAATACCACTCAGATACGATTATTATTTGTTAAATAGAGAAAAATTTCTCTACTTAACAAATATGACATTCATAATCTTTTATTGTGTAATATGCTTGAAATCTAAGAAATTAGAGCATTTTAGAAAAATTACAAGTAACACTGCTTTTTTAAGTGCTTGCTTTGTATGATATTACAGACATAAAACTAGTTCAAAACTTATTTGACTCCCAATCGTTTTATGTTAGGAAAATAGGTGCGTATTAAATAATTTTGCTTCGTAAAGCTTAAAATTGAAAGCATAATTTTGGAAAGCAGAATATTGATTCTAGATTTAATATCTGCTTAGGATTTTGATAAGTCAAAATAAAATACCTAAATCATGTTTTTATAGCTCAGACAAAATTAAAATACTGAAGAGTAATATAATAATACAATCAATAAACAAGAGGCGGAATATGCAAAAGAAAAAAGTAAATTTCATGTTAACTGCATTTCGTGATGGCTTCCAATCTGTGTTTGGAGCAAGAGTGCAGACTAAAGATTTCTTGCCCGCAGTAGAAGCTGCCAAAGAAGCTGGTATTACTTATTTTGAAGCCGGCGGTGGTGCAAGGTTTCAATCGCTTTACTTCTATTGCCAAGAAAATGCTTTTGATATGATGGATCAGTTTAGAGCAACTGCCGGTCCTGATGCTAATTTGCAGACCTTAGCTCGTGGTGTTAACGTAGTTGGACTTGATTCACAATCTAGTGATATTATAAATTTGCATGCCAAAATGTTTAAAAAGCACGGCATGACTACTATCAGAAACTTTGACGCTTTGAATGATGTCAATAACCTGATTTATAGCGGTCGCGCTATCACTGACGCTGGCCTGAAACATCAGGTTTGTGTTACTCTTATGGCTTTGCCTCCGGGATGCGAAGGTGCTCACACACCGGAATTTTACGAAAAAACTTTAAGAGATATCTTAGACGCAGAAGTTTCTTATGACTCAGTTTGCTTCAAAGATGCCTCTGGCACCGCTACTCCTCACGTTGTGTATGAAACAATAAAACGTGCAAGAAAAATGCTTCCTGAAGGTACTATGATATCTTATCACACACATGACACAGCAGGCACTGCTGTTGCATGTAACATGGCGGCCTTGGATGCAGGTGTGGATTTACTTGATCTATCCATGAAACCTTGCTCCGGTGGCACTTGCCAGCCTGACATACTTACTATGTGGCATGCTCTTCGTGGCACCGAGTACGAATTGGATGTAGATATCGAAAAAGTGCTTAAAGCAGAAGATGTGTTTGTTGATTGCATGAAAGATTACTTCTTGCCACCTGAAGCGACTACCGTAGAGCCATTGATTCCCTGGTCTCCTATGCCGGGCGGTGCACTTACTGCAAACACTCAAATGATGAGAGATAACAACATAATGGATAGATATCCTGAAGTTATCAAAGCTATGGGCGAAGTAGTTAGGAAAGGTGGTTTCGGTTCGTCTGTTACTCCTGTTTCTCAGTTCTACTTCCAGCAGGCATTTAATAATGTATTTTTTGGTCCATGGAAAAAAATAGCTGATAGCTATGGTAAAATGGTTCTCGGATATTTTGGTAAAACTCCTGTAGCTCCTGACGAAGAAGTAATTAGAATAGCTGCTGAGCAATTGAACTTAGAACCAACGACTGAAAAAGTCTTGACACTCAACGATAAAGATCCAAATAAAGGCATAGCTCCAGCTAAAAAATCATTGGAAGAAGCTAATTTGCCGATTAATGATGAGAATATATTTATTGCGGCTACTTGTAAAGAGAAAGGTATTGCTTTCTTGAAAGGTGAAGCTCCTCTGGGAATTAGAAAGAAAGAAGAGGAAAAACCTAAAACTACCGGTAAACTTTGTGATGTTAACTTAGAATCTGCAAGAATAGTCCTTACCGTTGGTGGCAAAGATTACTCTATTAATGTTGGCGAGGGCATCATGGAAGGTGCATTGATTGGTGGAGGTCCTGTTTATCAGAGCGATAAGCCTATGCCTGTTCCAAATGCTAAACGTAACTTAGTAAGAATTGCAAATTCTGTAAATACAGGAACAAAAACTAAAGCTAAAGGCACTGGAAAAGTCAACTCAAAATCTCAGGAAGATGAAATAGCAGATACAGGAAACGGCGAAGCTCTAACTTCTCCTATGCCTGGCAAAATCTGGAAAGTGCATAAAAAAGCAGGTGATAAAGTAGCAAAAGGCGACGTAGTATTAGTTTTAGAAGCCATGAAAATGGAAAATGAAATCAAATCTCCAAAAGCCGGTACTGTTACAGAAGTGCTTGTAAAAGAAGGCGAAGCTGTGGACGGCAACGCAGTGCTTGCCAGAATAGGGGACTAAATTTAAAAAATATAAATGCGTATATTGAGAGACTAAGCTGCTTACTTGAAAAAGTGAGCAGCTTTAATTTTACAATATAGCCGACTCATTTCTGCTTTTTTAAAAGTTGGGCAGATAGGCGAAATTACTATTTCTATTATACCCAAAAATGTCATTTGAAAGAATGAAAAAACTCTAAAGTCAGTGCATGGCAAGGGGTTGAAACACCTTGTTCAATCAGCAATTTCGTAATATTTCCTTACAAAGGAAGCAAGCATACTCCTTGATTCTACGGTCATTTACAGCACTTTATGACATATAATGACAAATCTGGGTATACCTATAATTCATAGAGATGGCATACCACTTTCCAATCCAAATAATACTATGCAAAAGTTCCAACTTATAGAATCTAAAACGCATATAAATCAGATAGTTAGTACAAAATGGGTTAAGTCAGACTAAGTCCTGTTTATTCTATTATTAGGAACATTTCGATTATTTCTTGTAAAATACCTAACGATACCTGTTATTGAAACTATTAGTAGCAATATTCCACTGAGTGGGACCAAAAGCATATAGGAACCTCCAATCATAGATTTAAATAATCTGCCGTTGTGAAGTTCAAACATATAATTCCAAAGTGGCATGCGGTAGTTTTCTGCAATAGACTCAGGCATTTTATATTTTTTGGAATTTATCACTCCGGTGTCATAGGTGGCAATAATTCTTCTTCCGTCAGATACAGTAGCCATACCTGTAACCATGTTTTTGCCTGGCATAAAAGGATTTTCAATATTTGCAGTAGCCTGAAAAACTAAATCCTTTACTCTACCTGTTTCAATATCACATTCGAATAAGCCCAAAAAGGACCCAATAATATAATTCCCGTTCTCTTCTTCAAAGACAGTAGCTCCCATTGGGAAGATTGGAATAGGAGGCATAGATTGATTAAAACCTATTTTACTATTACCTGTGAAGTAGCCATCTTTTGCATCTATTACAAAGATGTCTCTAGTGGAGTCCCAAAATACATTTCTGATTTTATGTTCCCATTTGTTTTCGGACACTATCCCGGGAAAATACTTTAGTGGGATTTCTCCTGTCAAAAGAATAATCAGCGGAGGTCTCATAAATATTCCTGTAGCAGCAATAATCAGAATTGGCAAAGAAAAATAAAATCCGTATTTAAGATGATTTTTATAATTCCATTTTAAATTTTTAGTTGACTTTTTCCCTTTCCTTCGCCTCAAGGATTTTGGTTTTAACCATATATATAAACCACTCACTGATAAAAAAATCAATATTATTCCTGCAAAATCAAAAATCAATTTGCCTGGCATGCCCCACGCTCTACCGTCATGTAGTTGAAAGAAGAAATCCACCATGGGCATTGTATCTGATGTGGAATTTCGCTTCAAATTGACAGGTAAAATTTGATTTGTATTCGGTAAAAAATGAAAAGCTTCAGAATTAGTAAATATATAGATACCATCTGATTTGCTAATAGATTTTAGGACTGGATTGCTTGTCGGTAATTCTATTTTAGACCACTGACTTAAATGCAAATCTTTCTTATATAATCCACCATTAGTCGAAGCAAGTAAAATAGTATCAGAGCCGCTTGCATAGGCAGATAAATGGTTAGTTCTTTTTAGTCTGGATGCTTTGGGATAACCCGAAAGTGATACTTCAGAGAACGTAACGCCTTCGTCTTTTGTGATAAATATCCCCTGTCTACCATAGAAATATGTGTCGTTTGCTAAAATTAGAGATCCAATAAGAGTTGAACGATTCCAATTGCTAAGATTATAATGCTCCGGTGAGAAGTGTTGTCCTACACTATAATCTTCTATTATTTTAGGATGATTCAGGAGTATTCCACTCAAAGACATCCATATTACTATTATACTTATTATTATACCAATCCATTTGTGTAGAGGTTTCATTATATTTGTCCAGATTTGAATCAGATAAAATAGTCCGCTTTGTATAATGTCGAATATAAGTAAATAATATTTAAAACTACCATATTATAAATTGGGATATTCTAATTTAGGTCAAATGTGCAGTGTTTGCATTTTCTAACGACAAATCTTGATTTAGTATAAAAAAATCCCTCATTATAGTTTTTTCTCTATAGTGAGGGATTTTCACAAAATAGGCTTACGTCTATATTATCTATTCGCTTGTAGCCATCTTTCTGCATCTATTGCTGCAGCACATCCGCTACCTGCTGCTGTGATTGCCTGACGGTAAACATGGTCTTGCACATCACCACAAGCAAAAACACCTTCGATATTAGTGTAAGTAGAACCCGGTTTAGTAACTAAATATTTGTTTTCATCCATGTCAAGCATATCTTTAAATAGCTTGGTATTTGGTCCGTGACCAATTGCTATAAATACACCATCGGTTTCATGTTCTGTAATTTCACCGGTTTGAGTATTTTTAAGCTTCACACCTGTAAGCATTTTAACACCGTTTTTCTCTTCACCGGTAAACTCTTCAATAGTAGAGTTTAGCATAAAGTTGATTTTTGGATTTTCTTTAGCTCTGTCTATCATCACCTGAGAAGCTCTGAACTCTTCTCTTCTGTGCACTAAAGTTACAGATGTAGCAAAGTTAGTAAGGTAAGTTGCTTCTTCCATAGCCGTGTCGCCACCACCAACAACGAAAACTTTCAAACCACGATAGAAAAAGCCATCACAAGTAGCACAAGCTGAAATGCCATGCCCCCAGTATGTTTGCTCAGAAGGAATTTTCAAGGTACGAGCTGTAGCACCTGTTGATATGATAACAGCATCCGCTGTGTATTCGGTGTTATTTTCGTCCCATACAGTAAATGGTCTTTTTGAAAAATCAACTTTATTAATAGTTTTGAATAAAGATTTAGCTCCAAATCTTTGAGCTTGCTTTCTGAATATATCCATCATTTCAGGCCCTTGTATGCCATTTTCAAAACCTGGATAGTTTTCAACTTCAGTAGTAATCATTAACTGACCACCCGGTTGCTGACCTTCAAAAATAACCGTATCCAAATTAGCTCTACTTCCATAAATTGCTGCTGTAAGTCCTGCAGGCCCTGATCCAATGATAATTAAGTCATGATGTTCAGCCATTTTAGCATTCCTATATTAAGACGTATAAATAAACTTTTGCCAAATTAGAATAAATAAATATTAAAAGCAAATACATTGCTAAAGAGCAATATAAACGTTCTGAGTTTTTAAATATTGCCGAATGAAGTGTTGTATTATTTGCTGCAAAAAGTAAAATATTGACAAATAATTATGCACAAGTCAGTCAGAAAATTGCTTGCTGTCAGTTCTATAGATTGACAAAATCTATCTATATTTAACAATATTTTCCTTCTAAATTTTGAATTACAGTATTTTATTCTTACTTTACTGCCAAAAAAAGGATTATCAAATATGGCTATTGGCATTATTCCTGCTCGATTTGCTTCAACAAGATTGCCGGGTAAGCCCCTAGTAGAGATTTGTGGCAAATATCTTATCCAGCATGTTTATGAAACCGTTTCAAATTCTAAATTATTAGATCGGATTGCTATTGCAACTGATGATGACAGAATTGCAGAAGTTGCAACAAAATTTGGTGCAGAAGTAATAATGACTGATTCCGATTTGCCAACAGGTACTGACAGAATATACCAGGCATATCAGAAAATGGGCATTGAAGATGAGATTGTAGTCAATATACAAGGTGATGAGCCTCTCTTCACAGGGATTCTTGCCGATGAGCTTATTACTCAACTAAGAAACAGCAAGGCAGACGTAGCTACAATGTTCAAAAAGATTACAAGCGTAGAAGATTTGTTCAATCCTTCTAATGTTAAAATAGTGGTTGGAGCTAATGGGTATGCACTCTATTTTTCCAGAAATACTTTGCCCTTCATAAATAGAATAAAACCAGTAGAATGGATACATCATCATGACTTTTACAAACATGTTGGTGTCTATGCTTACAAGGCATCAGCTTTAAAGAGATTTGTTGAGTTGCCGGTTTCTAAATTGGAATCTCTGGAACAGTTAGAACAGCTTAGATTGATGGAAGATGGTGCAAAATATCTTTGCGTGGAGACTGATGTTGAGCTTATTGGTGTAGACACTCCGGCAGATGTAGAAAGAGTTGAGAAGATATTGGTAAAAAGAAATTAGATTTAGGAAATATATTTTTTTCTAAAAATATGAGACGCAATTCTTAAATTTGTGTCTCTTTTTTTATAATGACTTAACATTTAAGCTTGGTGATTTATGAAATGGTTTTTTTTACTTTTTATATTTAGTCTCCCTATTCTTTCTTTCTCTCAGAATATAGTTATAAACGAAGTCTCATCTATTAATAGTAGTGCTTGGATTGATGAAGATTATGATACTCCCGACTGGATAGAGCTAAAAAATATAGCTCAGAGTGCTATAAATATTAATGGATATAGAATCTCTGACAAAGATGATTTTGCGAAAGCCTGGGTACTTCCTGATACTACTTTAAATCCCAATGATATTATTCTTATTTCAGCTTCGGACAAAGCACATAATTCTTCCGGTAAATATGTGATTGAAGCAGATGGCAGCGGTATAGTTCCGACTCATGATGAAGATGGCTTCGCTTATCTTTATATGCCATTTGCAGGTGACTTTGTAGCAGAGTTTGATTTTTCGTCTATGCGCAATACCGGTACTTTCGGTGCTGCGGGAATTACTTTCAAAGAAGAATTGACGGATGAAGCTAAGTTCTTCGGTGTCTATAATCTTAGAAAGGATCGCACGACTTATGGTTTAATGCGTAGAACTGAGATAGAGAAGGAAACTGAAATTGATTATTCTTACCACCATAATGTAAACCCTTGGGGACTTATCAGACTTGAAAGAAAGGGCGGAACTATAATTGCCTATGATATAGAAAATGGTTTCGAATGGCGTGAATTTGCTAGATTTGATGGAGCATTTAAACAAAGTGGTTATTTAGGTTTAGGTTTTTCTTCTGCTAAATTAGAGAAACAAGGAAAGTTTACTTTTTCTTCTTTCAAAGTCAATGGAGAAGAGATTGATATAGAGTCATTAGATTTAATAGATATAAAGCTTGTGAAAGCCTCTAAGCTATATAAATCTAATGAAGTGCACACAGACTTCAAACTTTCTCGCAGTGGCGAAACGCTTACACTGTGGAATGCTTCCGGAGATGTGGAAGATCAATTAACAGTTCCGGCTCAAAACGTTGACATTTCTTATGCTCGGGTCGAAAACGGAGAAATGAAACTGTCTTACCCATCTACGCCAAATGATGAAAATGATAATATCTATTCAGGCAGATGCGAGATTCCTACTCTCAAGACAAACGGTGGATTCTTTGAACACTCTGCCGTTGTATCATTCAATTCCAAATCAGGTGAAACCATTCGTTATACTCTGGACGGTAGCGAGCCAACAAACAAGTCAATAAGTTATATAATTCCATTCGAAATTAAAAAAACTAGCGTACTAAGAGCAAAAGCCTTTGCTGATGATAAATTACCAAGTAAGACACTTACTCGAACTTTCTTTATAGGAGTAGATAATTCGCTGCCATTTATTTCTATGGCGACAGATTCTCTAAATCTTTGGGATGAAGATACAGGTCTTTTTATAGATAAAAATCTTTACTGGCCTAATGACAAGCTTGGACATTTTGAAATATGGAATCAAGAAGACGAGTTAGAAACGCAATCCGATGGTACGATGAGGCTGCATGGGCAGAAATCAAGAAGATTTGAACAGAAATCTATTCGCTTTCATGCAAATTCAATCTCAGACAGTACTGAATTTACACATCCATTCTTTGGGAATGAATCCTACAAATCTTATAATAAGATTTTATTTAGAAATGGAGGAACCGGGTGGAATTCCGCATTAATTACAGACGCCTATGCTTGCACTTTGCTTAAAGATCTGCCTTCGGTGATAGTTGGTAATTCCAGAGCGGGAGTTTCTTATCTGAACGGCAAATTTTATGGTATAGTCAATATCAGAGAAAAAGTAGATAAGGACTTAATAGCAGAAAAGTACAATATTTCATCTGAATCTATAAACTTTATAGAAGATGAATTTGTTGCCAGTAATGGTTCTGCCGGTGATTTCTATAATGACTATACTAAAATCATGTCTATGGATATGAGTACTGATAACGCATATAAATTTGTTACTGATAACATAGAATTGGATAATCTTTATGATTATTTAGCTTCTCAGATATTTATTTGCAATATCGATTGGCCTTGGAAAAACGTAAAATACTGGATGAGTGAAGAGTTAGACGGCAAGTGGAGATTTATACCACATGACATGGATTATTCTTTTGGTTGCTCTGCTGCATTTTGGGAATATGACATCTTCCCTTTAATTGAAGAAGACAAAACCTACCCTAATTTCATTAGGAAGCTTTGGGAAAACAGACAACTGAAAGAAGGAACAATCAATCGCATTTGTGACTTGATGAATTCAAGATTTTTACCTGAAAACACCAGACCTATATTGGAAAGAATGGAAGAAGAAGTGGAGCCATATATTCAGTTACAGAAGGATACTTATGCAGAATCAGCTGAAGATTGGCATTACTCTATGGATAAGATGAGAGCCTTTGCAGATCGTAGAGCATTTAGACTGAAAGAGCACATGACAAAATATTTTAACTGTGGCGACTCCGCTTTGGTTCATCTCGATTTAAATAACAAAGAAGCCGGCTTCGTCAGGGTAAATTCTCTTACCTTAAAGTCTTTCCCTTGGTCAGGTTTTTATTTTACAGATGTGCCGATTACAATAGAAGCAGTGGCATTTCCCGGTCATAAATTTCTTAAATGGTCAGATGATAAATATGGAACTAATCCTAAAATAACTATTAAACCGGATGAAATACTAAATTTAATAGCAATATTTGATAAATCTGAGGAAGCTCTTCAGATTGTTATAAATGAGATAATGTACAAAGCCTCTGACGAACACGACACCGGAGACTGGGTAGAACTATACAACCCCAATACCTCGTCTGTGAATTTGTCTGATTGGCAATTGACAGATTCTAATCCCGATAACATATTTACATTTGAAAATGGTACGATGATGGCTCCGGAAAGCTATTTAGTAATAGCCAGAAAAGGGGATGATTTCTCTAAATATCATCATGATATAGAGTATTTAGACGATATGGGATTTGGTCTAAGCGATGAAGACGCTGTTAAATTATATGATGAAACCGGAGATTTAGTTGATTCCGTAGAGTATACTGCAAGTGTTCCTTGGCCTACTTCAGCAGATGGAACAGGCTTGTCAATAGAACTAATAGATACAAAATATGATAACAGTTTAGGTGAAAACTGGGCAGCTTCTCTAAATATTAATGGTACTCCCGGAGCTAAAAACTCCGTAGACACTTCCATATCTACTTTAGGATTGTCAGCTATTCAAGTTTATCCTAATCCGTCAAGCGATTACCTATTTATCAGAACTAAAATGGAAAATTTTGGCTATAAAATATATTCTATGCAGGGTGAGCTGGTAGTCCAAGACAAATCACACTATGTAGAAATAATAGATTGTCATGATTTGCCTGTAGGAACATATTTTATTGAGGTTATTAGTGATAATGAAAGTCTAAGTTTGCCTTTTGTTGTTATTAGATAAAAACATACATAAACAAACTCAAAGCTCCTTCTTATAATTAGATATGAAGGAGCTTTTGTGCGTTTAGAAGAGAAATCTTTAAAAATTATCTGGACTTTCTAAAATTTTCTTCGTAATGTTACTTATCTGTCAATAAAATCTTAAATTTGCATACAGGAAAAAAAAGGATATAAATCTAATGCTTAATCTTTTAGCCCGATTGGGGCGAACAGTTATAAATTTCTTCGCAGAGATTGGTCAGCTTACCATTTTGTCTGTCAGAGTAGCAAGGTACTTTCCTAATGCAATTAAAGATAGGAAATTAGTACTGTCTCAAATGGAAATAGTAGGCTCTGACTCGCTACCGTTAGTTATTCTAATTGGATCGTTTACAGGTGCTATTGCGGCACTTCAAGCGACTAATCTATTCTCAAAATTCAATATGGTTGGGATAGCTAAGCCATTTATGGGCTCGTCTATTGCTACTGTTGTTTTCACAGAACTCACTCCTGTGCTTACTGCACTTGTTATCGCAGGCAGAGTAGGTGGTTCAATGGCTGCACAGTTAGGAACAATGAACGTTACAGAGCAAATAGATGCCTTAGAGATGATGGCGATAGATAAAAACCGCTATTTAGCTATGCCACGAGCAATAGCCTCACTTATTATGATGCCGGTTCTGGCAGTGTTTTCAAATGTAGTTGCATTGCTTGGTGGTTATTTGCTTACTATGATTAAATTCTCCTTTACCTCCGAAGTGTTCTTTGAGTCAGTAGTAAGGTTTTTTGACTTGAGTGAAATAGGTTTGGGCTTGTTCAAATCATTAGTTTTTGGTGGAGTTACAGCACTTATAGGAGTTCATGTAGGCTTTTCGACTACAGGTGGTGCAGAGGGAGTTGGGAACAGTACCGTGCGGGCTTTCACTCTTACAGCCGCTTCTATTTTAATATTAGATGCAGTATTTGGTTATGTAATATAGTTTAATCTGCAATATCTGATTGTATGGAACAAATATATCATAGACAGTATTGCTCTTTAGATTTTACTCTATATTTCAATAAGAATTTTACTATCTTTGCTATTTGATACACATCAAAAAGAGAATATAATGGAAAAACACATACAAGATATAATCGGAAAAGAATACAAATGCCTCGATCATGGTTTTATTCGCTTGGTAGATGTTATGGGGGATGATGCTGCTATAGTGCAGGCCGCCCGAGTTTCATACGGACAAGGCACAAAAACTGTGAATGAAGACAGAGGCTTAATCAGATACCTAATGAGACATAAGCACACAAGCCCATTTGAGATGGTTGAACTTAAGTTTCATGTAAAGTTGCCTATTTTTATTGCTCGCCAGTGGATTCGCCATCGTACTGCTAACGTAAATGAATACAGTGGCAGATATTCTGAGATGAAAGATGAATGTTATTTGCCGGAATTGGAGCAAATCAGATTGCAGTCTGCCAATAATAAACAAGGCAGATCAGAAGAAACTTTGGTTCAAGAAGAGGGTAATGCAGTACAAAATCTTTTGCAAGATGGTCAGGCGGGTGCATTTGGTGATTATAAAGAGATGCTGGAAATGGGTGTCGCCAGGGAGGTTGCTCGTATAAATCTGCCTCTTTCAACTTACACTGAGTGGTACTGGAAAATAGACTTGCATAACCTGCTTCATTTCATCAGACTTAGATTAGACAGTCATGCACAGTATGAAATCAGAGTCTTTGCAGAAGCTATAGCAGAAATGTTAAAAGTGATTGTACCTCTCACATGGGAAGCATTCGAAGATTTTACTTTATATAATGTAAATTTCTCACGCAAAGAGATTGCTGTGCTAAAAGAGATAATTACAGCAATGCCCAATGCTGAGATGTTAGAAAAGAATGGCCTAAAAAAAGGCGAAGCCAGAGAGTTTTTAGAAAAATTAGACAAATTGAAATAGGATTTTATTAGATGAGATTACTTAAGATTTTATTGATGTTCGTTTTTACTTTTACATTTGTATATGCTGCAAATGTAAATTCAATTTTGAAAAAGCACCTTGACGCTAGAGGCGGTAAAAAAGCATTTGGTGAGATTAACTCGTTTCGAGTTACCGGAAAATTATCTACGCCACTTATTGAAACTACTTTTGAGCTGATTTATAAATATCCGAATAAGATAAAAAATACTATCAGAGATTCGGCCGGTGCTTCTGTTTACATTGTAGACGGAGACAAGGCAGTATATAAAAATGCTTACTCTAAGGACTTAATCGCTCAGCATATGCCGGAAGCAATGAAAATTAATTTTATTGAACGATCTGACTTTTTAGAAGGAAGTCTTATAAATTCTAAAGAGAAAGGAATTACTCCATCATACATCAAAAAGGCAGTGATAGATAATCGTATGGCATATCTCGTACGCATGAGCTATTATTATGGCAAAGAAGAAATTGCCTGCGTCGATGCTACAACCTATGAGCATTACAAGACATATATAGATCAAGATAGTATCCATATTGATTTTTTACTGCAGGACTACAGAGAGAAGTCCGGGCTTATGATACCATATCATAGAATCAGCAAACTAAATGGTCAAGTTATTGAAGATATGAAAATAGATAAAGTAGAGATAAATCCTGAGATAGATGATTTAATATTTCAAGATATGAACTAAAGAAAAACAGAAAAATTTATGTATAAAAACCTCTTCATATAGCTTGCAGAGGTTTTTTTTAGCTTTAACCCGGATATTTATGCCATTAGATGTCATCATAGTGCTGTAAATGACTATAAGACAACGGAGCATGCTCACTTGCTCAGTAAGAAAATATTACGTAAATACTTATTGCACAATGGGTTTTAACCCCTTGCCATTCAATGTCTTTAGAGCTGTCCCATCTTTTCTTATGACAAAACTCGGAATACATAATCTTTTGGGATAAAATCGGTTTCTGATGAGAATATCTTACTTATTGGAATAGATAAACCCAAAGACAAATTTACTTCAGTATTTCACCTGTTTCGTAGCTCCAGAAAAGTAGGTCTAACTCATCAATCGGTATACCGATAAATTCAGCAAATTCCTGAAATTTAGCTTCTACCTCTAAGTAGCGTTTCTTGCCGGATATATTAGGGATTTCTGAATAAACTTGGCAGCTGACTAAATGTTTTAAGATATGCCTGTCTAAAATACCAAGATTTCTATAGCCAATGTTTCGCAGATAATGAGCACTTTCTTTAAGTCCCAAACCTTTTACGTTATCAAAAAGCCAAAAGCGTTTTTCAATGTTTGTAATATCGCTTTCTAAAACAGCTTTTATCTTATGCCACTGCTCCCTAACTTCCAATAATCGATGTGCTTTTTGATTATGGAATCGGATATAGTGAGATTTATCATTTAAAATATCAACAGGATCAAAAGGCTTATCGTAAAAGTTACGTTCAGCTAATTTTTTCTGTACTTGCCATGCATTAGCTGCTTTTGATTGAGGCGTGCAGATACAAAAGCATAGTTCATAAAAATACTCTTCTTTGGGAATTGCAGAGAACTCTTCCAGCCTCTTTTTGATAGCAAGCTTGTTTCTGTCATAACCTTCTCTAACCGAATCGGGTAGTATATACATAATATCAGTGTCATATTTTACAAAACCAATTAAAAGGCGTATTAAAATGAATTTTATTTGGAAGATTATGGGAATAGTCACAAGATTAGATTTAGCATACGAAGCATGCACTAGTGTCAAATATAATCGAAAATACAATAGTATTAGATATTTGTAATAGTGTGGTTGTTTGGGATGATTCATGTTTTACACATTGCACTATACAGATGCTAATGAAATGAAGAAACTGAGTAAGAATTTTAGTGTGAGGATTATTAGTGTTTGAAACAGTCCAAAAGATTTGCGAATAGTTAAAGTAAAAGTATGATACAACTGACTAACCTTATAATCAGTTGTATCATATCTATATTAATCAACTAATTCAGCTTGGATTGCTAAAAATTCTTCTTTTGAAACAACTTCTGTAGTAGGATTATTGTCTTCATCAAAAGTTGTTACCATATATCCATAAGGGTCAAAACCATGTAGAGCGGCAATAGCAGGATCTACCAATACATTACCTTTAACTGTATAGCCACTTTGACCATAAAGTATAAAATAATATCTATAATATTCTATAACAGCATCTAATAAGGCAACACCACCAGGTATTGTTTCAATTGCAGCGTCTACTGCTGTTTTAAGATTTGGAACCCCAGTAGGAATAATTAATATTATATGAGCGATATCGTCGCCTTCAGCTCTATCAGATCTGACATATGTATTTGCTTTTGACCATTCTACATTTTTAGTAGAAAGAACAGTAAAATCGCCTAATCTGGTTGTACAAGCAGAAAATATAACTGCTATAGTCAATAAAAGCATAATACCTAACTTGTTTCTCATAACATCTCCTATTGTAAAGTAATAATAAATTATAAAACAAAAATAGCATATAGTGATAATATAAAAAAATATTATTTTCAGTTTATTATGTAAAGTAAAATGTATATTTTGAATAATAACATTATATAAGTAGTAAATACTATGCTTAGATTTTGTCGTTTTATATATTGGAAACTCACAGTATTATATTAAATAGTTCTAAACTTGTTGGTATCAAAATTGTTTGCAAATGCAGTATGTCGAACGAATAAAATATATTATTTCAAAATATCCATAATGATTTAATAACGATTGTGAATATAGTAATAGCATAAAATATATAAATATTAAACTTCGGTTGCATATTTTTTAAAGGCCATAAAAAAAGCAGACTTTATTACAAAATCTGCCTTAGTATCTATTGAGAATTAGTAAGCTAGAAATTCAATAATTCCAGCATATCTGCTTTGATTTTCGCTTCAGACGGCAAAACGTCATTTTCATAAGTAGGAGCATAAGGAATGTGAGTGTCTTTGGCAGCATTTCTCATTACAGGAGCATCCAAATATGTAAATGCTTCTTTAGCTATAACAGCAGCAATTTCACCACCAAATCCACCGGAAAGAGTATCTTCATGTTGGATAAGGACTCTGCCGGTTTTTCTGACTGATTCGAGTACCATTTCTTTGTCCCAAGGAACGATAGTACGCAAGTCAATTACTTCTATAGTTTTACCTGTTTCTTTTTCAATCTTCTTAGCGGCATTAAGCGAATCTTTCACGCCCATACCCCAAGTAACAACCGTTGCATCTTTACCTTCTTTTACAATCTTTCCTTTACCAAATGGCAATAGATAATTTTCATCAGGTTCTATAGACCTTGAGAATGGTAAGCGGTACATACCTTTGTGTTCTAAAAACAGAACAGGATCATCCATTCTTATTGCTGCTTTAAGCAAACCTTTAGCATCTGCAGCATTTGAAGGATAGGCAATCATAATGCCCGGAATGTGAGAGAAAAAGCCTTCAATGTTCTGAGAGTGGCACAAACCACCATGTATATAGCCACCAACTGCTACGCGAGTAACAATAGGAGCTTTGAATCCACCATTAGATCTGTAACGCATAGTTGAAATTTCATTCCTAAACTGCATAAATGCAGGCCAGATATAGTCACCAAACTGAATTTCGACTACCGGTTTGTACCCTCTGACAGCCAATCCAAGAGCTACACCCATGATTGAAGCTTCAGCAAGTGGGGAGTTAAATACTCTATCTTTACCGAACATATCAGCTACACCGCGAGTGGCAGTAAACACTCCACCTTTAGGGTCACCAATGTCTTCTCCGAAAATAAGCATTTTATCGTTTCTTGCCATTTCCTCTTTAAGAGCATGGTTTACTGCATCCACAAGCACGATTGGTTCGCCTTCTGTAGGTTCGGATGTGGCATAAGGTAAGTCTCTTGATTCCTCAGGAGCAAAAATATGTTTTGTAGAGTCCTCAGCTTTCACGTCTTCAGCAGTCCATGCTTCATCAGCGGCGGCATTGATTTCTTTTTTCACATCTTGCCAAATTAGATCTAAATCTTCCTGAGTTGCAAATTTATGCTCAATCAGATAAGCAGATAGCCTTTTTATTCCATCTTTATTATTTTTACCTGTCTCCAATTCTTCTGCAGCTCTATATTTTCTATGATCATCAGAAGAAGAGTGAGGGAGAAGCCTTTCTACCACAGCATGCAATAATGCAGGACCTTTACCGGCTCTAATGTATTCTGCTACGTCGCGAGCTGCTTTGAGTGACTCAAAATAATCTGTCCCGTCAAATTCTTTCATTAATAAGTTTGGATAGCAGCAGAAAGAGTGCACAACGCTTGAACCCATAGATTGATCTTCGCGAGGCACTGAGATGGCATAACCATTATCTTGAATAGTAAAGAGTACCGGTAGCTTTTGGCGAGTAGCCCAGTTTACAGCTTCATAAAACTCACCCTGAGAGGTAGTGCCTTCACCTGAAGCTACATAAGTTATTTCATCAGTACCGTTTTTTCTGGAAGCAAGCGCAGTACCAACAGCATTCAAATACTGAGTACCGGTAGAAGAAGATTGAGTCGGCAAATTCAATCCGGGATGACCGTAGTGACCCGGCATCTGGCGACCACCTGTAGCGGGGTCATCAGCTTTACCAAAAGCAAGTAGGAAGTACTCTTTAGGAGTTAAGCCCATGCCATAGGTAAACGCCAAATCACGATAATAAGTCCATCCCCAATCTTTTTTAGATTCCAAAGTAAAAGCAACAGCAGTCTGCACTGTTTCGTGCCCACTACATCCAATATGGAAAAACGATTTGCCCTGCTTTACTAAAGTTAAGTGCTTTTCGTCAGTGAAGCGAGCCATCATCATGTTTCTGAGGGCTGCTATCATATCTTCTTTTGTTAAATTTAAAGTTTCATGCGGTGGTTTTGATCTGTCTAATTTTGCTCTGTCAACGTTGCAAGAATCACCTCTGCCGTGGTGGCAGGTAGAACCAATGGGTTGGTCTTGAATTATTTCCCACTCTACCACCCTTTCGTAAGAGTTCACTAATTGCGAATCTGTTTCATTTTTTTTCTTTGACATACCAATATCTCTTACAATTTATTTGAGTTAAACATATTTATTTACTAATTTGTTTGTCTGAAGTTAAAAAAGTTAGCCTTTTATAAACTATTAAAAATTTATTATGGCTTGGTATCAGATATTAGGGCACGAACGAGAAAAAAAAATATTGCAGAAAGCCATATTAGAAGGGCGTATAGCCCATGCATACTTGCTATGGGGACCCGAGGGAGTTGGCAAAGATGCTTTGGCTATTGAATTTGCAAAGGTTGTGAATTGTGAACACCAGATTAGAGAAGGCGATACAGTCAATGCTTGTGATTCCTGCAAAAACTGTAAGCAAATAGATGCATTGAGTCATAATAATTTACAGTTTGTTCACGCAATGCCCACTGGGAAAAGTACTGCAAAAAAAGATGAAAACCCTCTGGCTTCGCTTAGCGATGAGCAAATGGATGAAATCAAAGAACAATTTGCCTTTAAAGCAAAAGATAAGTATCATCCTTTTTCTATTGCAAATGCAAGTCAAATCAAAATAGGCTCTATAAGGCAAGCCAATAGAAACCTAGCACTCTCAGGCTCCGGCAGAGGTAGAAGAATACTAATGGTCTTTTCGGCAGATGAGATGACAGTCGAATCCGCTAATGCATTTTTGAAGAATCTGGAAGAGCCACATGATAATGTAACAATCTTTATGATTACTTCCAGGCAGGATCAAATACTACAGACTATTAAATCAAGATGCCAGCAAATAAAATGTAGTAGACTTTCAGACGAAGAAGTTATAGAAAGTTTGCAAAACTTATATAGCATAGATGAAGTCAATGCTAGAATAGCAGCAATATTTGGACAGGGGTCTATCACTTTAGCAAAAAATATGCTTGACGAAGATATGAAAGATCTTCGGTTTGGCATGATTGATTTACTAAGAAGTGCTATGAAGAAAAATGTCTTTAGAATAGAGCTTTTGGATAAAATAGATGAACTAACTGCCTCCAGAAATAAAAATAAATTAGACAAAGCTTTAAATATTTTATTGATATGGATGCGAGATGTGGCCATTTCTTCCGTATCTGACGAACCTAAAGTGATAAATATAGATCAGAAGGACGTTATACAAAAGTTCGCATCTCACTATAAAGGCAAAGACTTAGCTCTGACAATATTAAAGATAGAGGAAGCTATAAAAAGAATTAGGCAAAACATCAATCCACAATTAGCTTTAGTTACTTTATTTTTAGAATTGAGAGATATTTTCCTTGATTAAATGAGATAATTTTTTAAATTGCATATTAAGGCTGAGTATTAGCCTATACAAACATATTCTATAAAGTTGATTATTATAGATTTGATTTTTACTCTAAGGAATTACTATGAATGACCATAGATCTGACTCACATAACGATGATTTAAATAACACAGGAGGCACACTAAAACCATTTAATAAGGATTCACTAAAATTTCGTGTACTTAAAGCTCCAATGAGCTTAGGACTTGAAGAAAGCGACGCGGTTCATCCTGCTTATACTATAGTAGGTGAGTCTGAGTTCGTAGAAGTCCAGTTTAAAGGAAATAGAAGACACATATTTAAGAACCCTAATAACTTGCACGTCGAGCTTTATGATGACGTTATCGTTACTACTGATAACGGAACTGAAATGGGCTCTGTAAGTTGTAATGGTCAGGTTGCTTCAAGCAAACTACAGAATATTTATAAAGAAATTGCAAAAGACAACTATATTGTACTAAGACATGCAACTGCCGAAGATTACGAGATTCAGCAAAATGTTTCTTTGGAAGAGAAACTAACGCTCGAAAAAACTAAAGAAATGGTAGTAACCTATAATCTTGAAATGAAGATTACAGAAACTGAATGGCAGTTTGACCGACAAAGATTGACTATATTTTTTACAGCAGCTCAAAGGATAGATTTCCGTGAGCTTGTAAAAGATTTGGCTCGCACTTTTCGGACGCGTATAGAGCTTCGTCAGATTTCTTCACGTGAAGAAACGAAACGAATAGGCTGTGGATTTGGTGCATGTGGCTTAGAGCTTTGTTGCAATTCTTTCTTGCCTCAGTTTAATCATGTGACACTTGACCATGCTCGGAAACAGCAACTTTCTAACAACGTAGCCAAACTAAGTGGCTATTGTGGCAGATTAAAGTGCTGTCTGCTTTATGAATATGAGACATACGAAGCTGCCTTTGAAGAGTACCCTGAGCTACGATCTAAAATTGTATTGGAGGATGGCTCTGAAGCTAAACTAATTAAAGTGGATGTATTTAAAGATATAGCACATTTGTACAATGTGACTCATAAAAAATACATGACTTTAGAGAAAGCTGAAATACTCTCTCTGATTGGTAAAGGGAAAGTCTTCAAAAATGAAGAATATGACGAAGATGAAATTCGTGCTTTAGCAGAAATACAAGAGTTAGAAGATGCACCCGAAGGTGGCGAACAGAAACGCAGACCTGCCTTGCAGCAGCAAGTAGAGAGAATCATGAATAGAATGCAGGATTCTCATCATAGCCAAAACAATAGCGAACTAACAGACCACCTCCTCTCAGGAGACAATCCAAAAAATCGCGGTAAAAAGAATTTTAACGGGCCTCGTAAGAATAGTAACAAACGCTATAACGGAAATTCTAATAATAATTCGAATAATAGAAATTACCGATCTAATGGCAAACCTAATGGTCAAAATCATGAAAGGACATCAGAGCAGAGAGTAGCTAAAGATGTTAATAATGATAAAGTAAATTAGAAATATACTTCCTTATATCAATAAAATCGGATAGCAATAACAGTTATCCGATTTTTATAATCTATCATTAATTATCCAATCCAATCACTTCTATATTGCACATTCTCAATTTGTATATAATTACTTCATTTAAATTATAAAATACCAAAAATCAGAACTATATTTCCAATTCAACTGAAAATCATCTGTTATAGTTAATATATTATATATTCTATTCTAAAATAGTAATTTCTATTAGTATGTATTCGATAATATTCATATATTTGTCTTCAATAATGAATTAATCTATTGTACATATTATTTTGGATTATTTAGGGGATCTTATGAGACACTTATTAGTCGCTCTTGCTTTGCTATGGAGCTTACCCTCTTTAGCTCTCAGTGACAAGCAGGAACTAATTAAGTCAAGCAAAGATTATCTGGTTCGATTAGAATGCCATGAGCTTTCAAAATCTGCTGTAAGTAGCAGGTATAGAGTTCAAAGTGGTGTGGTAATAGACAAGAATCTTGTGCTTACTTCACTGAATTTTATTAATGATAGTTCGGTAGTCAATATATTCAAATATACGACTCAAAAGCGATACGGTGCATGTCTAATCTGGAAAGATTCCTTGCACAATATAGCAGTATTTCGTGTGCCTGAATTAAATACTACTCCAATTAAAATGAAATCAAGCAAAGAATTATCTCAGATTGATGAGATTATGGTTTTCAACTGCGGTAGGCGAGACTCTACTTTCCTTGAAACTACTTGGGGAATCCTGAGTGGGAGTCCAAAGGATACCATTATCACAGTGGGTGCAGCAGTAAACCCCGGAGGGGTTGGTGCACCTGTGATTACTATGGACGGGCATTTGGCAGGTCTGATAGTGGATAAAGAAGTTGATCTTTTTACCGAAGGTATTGCTTATATGGCGAATATAGATTTGGTGCATGATGCCATGAGCTCGATTGACGCTAAAGATTCAATAATCAGCGCTATCCCGGAATTTGAATCTTTAGATAAATTGGGGCAGGCTTTTGAGTGCGAAATGCAAAGCTATGACACCGAAATGATATCAAAGATAATTGAATTAAGAAAACAGTCCTTAGACTTAGCTACTGAAGCTATGAAAGGCAGTTCAACTAACATCATACCGGCTTATTTCAAAACATACTTTAGTAAACTTTATTTCTGGGCTTTAGCTGAAGACTATCAAGAAACTTTAGCACAAAAAATATATGCTGATTACAAAGCTTATGTATTTGAAATACGCGAGATTCTGATGAAAGAAGAGTATCCTGTAGGCAAAATGCCGGAAAATGCGATGGCTTATCTTGATAAAAGCAAGTTTGATAAGTTTGGTATAGCTGCTGAAAAAGCTAGAATGAGACCGGTAATTAGCGGACTTAATAATATCAAAACAAATATCAGAAAAGCAGACTTCTATGGGTATATATTGTATGGATTGCCTCCATATTATTTAAAATCAGTTATTAAAGACTAAGTTTTTATCACAAACAAAAAGAATGAAAATGAAAGTTACTTCCTATATTTTATTAGTAGCTCTTTTCTTAAGCTACAATCTATATGGCCAAACAAAGCAAGCTGCATTTAATAAATCAAAAGATGCAGTTGTAAAAATTTTAGCATCCGAATTGCCCGAGATTGGGTTTCGCTCAAACAGCGGCAGTGGCACCGGGTATATTGCTACGCAAGACGGTTATATCATTACTAATCACCACGTTATTGATGGTGCAGTAGTTATTAACGTTATACTATCTAAAGGCGATATTAATGACACTATTCCTGCTTATACTCTATGGTCTGATCAGGACATGGATATGGCAGTATTGAAAGTCGATAAAACGAATCTTCCTTTCTTAGAATTTGAAAACAAAAATAACATCAATCATGGAGACGAAGTTTTAGCTATCGGTTATCCGGGTGGCAGTAAAGACGTGAAAGTAACCTGGGGTATTATTTCAGGTATTCCTAATGACTCTACATTAAATACAACTGCAGCATTAAACAGTGGAAACAGCGGTGGCCCTTGTGTGAATCTGGACGGAAAAGTTGTAGGTACTATTTTTGCCAAACAAGTATCTGTGGCAATAGAGGGTAGTGGCTTTTTGAGATCTATAGATTATGCAAGTAAAGCTCTCGAAAATGCAAAAGATGCTAATGACTCACTGAAAGAGCTAATTGGGACTGACAACAAAGAAGCATACAAAGAACTTTGTAAAGCTGAGGCAGCGTTTATTAATATCAACTATTACGAAGACGATGACAATCGTGCAGAAATGTTGGATAAAGCTTTAAATCATATCAATAAAGCTCTTGGCTTTGACTCTAATTATACTCTTGCTTACTTCTTTAAAGCATCTTACGAATTGTTTTACGCATTTTACCAATGTGAACTATATCAAGAAGATGAGTCTTATAAGTATACTGAAAAATTCTATGGTAGCTTGACGAGAGCCCGCGAAACAGATTTGAACACTGGTAAATATGACAACTATAACGAGAAAATAGACAATCAATTAGATTTGTTTTTAGATGGTTATGAAGTAGACTGTGACGAATGGAATGAAGTATTAGACGCAATGCAGAAAAACTATGCTAAAAAAGACCAAAGGATGAGAGATTTTGATAATTATATCAAAAGAGGTGAAAGACCTGAAATGTTAGCAGATATGTTAGGAGCAGTCGAAAGATCATCTAGAAAAGAAAGAGATTGGAACTACGGAATTACCATCGCTTATGGCTGGCATCAAAGTATGAAACATGATGGCCCAAGTAATGTATTAATAATTCCCGAAAGTTATTATGATGATGAAGTACTTGTAACCAGAGACGAAAGGACTTATCTCAAAGCAGAAATTATGTCATATAACTTCATGGCTAATTATAAAGGTTTCGGGTTAGGGCTCCAACTTGATGTCATAGAAAACTTAGAAAACGGTGGCAAAGTAGATAATTTTAAACTTTTAACTTTAAGATATAAGTTCCTTGAATTTACATATAATCTTGGAGACTTGAACGGAACTTTTGCGGCTTTAGCTCCAAAGTTCGGATTTAAATATGTTAGCCCGGGATACTATGCTCCTAATGGAACCGGCTTTAAAATTGGGATTGGATACCATAACTTAGGCTTTGATAAAAATGACTTTGGACAATACTATGGCCATGAGATGCTACCGTCTGATGAAGACAATTCCTTTGACTATGAATTCCAGAATAAAATTAGTTTTAGTTCTGAAGTGAGGTCAGTAATCCTAAGCGTACCTATTTACATGAATTCACAAATTATACCGGGGAAATATTTAAAGGTTGGTCTTGGAATTTACCTTCAAATTTAAGGAGAGAAAATGAAGTTATATATTAAAATAATACCAATTCTATTGATAGTGCTCCTTACTTCTTGTGGAGTTCAAAGGACTTCCTTAGATATTTATAGCACTGAAAATATTGAATTGGTAAACGAATTCGTATCAGAATCTAACATTTCTGAAATCTTCACTACAGAAGATAATAGCAAGACTTTTGCTATTAGTAAAGAATATAGAGATAAAATAACAGGGGTGACTACGCTATCTGAATCAGAACCTGATATTTTGAATCTTGATAAAAGTACTTTTACTATTTCTGAGATAACAAATGATGGCTTAAAAGAGTACGATTTTATAACCTGCCTTAATACAGAGAGCTATTTAAGCAACTTTGTTAAAGATGGTAAGTTATATCTGTTTTCTTACATAGATTACAGAAGTGATACTAAACCATACAGTGTTTTTCTCCGTATATGGAATATAGAAACTAAAAAAGTGGAATCTGAAAAGGTAATGCTTAGAAAGTACCTTGGCAAGTACGGAAACGGTGTAAAGTACGACTATGACGACTATATCGACAGCTTCGAACCTTCTATCAAAGTTTCACCAAACAAAGAATACTTTGTTATATACATGAATCATAAGCATGGAAGACTTATGTCTGTATGGACTGCTGACGTTTTCAATAAAGAAGGAAATCGTATCAAATCAGACATTATAGATAGAAAAGGTACAATTGATTTTTGCATCGACGACAATAGTGATGTCTGGATTACCAGTATGTATTATGATAACTATGAGTTTTATTATAGTGTTAACCGCTCCTATGGAGAGTTACATCAAAACGATAGCTACAAAATGCCAAAAATCAAGCATAGCGAAAAGACTAATAAAGATATGTTAAAGAAATTAGATAAGTTACCAGACTGGACTAATAAAGCCAGATACTCAGAAGACTACTATCCTACTAATCAGATGAAATCTGAAAATGGTACTGATGTAATGTTTTTTAACTATGTATATAGTAATCATGGAAATGGTGGTGTAGTAGTTACTAAATTTGACAAAAAGGAAGGTCAAATTGAATATGCTAAACTTATCCCTTATCATGAGATATTAGACGCAGTTTCAAAACAAGAAAATGATTTTGAAGCGACATCTATACCTGAGATGAAAATTACAAATTTAATCGAACATAAGGGAAACTACTATTTAGTTTTGGAACTTTTGACTACTAAACTATATGCGGTAGAAAGCCAAATAGTATTTGGAGGTTTTTCCGGAGATAAATACTTTGTAGCTTTAGATAAAAATATGGACCTCAAGTGGGCGAACGCTCAGTTTTCATATCATAACTTTTTAATGACATGGAATAACTATACAGACCAATATTTGCTTCAGGGTGGTTCACATTTTGAAGTAAAAGATAATAAGCTTACAGGTATTCTACCGGCTGTTATAGAAAACGACGATTTCTTCAAGAATGAAAATGGATATTATAGATTGAATTTGGATCTTGAGACAGGTAAAATCATAGACCAAAAGTTGCTTGTAGATATAAATGGCAACTGTAAAATTTATTATAATGATTTCTATCCGATGGGAGAAAATAAAGTTATACTAGACCAATATTACAGAGACGAACTCTATCTGATAAAAGAAAAGTAGAGTCTCTATTTCTATATTTTGTAAAAAAAAATCGGATGGCAGTAAAAGTCATCCGATTTTTTTTATAGCTACTTATACCAAAAAGCTTAGCTTCTTGTTTTTACTTTTCTATCATGTGGATCTAAGTACATTTTTCTAAGACGAATATTTAGAGGAGTAATCTCTACCAATTCATCTTCTGCTATAAACTCGATAGCTTCGTCTAAGGACATTCTCTTTGGAGTTTTAAGCACTACTGTCTGGTCAGAACTTGATGCACGCATATTAGTAAGTTTCTTTTCTTTGGTAATATTAACGTTAAGGTCTTCCTGTTTATTCCTTTCACCAACTACCATACCCATATAAACCTGAGTACCTACTTCTACGAATAGCTCGCCTCTGTCTTCCATACCTAAGCAAGCGTAAGCAGTAACTTTGCCTGCTCTGTCTGCTACTATACCGCCATTTTTTCTCTGAGGAATCTGGCCACACCAAGGCTGATAATCTTCAAAAAGTGTATTCATGATACCAGCACCCTTAGTTTCAGTTAAAAACTGAGAACGGAAGCCAATCAAGCCACGAGAAGGAATGGTAAACTCTAAATCAACACGGCCAAAGCCATTATTGACAAAATTGACCATCTGACCTTTTCTTATTTGAAGGCGCTCAGTGATTGTGCCTGCATTTTCTTCAGGTAAGTCTATAAAAACGCGTTCTATAGGTTCGCACTTCACACCGTCAACTTCTTTAATGATTACCTGAGGCTTGGAAACCATAAATTCATATCCCTCTCTTCTCATTGTTTCGATAAGCACAGCCATCTGAAGCTCGCCTCTACCTGATACGTTAAAAGCATCAGTTCTATCTTCGTAGTTTTCCACTCGAAGGGAAACGTTTCTCAATGTTTCATGCTGCAATCGACCTGATAAGTTACGAGAAGTAAGGTATTTACCTTCAGTGCCGGCAAACGGACCATTATTTACATAAAAAATCATGGAAACAGTAGGCTCATCTACATAGATTCTTGGAAGAGCTTCCGGATTTTCGAAAGAAGAAATAGTATCACCAATGCTTACACTATCCAAACCGGCTACTGCGATGATGTCACCAGCCTCAACTAAATCTACTTTGACTTTGTCCAGTCCTCTAAATGAATATAGAGCTGAAAATTTAACAGGGCTGATGTTCTCTTTTTCACCACAAAGAGTATATGGTTCGTTAAGCTTTAACTTGCCGTTAGAAAGTCTGCCAATAGCTATCTGACCTACATAAGAGTCGTAGTCCAATGAAGTAACAAGGAACTGCGGAGTCGCATCGTCATTTACTTCCGGGCCTGGGATGCTATTTATAATGGTGTCAAACAATGGCATCAAAGTGGTGTTGTCGTCTTCAAGCTCTAAGTGAGCCACACCCTCTTTGGCTACAGTATATAGGATAGGGAAATCAAGTTGGTCTTCACTTGCATCTAAATCTATAAATAAATCATAGACTTCGTTGATTACTTCTTGAACTCTTGCGTCAGCTCTGTCGATTTTGTTAATAACAAGTATAATAGGCAAGCTTTTAGCCAGAGCTTTTTTTAGTACGAAACGCGTTTGTGGTAAAGGACCTTCACTGGCATCTACTAGTAGCAAAGCACCATCTACTAAATTAAGACTACGCTCTACCTCACCACCGAAATCGGCGTGACCGGGAGTGTCCATGATATTTATTTTAATATCTTTGTACCATACTGCAGTGTTTTTTGCAGTAATAGTAATGCCACGCTCTTTTTCAAGGTCCATGGAATCCATTACTCTATCAGTTACTTGCTGATTATCGCGGAATGTACCGCTTTGGCGAAGCATACCATCAACCAATGTAGTTTTACCATGGTCAACGTGTGCTATGATTGCAATATTTCTAAAATTGCTTTTTCTCATTCTTAAATGCCTATTATATGCTAAAATACAAAATTACAAAAAATATAAGAGTAACTAGTTTATTATCTGACAATTTTGCGTTAAATGATGTTAATAGCTAAACTTAGAAAAATGCACAAATTAGAATAATCACTGCATATAGTCTCTGCAGGCTATGCTACTATAAAGAATATGTGTGAATTAATTATCAATAGGAAATCTGCTAACTGAAAAATAATCTATCCAAATTCACTTACAAATCTTACTTTATATTGTCAAACTTTTGCCTTAAATTGCTTTTTTATCTTTATGGAGAGATTATAAATGCGTTTGATAAAAGAAGAAACCAGTCTATTGGTGATCGATATTCAGAGCAGATTATTTCCACATATACATGATTATCAGCAGTTTGAGGATAGCACTTGTAAGCTGATCAAGGGTGCAAAAGCTCTTTCCTTGCCTATTTTTGTTTCCGAGCAGTATGTTAAAGGACTTGGTGAAACAACAAAAAATATAAAAGCAGCTTTGGGAGATAGTTACAATCCTATCGAAAAAATGGCTTTTAGTTGCTGTGATATGGATGAGTATATGACATTTTTAAAGAAAGAAGGCAAGAAGAATGTTCTGATTTGTGGGATTGAATCACACATCTGTATACTTCAGACTTCTCTGGATTTGATCAAAGCAGGTTACCAACCTGTTGTAATTGAAAATTGCGTTTCTTCCAGAAATCTTCAAGACAAAACAACTGCTATCAGTAGACTACTACAGGAAGGTGCAATTGTCAGCACTTATGAGTCTATACTCTTTGAACTTTGCAGATACTCAGGCACTCCGGAATTTAAAGAGATATCAAAGATAATAACATAGCTTCAAACTTACGTCTAAATGATAAAGCAATCTCTCAGCAGGGATTGTTTTTTTTTGCAATATGTGAAACTTATTAATCTCTTTATCAGTATAAGCATTATTTATATAATGGTAAAATAGTAATGAAGTTACAAGATATTGGTTTTACTACGGATTTGGAACAAGTATTCCTAACAAAAGACCTTTCTATAAATGAAATCGGTAGAGTCGTCGCAGAGCATAAAGAAAGATATAGTGTTGCCATGCTGTCCGGCATAGTGGATGCAGAAATTACCGGTAATATGAGGTTCGCTGCCGAATCCCGCGAGGACTTTCCTGCAGTTGGAGATTGGGTAGTCTTGACCGGATATGATCCGGAATTTGCTGTTATTCGGAAGATTCTTCCGAGGTTATCTGTGCTGTCACGTCAGGCGGTAGGTCAGTATGGCGAGGTGCAACTTATTGCGACTAATATAGACTATGCTTTTCTAGTGCAGGCTGTCGATAGAGATTTCAATCTAAACAGGTTTGAGCGCTACCTTTCATTATGCTACAACGGCAAAGTAACACCTATAATTCTACTAACTAAAACCGACCTTGCTGATAATTCAGAGTTAGATGAAATAATAACAAGTGTCAAAGACAGGATAAAAGATGTAGATGTGCTTGCTGTAAGCAATGAGACCAGCGACGGCATCGACTTACTATTAGACAAAATGGAAAATGGCAAGACGTACTGCCTGCTTGGCTCTTCGGGTGTGGGCAAGTCGACTTTGCTGAATACACTTAGGGGCGAAGAAGTGATGAAAACAAGCTCTTTAAGCGAAAGTACCAATAAAGGCCGCCACACTACCAGCCACAGAGAGCTTATCTTACTACAAAACGGTGCAATTATTATCGATACTCCCGGTATGCGAGAAGTCGGTGTCGTAAATCAGGAGCAGGGGATAGAAACCACTTTCGACTGGCTCTATACCTACTCAGAACACTGTAAATACAGCGACTGCACTCATACAAACGAAAAGGGTTGCGCAGTAATTGCAGCAGTCGAAGCCGGCGAAATCAACCGGAAATCTTACGAAAACTACATCAAAATGGAGAGAGAAAGTGCCCATTTCGAAGCCACCAGCGCAGATAAGAAACGCAGAGGTAAAACACTAGCCAAAATCATTAAAGATATGCACAAGATAGATCCGAAGAAAAAGAGGTAGGGGAGAGTATCTCATCCGTGGGGCAAACCTCACGGTTGCCCTAACTCATTTAACAGGTTTATTTCTTGCACTTACCTCTCCATTTTTTTTGGTATAGTTTATGCATGATAACGGTTGCGTTGTGTAATGTGGAAAACTTTTCATATTTATGCGACTAAATTCCTTGTGAATGTTGTGTTAAATTTACTATCTTTGGATTGGGGACTTATGTGCTTACAAAGAGAATCAGTTATAAGTACCGTGAAAATCGGAAAATTAAAATATGACCTATCTTATTTGATAGCAATAGTTTTTGCGTTCACGTTTTTTTCTGTGGAGGCAAATGCTCAGGTGAATAATGCCAGCCCAGTGAATTGGCGTTATCCTAATGGGAACTCTTCGGCTACTAAATACATATCACAAAAATCAGAGAAGCAGGATATTGACTCATTTCTTGTTAAATGGTCTAACCCTGATATTTCTGGTGATGTTCAGCCATTAATTGGCAATGTGGTTAATAACGGTAAGCTAATGAATGAATTTAGGTATGCTCCTAATGAAATAACCGCTGTAATAGGTGATGATCTTATTGTGCTCTCAGGTACAGGTAGGTTATTAGGCAAGTCCTCTTTTTCAGATGGCATGGCAGGAGTTATTCCGCAGGGAATAAAGGGGATTTCCCTTCTTTTTGATTCGACTTCAGCCGGAGTAGGTTTACAAGAGCAAGGTCTGATGATGATGGCTTTGGAGACTATTGAATATCATAATCCTGACTCCTTAGCATATTCTTACATAGCAGGGTTTGATTCTGAAACAATGGAACCTGAAATGCTGCGTAGATTAGCAATCGATTTACGTCCGTTTGCTCCAAACGTGTCGGCTAGTATCAAACCGATATTTGCAAAAAATGAAAATGGCGAACATTTACTATATGCTACTGTAAATATGGCTTACCCTGAGATTTCAGGTACCGGAAATCCTGCTTCTGCTCCTTATTTCAGAGGGCTGACTGTATTTAATACCGGTGGTAGTTTAAATTCGTTTCCTTTGCCTAACATCGGAGATGATTTAGATTATCGTTTAAATTTGGGACCTGAGGTTTCATTTACTACCCCTTCTATTTCTTATGTAGAAGGCCAAAATTCTATTTTGCTGCCTGTTTTCAATTCAACTGAATTACAAGAGGGGATAGATGCCAATCCAAATGTCACTGACATCGGTACAACATATTCCGACAGGCCTTATTTATTAGGATTCAGTACATTATCTAATGGACTTGGTCAGAGTGTTTTCCCACAGGATCTATCATTTATCGCAGATGGCATAAGCCGTCCGGTAATCATTCCATATTATATTGATTTACAAGATCCGACTTCTAACCAAGATAAATTTATTTTACTTACAGAACAGTACAAAGGTTATGACGGCTCTTTTGGCACTTCCCGTTTACATTTATACTATGCAAAAGGTGATGGCAGTGCAGTTTTAGCAGGAGATCCTATTACTATGGTAGATGATTTGTTTAATCCACCTTTCAAAGGCAATAAAAATCATTTTTGGTCTGTAGCAGTAGGTAACGTAGACGGTAATGCTTCAAACTCTTGGGCTGAGTACTATCCTAATAACCCCGGAAACGAGTTGATAATAACTCAAAGCACAAAGGAATTTGCTTTCGCATCTTCTAAATTAATGATAATGAGATATAACTCAGGCCCGGCAGTGCCTAAAGCTGACAGGCCTAATGAATATCTATTTCCATTTGACACTATTGCAACTACAAATATTAATGGCTGGGTAGCCGCAGTGAACGACTTGGATGGTGCCGATGACGGAAAAGATGAAATAGTACTAGTGGATGGCTCAAAACTTATAGTAGTTCGTTTGAGAGATTATAATGACAAAAGATTTCAAACAGGTAAAATATTAGATACACTGTTTGTCAAAGATTTTACGATGCAGACTATTTCTTCGGTAGCGATATCCGATTTGGAAGGTGATGAGCTCAATGACATAATTGTGACAACTTACGATAGCACTTATGCAATAGGTTTGAATAAAATCAAGCCAATCAAAGTATTATTTCCTAGTGAATATCAAGAACCGCCATTGGAGATATGCTACGGCGATACACTGGACATCGTATGGGAAAACCTACTTGGTAACGTCTCAGACGTTATTTTAAAATTCCAAGAATATTTTGACGAAGAGCCCATCAATAATGCAATTTTAATAGATAAAGCAATAAACAACTTGACTGATACCGTAGTTTATTCGTATATTGCAGATACATTAGTCGCAGGAAGGCAAGGAAGATTCATTTTAGAGTCAAGTTCCAACCCCGGCGTGCTTTGTGACACAACTACATTGCTAAGTTTTGGCTATCCTGATATAGTGTTCGATGACTTAGCTGAAGAATATTACCGAGTAGGTGATTTAGTTAACCTGACAGGCACAGTATCATGTGTGGATTCGGCAGAAGTAGAGTGGAGCGAAGACAATTTAATTTGGAATAAAATATGTGACTTAGATAATTGTCATATAGATATGGGAGAAATTTCACAATTTGCAATAAATTTTGAAATTCCATGCGTTAATTTTTATAATTGTTCGTCTCCCGATTCAGATAGCATAGTTTATGTTAGATTAAATCTAAAAAAAGCAGATTACCAGAGCTATTCCGAGGCTCTAAGCATTAAAGTTAAACCGGCATTAGCTCCGGTCACATTTGAAAAATCTGAAACAGCTTGTCCAAATATACGTATAGCTTGGAAAGCTGATGAAGTTGAATACACTTGCGATACAATTTCTGTTTCTGTCTCACCTGATATGGGACAGACATTTACGATGATAGACAGAGTGGCAGCTATGCAAGAGGAATATATATGGAATGTGCCTCTTGAAACGCCCGATACATTGATACTACGTGTTTGCTGTGAGAGTTCCTGCGTTAGGACTGATACAGTGATATCTAACTATAAACCTAAATATATAGAAATCGTAGCACCTAACCCGTTTAGGCCACCTTTGGAAGAAGCCAGAGTAGTCTATAGGGTACCCGAAGAAACTAATGTGACTTTAAGAATATACGACCAAAGCGATAGGATAGTCGCAGAGCCAGTGGCTAACTTGCCAAGGTCTCCGGGCATAGCTTATTGTGAGATATGGGACGGCACCAAAGACAATGGTTCACCCGCTGCAAATGGTATGTATTATATTAGCTTAGAATTCTCTAGCGGTGCAAAAGAGATTTATCCGCTATACTTAGTCAAATAAAAGAATATTTCAGTTTTCACACTAATTATAAAAGGTATTGTCATGAGAATTTTGGTTATCGAAGACGAAAGAAAAGTAGCCAGTTTTATCAAACATGGTCTTGAAGAAGAACGCTACATCGTAGAAACTGCTGCAGATGGTGTTTCAGGCTTAGAAATGGCTATGAACAACCACTTTGATGCTATTTTACTTGATGTTATGCTTCCAGGTAAAGATGGTTTTACAGTATTGCAAGAGTTGCGTGATGCAGGTGTTGCTACTCCAGTGTTGATGCTTACAGCTCGCGGTACTACTGAAGATCGTGTTGCAGGGCTTGACCTTGGTGCTGATGATTATTTACCAAAACCATTTAGCTTTGAAGAGCTTGCAGCTCGCTTGAGATCTATCTTGCGCCGCTCTAGCCCAGAAAAATCAACTAAATTGCGCTGTGGTGATTTAATCCTTGATACTGTATCTCACTTAGCTTATCGTTTCGGTAAAGAGATTGAGCTTACTACTAAAGAGTATGCTTTGCTTGAGTATTTGATGAGAAACAAAAACCGTATTTTGAGCCGTTCTACAATCACTCAACACGTTTGGAAACACAACTTTGATCCTGAATCAAACATTATCGACGTATATATCAAACGTCTTCGTTCTAAAATCGAATCTGATGATGCGAAA